>CAZRIL010000077.1:0-26219 GCA_964600115.1 uncultured Chthoniobacter sp. | reverse complement strand
GTGAATGTGAACTACGTCTTCCGCGAGGCGGGATACAATTCGCGACTGGCGCTGTTCTCGCTCGAAGGGATGGGGCCGGACGTGTTCGATCTGGACACTGCGGCGGGACAAAAAGCCTTTCTGATGGAAGCCATGCGCCGGGTGATTGAAGGCGACCGGGCACAGGTTATCATTGATGCGTCGACCAGCAGCCAGGGATTCAACCAGACCTATTCCTTCCGGTCGGGAGACACGGTGGCGGCCATCATGATCCCCAACAACACCTTTCAGACCGCCTACAGCAACCTCAGCAACAACGTCAACAACTCGCAGACCTATCCTCTGACATCTCTGGCGCGCGGTTCCGGAAATCAGGCACCTTTCTATGCGAACCAGTATGCGCCTCTCGGGACCAACACTAATGCCTACGCGATCGAGGACATGCAGGTGACCAACAACGCCAATGTGGGTTCCATCGACTATCAGGATTTGATCTTCACCGCCGATGGCATGACCGCAGCAAACCAGTCGATGCCATACACCATCGGCGACCCGGTCTCCAAATACCGGGCTGACCCGTATTGGAACAGGACTGGAACCAATGGAACCAAGACACTGCGCCAGGCTTTGATTGACGCCGGAATCATCCCCGCAAACACTCCGATTTGAACCACAAACATCCGGAATCAAACCAAACTTTTGTTCGATAGCCGCTTGCGCCATGCAGCAGAAGGTTGTTTTGGAAGCCGGCCCCTGCTAGTGGTCAGAGTGCCCTCCCGAGAAATTTCACCACCGAAAAGAAACGATGCGACTGCTTGAACTCCACCCGGACTCTCCCGTCGGAGAGAGAATCAAAGACCTTTCCACAGCGGAGGGAGTCAGCGATTTTTACCTGACTCCTGGAGACCCCCTGTCCTACAAGCACAACGGGCAGCTGATCTACGATGACACGGTTTTTGAAATGCCGCTTCCGGAGTATCTGGAGCCGGGGTGCGACGACAGCGCTTTGGACCTCCATGGACGCCGGTTCCGCGTGAGCCAGATGGTCACGCAGGGACGGTTGCGCTGGGTTCTGCGACTGTTGCCGAATGAGATCCCGCACCCGTCATCGATCAAGGTTCCGACACCGGCGCTGAAAGCATTTCTGGAGGCCAAGAACGGCCTCTTCCTGATCTGCGGAGCCACCGGGAGCGGGAAATCGACCACGATTGCCTCAATGGTTCTTCACCGGGCTTTGAGAAGGAGGGAACACGTGATCTCGTTCGAGGATCCGATCGAGTTCATCTACCCCGACGGCCTGCCCTCCCTGATCTCCCAGCGCGAAATGGGCAGCGATGAACTGGATTTTTCCAAGGCGCTGCGGGCTGCGTTGCGACAGGCTCCGGACGTGATCATTATCGGTGAGATCCGCGACGGGGAAACTGCGGAAATCGCCTTGCAGGCGGCCGAGACCGGACACGTTGTGGTGGCGACGCTTCACACCTCGACCGCATCCCAGACGGTCCAGAGATTCCTCAAGCTCATCTCCTCCGAGCGGCTTGACAGCTCGCAGGAGACGATGGCGGATTGTTTGCGCCTTATCCTCTGCCAGCGGCTGCTTCTGGACGAGAGAAAAGGGAAGCGCTTCCCGATCCACGAGATCCTGCTCCAATATGATGGCGTGGTGAATATCATCCGCCGCGGCGACTTCAAAAAGCTTGATCAGGAGCTCGAGACAGGATGGAAGAAGGGGATGTATAATTTCGAGAAGAGCATCTCACTCCGTTTCGATGAAGGTTATTCCGCGGGCCTGCCCCCGGAAGCAGCCGTATTTTCCTGGGATGAGGCTCAAGAATATCTCGAACGCCAGACGGAGATTTCCCGATGAACTCGATTGACCTCAAATCGATTCTCAACTTCTCAGCGTTCCGCCCGGAGCCGGACGATTCGTCGGCGTCGTGGAAGAAGCGCTTTCCGGCGGAGCGGACCGTCTTTTTCGGCGTCGGTCGTGGCGTGCTCTCCTGGCGGGCGATCGGCCGGTCCGGAAAGCCCGGAGATCTCGAGTCGGTGAGGGCGGATCCGAAGGAGGTCCTCGCGCAGACCGGGGAGCACATCAAACCACTGGCGGAGCGGGGCTGGTGCGCGGTCTCTCTCAACACCCGCTACGTGATCAGCCTGGAAACCAATCTCTCCCGCCGCACGGGCAGCGAGGACCTGCTGAAATCCAATGCGCGAGGAGTGCTGGGAGGACGCTATGAGCGGGGCAAGCGCTACGCCCTCACCCATAATCCGGAGACCAACTCCTCGATCCTGCTCACCTTCGACGAGGACCAGACACGTAAGACAGAAAGCCTGTTCACTGAAGCAGGCTTCCGGGTGGGCAGGATTTGCTGCGGCGCTTACGTGCTTCTCAAGCATGCGCTCGCAGTCACCAATATCGAAAAAGGTTCCGAAAAAACCGTCAGCACATTCTATATCGTCTGCTGCGAGGGAGCCGTCTGCGCGCTCGTGCAGGACCAGGACCGCTGGCTGGAGCTCCGCTCCCGCACCGACGTTTACGAGGAGGACCTCACCCCGATCACCGATCTGCTGGCTCCGTTTCATTCGCGCCTCTCACCAAACATCGGCATCACCCTCATCTGCGATGAGCCTATGGACGGGCTGGCCGACCGGCTGGCCAAGGTTTTCCCAAACCGCGAGGTTGCGGACTTATCCGAGCCCTCGCTGCTCGCCACCCTGATGGTCCAGAACTAAATCATGCAAATCACCGAGCGCCAGATTGACGACTTCAAAACCGACCGCAAAGACATTGCGCCCCCGCTGCCGGTCGTCCTCCGCCTTGTTCCCCTCCTCTTTTACTGCTCCATCGCGGTCGCGGTCATCCTGAGTTCCATTTTTGCAATCCAGTTCCAGCTGGCCGTTCAAAAAAGGGACGGCCACAAGTCGCAGTCTGCCACCCTGGCCACCCAGACGCAGGACGCGCGAACCCAACGGGCCGCCCTGGAGTCTCAGATCAAAAAGGCCACGGACATCCAGAGCTGGGTCGCCAGCTCGCGCCCGGTTCAACCGCTTCTGGTCGAAATCACAAGAAGCATGGGCCCGAGGTCCTCGATCGTCGATCTGAGGCTGGATAGGGACCTGGAAAACCCCGCGCAGATCAAAATGGGGCTCCGCATGGGGACGGATTCCACAAAGCAACTCGACCTGACAGTGGAGAAAATTGCCGCGCTGAACTACCGGGCATTTTCTCCCACACAGACACTCGGCAGAGGGGAACTCGATTATAAAGCCACGCTCGTCCATCAGGACCCGCTCCGGCAGAGTGAGGAGGTTCAGCAATGAACAACAAGCATATTGCCTGCGGAGTCGTGGCTCTCTTCATCGTTGTCCTCGTTCAACTGACCCTCTGGGTGCAGGGAAACCGCACCAAAGTCCAGAACCAGGCGGCAGCCGCCCAACAGGCGGAGAACGATGCCACGACGGCCCTGAACCAGGAACGCGCACAGCTCGGTAACCTCCGGAGACAATCCTCGGACCTGATCGAGTTCCTCCGGATCTGGCAGCCATACTTCACCACCATCGACAATCCCCAGAGCGCGGAGGTCAATCTGGCAATGCGGGTAAAAGAAGCCAATCTGGTGAACCTTGCACAGCGATTCGAACTGACTCCGGTCAAGGGGAATGCCTCGATTCCGAATGCGATGCGCGCTTTCTTAACTTTTGAAGATGACTACGCCCGGCTGATGAACTGGCTGGGCGATCTGGAGGTTAAAATGCCGACCGTGAGGACAAGCAGTGTGCGCCTCTCGAAGGGCACGAGGGCAAACGATCTGAGAATGGAAGTCGTTCTTGAGCAGCCGCTTTTGAAACAATGAAAACGAAACATATTTCGGATGCAGCGGAAGCCGGGAACGGAACGCTCGCCCCATCACCTTCTGTTTTCCGCCTTCCGCATTCCGGCTTCAGGTTTCAAGCTTCAGTCTTTCTCCTCTGCCTCCTGCCCTGCCCCCTGTTGCTCCAGGCCTTGAGCGATCCCTCTCTCTTCCCGGATGGCCGCCAGCGGGTGGAGTTGAGATCCTCGGAGAGGAATCCCTTTACGCAGCAGATCGCCGTGCAAGCGGCCCCGACGGTCACGCAGGAGGGCGCCACCGAGGAGTCCAAGCTTCGTAAAATTTTCCGGGCGATGAAGATCAACGCCGTTTCGGGAGCTGAGGGCGAAAAGCGGGTTCTGCTCGGGTCGCTGATCCTCAAGCCGGGGAGCACGCTTCCGCCGATCTTCAGAAATCAATTCGAAGCGCTGCGGGTTCTCTCGATCGACGATACTGCGATTGTTCTCGCGTTCGTAGAGCGGGACCCCACCGTCGAGCCGCGCCAAATCGTCCTGCCATTCGCGATCAAGCCGACGGTTTCGCAGGTGATGCTCGGAGAGGCTTTCGAGGAGCTCGCCAAGATCGGGCCGAGCGGCCGGATCGAAGCACCGCCGCTCACTCACCCGGGGGTTAACGATTTCCTTGCAGGCAGCCGGGCAGCCGACCTCAGAAACATGGCGGACCGCGAGGTCCAGATGATGGGGGTGGTCACCAATGCGGAAGACGCCAAAAAATCCAAATAGCGGCTGGTCCCCGGGACCGTCCGGGTTGGCAGGATTCACGTTTGTCGAATTGGTCGTTGCGATGTGCATCGCCGCCGGCGTCATCATGGTGGCGGTGCTCGCCTACGGAACGATCTCGAGGAGCGGCCCTTCGCGGCGGCAGGCCAACGTCCGCCTCACGGTGACAAATGCCATCAATTTCTACAACTCATCCAACAGCCTGATCGCTGTCAGCGAAGCCCCCAGCTTTGCCTCAGCGGCCATGGCGGAAAGCATGCGCGAGCGCCTGGTTCGCGACATCAGCACCGCAAGCGCTGTCTGTTGCCTCGCCCGCAACAATCCGAACATCCCAGGATTGCGCCCGACAAACCTGGCGCTTCCGACAAACTTCGATGTTCGCGGGATGGTCACGCCGGAGAATTTCCGCACCAATCTGATCGACAGGTCCGGCGAGGTTTACGTGAGCTACAGCGGGGCCACGACCTCCACAAATCTCTCGATCTACATTCTGGGCTACTCGGGCTATTCCACGAACGTGCTCGTCAGGGCCATCTACGAAACCGATCTGGTGAGCGTGACGGGCAATCCTCCGGGGGTTTACGCGTCGGTCAGGCGGTATGTGGGCACGACGATGACCGATTACTACCATGTTTTTTATCCCGGGCAGACGAACAACTTCAGCCCTCTGGCTGTCTTCTTTGAGAAGGAATCCCTCGGAACCAGTGGCACGAATGCCGTGGACCGCTATCGCATGGCTGAAAACAAGCCGTTCTACCTCGTCTGGTGGCCGGATCCTGCAAGGGACAATCTGGCTTCCGGATATCAGCCCGAGTCGCTGACCAATGCCAGCCCCCGGTTTGTCTATTCCGGGATGGCGGGCGCAACTTCCTTTTTCTTTGTCATCCCGGCTTTCCCACCATTATGAAAGCGCCGATCCCATTTATTAGAAACCTTCAGGGGACAATCCTGATTTTCTCGCTGATTGTAATACTGGGGGGCACGCTCGTGCTGGCCGGATGGGCGCAGATGATGGCGACGCGGGCCACTTATACGACCACGACGGAAGAAGGGCAGAAGCGCCGCATCGCCATCGCGAACGGCCGCGCCCTCGCCCGCCAGTATGTCCTGAACCAGATGCCATCGGGCACCATCGGCAGCGCACTGCAGGGCACGAATTTCAGTTTGGCGGATGGCTGGGGAGGATTCGCCATCAACTTTGCATCCGGTGTGTGGAGCAACACGAATTTTGTCGAAGGCAATCCGTTCAACCCGATCAGCGGCCCCTCGTTTGTCGTGACCAACCTCGGCACGATTTCCAACAGCGCCGAGGCCCTGAACTGGACATATCTGATCCGCAGCCGCAGCCCGGTTCTTTCCGGGTATCCGATCGTCGTCCAGAATCCGGCCACGACAAACCTGGCGTGGGTGGCGGCAAACGCGAAAAAAATCTTTTGGAGCGAAGTGATCGGATTTTCAAACTCCCCCGCCATCCCGTTCACATCGGGCACTAACTCCTCAGGTTTCGGGACCAATGGATACATCGGGTATTTCGCATCACCGCTGAGCACGAATTACGTCTATTCACCCGCAACCGTGACATATCCCACAAACACGTTTTCCACGAATACCGCCGTCTTTGTTCCCCCGCCCGTTACGAATGGAGGCACCATCACAAGAAATTTCGACGGGGGGACGATGACGGCAAATGTCAGCGCCAGCCAGCCCGCAGCGATTGTGCGCTATGACATTCCAAATGCGTTCACAAACCTGTTCGCGTTCACAAACACGGTGACAAACGTCAATATCGCCACAAACTCGAGCATCGTTACGAACTCGACCACCTACATCACCGGCACGAACTACACGTGGAATGCAAAACACACAAGGATCACCGGGACAAACTACACCTACGGCACCAACTACACCACCGCCACCAACTACACCTACACGACCAACTACGCCACCAACACCTACATCGACAGGTTCACGAACTCATCGGCGACCAATGTGACGATCGCAGCCTCCGCGGAAACCAATGCGCTGCACATCATAATACCCGCTTCGAATACCAACCTGACTCAAATCACACTCAGCGGCGCGACGAACACGCGGATGGTCTACGTCAACCACGCCGGCGCCAACCTGACGCTCCAGACAGCCACCACGAATGAGAACTATACATGGCGGATGGGGATCACCGTCGCCACATTCCCCTCATCCTTCGCCGTGCGTGCACCCACCGGCTCCAGGAGCCTGACGATTCAGGGCGGGATCAGGTCGGTCCGCAACATCGATGTCAACCAGGGAAATCTCGTTCTCAGCACCAACACGAGCCCTGCGATGAGCGGCTCGAATGCCTCGTCCGCGGAACTCATCACCGACCGGATCATCTGGCTTGAAGAGCAGAGGACACCATGAGCTTTTTGAGCCCAACATCCGGTCGGCAGGCCTATTCGTTGATCGAGGTCCTGATTGCTGCCGGGATCCTGCTGACAGGAATTGCCGCCGTGGCCATGATGGCGCACACCATGTTCCTTCAGGAGGAGGCGAACGGTCGTGTCACGCGGGCCCTCAACCTCCAGGAACAGGCTGCAACGCTCTGGCAGCTGGGGCTGGACTCCAACAGCGTGACCGAGGTGCTCCCGGAAAAATGCGCCACCAACAACCCGCCTGGAGCTGATGCGGTCTATCTCACCTTCACTCCGAACGCCAATATCACCTCACTGGGATCGGGAGTCGTCGAGTCGATCAATCTGGGCATCGTCTTCCACTCTGCGACCCGTGCGAATGGCTCACTGGTCTACCAAACGAACACCGTCACGGTCGTGCGGCCTTCCACGAGGTAGGCAGGCGCGTCCCCTACTCCAACCTCACCCGCGGATCCACCACGGCGTAGAGGATGTCGGAGATCAGGTTCCCGATCAGGACGAGTGCGGCCACGATGAAATTCAGCGCCACCAGCGTCGGGTAGTCGCGCTCCAGCACGGCCTCGTAGCCCAGGCGACCCATGCCAGGATAGGCAAAGATCGTCTCCACGATCACGGCGCCTCCGATCAGGGCCGGCAGGAGCGACCCAATGCCCGTGATGAGGGGACGGATGGAATTTCTCAAGGCGTGTTTGTAAAAGACCACATCCTCCTCCAACCCTTTTGCGCGGGCCGTGCGGATGTAATCCTCGCGCAATGTCTCCAGCATGCTGGCGCGGATATAGCGGGACTGAACCGCGATCCCGCCCAGCGAAAGCACGACAGCCGGCAGCGCAATGTGCCAGACCCGGTCCAGGCCGGCGGCCAGAAAATTCGGAAAATCAATTCCATACGATTGCGTGCCGAGCACTGGCACAGACGTGAATTTCACGAGGCCGATGATCGCCATGTTTGCAATCCAGAATGTCGGAACCGCGATGAAGACAAACGCGAGCAGGGAAAACCAGAAATCCGGAGGCTTGCCAGCATACCTGGCACAGTAAATTCCCAGAAGCAGGCCGAACGTGAGCGAGAGAAGGATCGATGCGAAGTTCAGCGTGATCGTGGCTGGAAGCCGCTCGAGGATTTTTTGGAGCACAGGCCGGTCGTCCTTGATGCTCTTCAAGCGCCCGCTGAAGAGATCCCGCATGTTCAGCCAGTACTGCTCATACAGCGGCCGGTCGAGGTGAAATTTCTTGCGGAACATTTCCTTCACCTGGGGCGTGATCTTGGGATTCAGCTCCCCCCAGGGATATGGGCTTCCCGGAGCAAGCGTGATCATGAAAAAAGATATCAGACTGATCCCAAACAGCAGGACAATGCTGATCAGAAGTCGTCGGATTATGAAATTAAACACCCGGGGATCATGGGTTCATCCTCCAAAAAGAGCAAGCGCCCGCGCATGACGGAAACCTGCAAACGGTGGCGCGGCAAGCGTTCCGGGCCCGGCTCACACGCCCCGTCCGCCATCAGAGAAGGGGTCGGGAAAGAATTTCCCGGAGAGTCCGCGCATCCTCCCGGAGTGCCGCTGGATCGTCCCCGCGCACGAACTCGAGGAGAAAATCACAGTCACTTGAGGTGGATTTCAGCTCCGAAACATACGCTTCCCAGCGCTCCCGCCCATCCGACAGAGGCAGACGATTGACGGGATCCGGCCACCAGTGGAAAACGTGGATGTGGTGCAGCCGGGGAATCATGGCTCTGAGGCTGGCCAGGCATTCCCCGGGTGTTTTTCCGTGCGGAGCCTGCCAGAGGCTCCGGATGAACGGATGCTCTGTCGCGGCAAGGAGAGCCACCGCGGACTCCGTGGTGTCGGTCAAGGTCCCGCCATGGAATTCGTAACAAATCGAAATCCCCTTTGCTCCGGCAAGATCCGCGCAGCGCATCGCATCGTCTGCAACAGCCATGCGGCCGGCCTCATCGGTTTCGGCGGATCCGCGATCTCCCGCCCACACCCTGATTGCAGGGGCTCCGAGCGCTTCCGCACTGGCCAGGACATCCGCGAAGGAGCTCCCTCCGGAGGCAAGGCGGTAGTAGGAGCCGTAGGCAGCAATCGAAAGCCCGGCCATGCGGGTCATTTCTCCGACGCGGGAAGCGCCGGCAGGATCATCGGGTGGAACATGGACATCCCCTCCCCATTCGATCGTCCGCAACCCCGAACTCACGCAGAGATCCACGATCTCCTTCGGTGAAAGCCGGCGGAATGTGACGGAGACAAGACCGGGGTTCATGGGGCTCCGATCCTCATGCCATCGTTTCCAGCATGGATCTCTTGATCCCGTAGCGGAGCGGCTCACCGGCGACAAATCGCTGGAGCTCGTCAGCCATCCAGCTTCCCATCCGGGCACACTCCCGCTGAACGCTCCCGGCAATATGAGGCGTCAGAACCACATTGGGGAGCGAACGCAACGGGGAATCCTGCGCGGAAGGCTCAGGCCAGGTGACATCCAGAACTGCGGAGAGATCCGGCCTGCGACGAAGAACTTCGATCATCTCCTCCTCGGCAATCACCGCGCCGCGGGAAGTGTTGATCAGCGTGGCGCCCTCCTTCATCGACGAGATCAATTCGCCGGTAATCATCCGCTCGGTCGCGGGAATCCATGGCGTGTGAAGACTGATCACATCGCATTCACGAAAAAGCTCCTGAAGAGAAACAAGGCTGATCCCCAGCTCGGCCGCCTGCTCGCCTGGGAGAAACGGATCATGCGCGAGAAGAACCACCTCAAGCGGGCGGAGCATGCGCGCAGTGGCGCGACCCACCGCCCCGAGCGAAACCAGCCCCACTTTCGAATGATAGGCTCCTGGAACATGAAGGTCCCGGCTGCTCCCCCCTTCCCTCGAAATCCGTGAAAAGTGCCAAAACCTTTTCAAGCTCAGAAGGATCGTGCCCAACGAATACTCCGCAACAGGAATTCCGTTTGCCGCCCAGGCGCTCGACACGACAATTCCGCGATCCCAGCATTCCCCGGTCACGAACCCCTTCACGCTGCCGGCGGCGTAGAACACAGCCTTCAAAGCGGGCGCAGCCTGCAGAAACTCCGCATCAAGAGCGGGCATCCCCCACGTCGAAATGATGACATCGGTCGTCGAAAGCGGCGCAGCGGCCTCTCTCCACCTGGAGGGGTCGACAAATCTCCGGGGAAGTGACGCCGAACGGGAAATCTGATCGAGCACGGCCGGTGGAAAAACCTGCCCCTCCAAACCGGGAGGACAGAAAACTAGAGCGCTGGTTGGCATTGCCGGTTTTTTACGCGATTCCAGCATCCCAACCAATGCTATTTTTTCGGCGGTGGATATGAGATAAAAGGCCCCGTGGAGCATTCATCGGCGATCCTGATCCGCAGAAGGCCCTGGGGCGATACCAGTTGGATCGTCACATGGCTGACTCTTGGCCATGGAAAAGTTTCGACGATGGCAAAGGGGGCCCGTCGTCCCGCCAGCGCCTTCTCCGGAAAGCTCGACCTGTTTTTCATCGGGGAGATCTCCTTCGTCCTCTCCCGGAAATCCTCGCTGCATACGCTGCGCGAAGTCCAAATTCTCCAGCCCTTCGACGCGGCCGGCCTCTCGGGTTCGAATCTCTTTCTCTGCAGCTATTTTGCGGAGCTTGCCGACCTCGTGACCGAGCCCGGCACACCGGTTGCAGGGATTTTTGAACTGCTCACCCGCGCGCTCACACACCTTCAGAGCAACGCGGCCAGCCACCGGGCTCTCGACTTTTTCGAGCGGGAACTGACCCGCATCCTGGGAATCCACGATGCCTCATCTCACGCCCTCGCCGCCTTGGAAACCCACTGCGGAAGGGTTCCCGCATCGAGGGCGACGCTTCTCAAGCTGCTGAAAACCTAAAAATCCTCTCGTCTGGAAATCGTGATTCGCGTATGAAGAGCCAATATGCAGACGACCGCAAATTTATGGGAGGTTCTCTGCAAAGACCTGGAGGCGCAGCGCAGCCAGGCCTCCCGTGAACAACACCGGCTTGCCGCCCAGAAATTCAAGGAGGCCGCAGAACAGGTATTCAGGCAGAGCAGCCCGCGCCTGAGCGACGCCCTGGAAATTGCCGGGGATGTCTGCCAGGCATCGGGGTTTTTCTCGGATGCCGTGCAGGATTTCAAAGACTCGCTCGCCCGCAATCTGGAAAATGGAAACATCACCGCTGCGGCCCGAGTCGCGGCAAAGCTGGCGCTCCTCTCCGAGCACCAGGGGGAAGAAGCCTCCGCAAGGCGATACTACGGGCAGGCGATGGAACTCTACGAGGCCGCGCACGATTACTCGCAGCATTGCATGCTCGCCAGCAATCTGGCCGGGCTGGAGAAGCACGCCGGAAATTTCGCGGCATGCGAGCGGCACTACCTGCAGGCGCTCGACACGGCGGTCCGGCTGCACGGGGAGATCCATCCGTCGGTGGCGCTCGTCTGCAACAACCTCGCCGTGGCCTACACCGAGGCGGGCGATTGGGTGCGCGCGGAAAACCTGCATATGCGGGCGCTCGGAATCCGCGAGCAGGTCTTCGGCGCCATGCACCCGGAAGTTGCACAGTCGCTCGCAAACCTGGCGGTCGTCTACCATTCCAGCTCCAACTTTGCAAAAGCGCGGGGCTACTACGAGGCCGCGATGAAAACCTACCTTGCGTTCAAGAAACCCGATGCGCCCGAGGTCGTTGCCCTCAAGGCGAACCTTGAGCGGCTCCAGTCCCAGTAAAATGATGGCACCAAGAATCCTGACACCCGCGGAAGCCCGCGCCGAACGTGACCGTCTCGAGGGAGAAGGAAAGGAACTTGTCTTCACCAACGGATGCTTCGACATCCTTCACCGGGGCCATGCGGAATACCTTTCCTTCGCGCGGGCCCAGGGAGATGCGCTTTGCGTGGGCCTGAACAGCGATGCCTCCGTGCGGCGGAACAAAGGCCCGACCCGCCCGGTCAATTCCCAGGAGGACAGGGCCTACGTCGTGGGGTCTCTGCGGGCGGTGGATTTCGTCGTGATCTTCGATGAGGATGAACCGAAAGACTTGATCGCCGCTGTGCTTCCACGGATTCTCGTCAAAGGCAAAGACTGGGCCCACTATGTGAGCGGCCGGGAGATTGTGGAGGAACACGGCGGGCGCGTGGTCCTCGCCGATTTGGTTGCGGGAAGGTCCACGACCAATACGATCGAACGCGTCCTTGCCAATCAGGCAAAGTAGCCCTTGGCATGGGCAACGTTTAACATCCTTACGCGGTCAGCGCAAACCGCTCGGATCCGAGCAGGCCGGACTTTTCGAGGAAATAGTCATACCCGCCGGCATACGTGGTCACATTGCCCGCGTTGATATGGAGAATCCGGTTGGCCAGCTTCCGGATGAAGTGGACGTCGTGCGAGATGAATACCAGCGTTCCCTCATAGGCGCTCAGCGCAAGCACCAGGGATTCGACCGTCAGGATGTCCAGATGAGTTGTCGGCTCGTCCATGAGCAGAAGATTCGGAGGATCGACGAGAAACTTGATGAGGTTGAGCCGGGTTTTCTCCCCCCCGCTCAAAACGCAGGTCTTTTTATGGATGTCGTCCTTCCGGAACAGAAATGAGCCGAGCATGCTGCGGGCCTCCTCCTCGCGGAGTGTCCCGTTGCTGGCGAGCACTTCTTCGATGACGGAGTTCGTCGGATTCAGTGTTGCCGAGCGGTGCTGGCTGAAGTAGCCGATCTTGGAATTGTGTCCCGGCTGGCAGAGGCCCTTTTGTATGGGAACCACCCCTGCCATAATCTTCAGAAGCGTGGATTTTCCGGCGCCGTTCGGGCCGACAAGCGCCGTGCGTTCACCGCGCTCGATCAGCAGATCCAGATCCTCGTAAACCGGATGGTCGCCGTAGGACATGTGGACGCCTTTGAGGCTCATCGCCTGCTGGCCGCCTCGCGGTGGCTGGGGAATCCGGAACCGGAAAGGCTTTCTCGGCGGCTCGGGACGCTCGATCTTTTCCATGCGCTCGATCTGCTTGAGCTTGCTCTGGGCCTGGGCCGCCTTTGAGGAGACCGAGCGGAACCGGTCCGCGAATTCCTGGAGCGCGGTGATTTCCTTCTGCTGGTTTTTCCATGCCGCCGCCTGCTGCTCGTAGTTGGCCTCGCGCTGGCGGAGGGACTCGGAAAAGTTTCCGGTATACGACACGATTTTCCGGTTCGTGATTTCAAAGACCTTGTCCACGAGCGCGTCCATGAACTCGAGATCGTGGGAGATCAGGAGCACGGCCCCGGAGTAGGTTTGCAGGTAGCGCTGAAGCCAGAGCAACGAGAGCAGATCGAGGTGGTTCGTCGGTTCATCCAGAAGCAGAAGATCCGGCTCCATAACAAGGAGGCGGGCGAGGTGGGCGCGCATGACCCAGCCTCCGCTTAACTCCTTGGCCGGACGATTGAATTCCTCCTCGCGATAGCCCAGGCCCTTGAGCATTTTGCGAGCACGCGCCTCCACATGCGGGTTGCAGAGGGCCTCGTGTTTGGCGTGAGCCTCGAGATATTCGGCACCATCCACTTCGCCCGCGTTTTCCAGCCGTGCCAGCACCGCTTCCAGGGCTGGAATTTCCCCGGCCTTCCCTGTTGCGATATCCAGCGCGGACTCCTCGCCGACCGCCTCACCTTCCTGCGGCAGGTAGCCGAGCATTGTCCACTCATCCCGCTGCACCGTGCCCGCGTCGGGTTCGTCCCTTTTGAGGATCAGCGAAAAGAGCGTGGATTTTCCCGCCCCGTTCGGCCCGACGAGAGCGACGCGCTCGCCGTAGTTGACCTGAAGGGATGCCTCCTCGAAAAGCAGGCGACCGCCATGGCTTTTTCTGAGATTCCGGACCGTCAGCATCGGGGCAGGCGGAAGGGATCAGCGAACGATGCCACGCTGGGATTTTTCGATGAAGGCCAGCAGGATGTCCCGCACTTCCGAAGCGGCGATCTCTGCGGCGATCTGCCCGCAGGCCTGCTTGACATTCAGATTCGAGCGGTAGAGGAACCGGTAGCATTCGCGAAGCGCACGCACGTCGGTTGCGGAAAATCCCCGGCGCTCCAGACCAACCTGGTTGATCCCCCGGATCTCCGCGGGATTCCCGTCCGCAATCATATATGGCGGGACATCCTGCACGATCTTGGTGCAGCCGCCGATGATCGAGTGGCGCCCGATGCGGCAGAATTGATGGACTCCGGACAGCCCGCCGATCACGGCGTGGTCCTCGACGACCACATGTCCGGCGAGCGTGCCGTTGTTTGAAAAAATCACGTGGTCGCCAACCGTGCAGTCGTGCGCAACATGCGAGTAGGCCAGGAAATTCCCATGGTTACCGATGACGGTTCTGGTATCCGGAAGTGTTCCGCGATTCACGGTGCAGAATTCCCGGAACGAATTTCCGGTCCCGATCTCCAGATAGGTCGGCTCGCCGGCATATTTGAGATCCTGCGAGCGCTGGCCGATCGAGGTATACGGGTAGAATGTGTTCCCGGGCCCGATCTTCGTCGGCCCCGCGATCGTCACGTGCCCAAGCAGCCTGCAGTCCGGGCCGATCTCCACGCCGGGGCCGACGTGACAAAATGGTCCGATTTCTGTTCCGTCGCCAATCACGGCGGAGGGATCCACTACCGAGCTCGGATGGATGACCGTCATTTGTCGACCAAACCGAAAAGGAGTTGTGCCTCCGACACCAGTTCCCCGTTGACCAGGCAACGGCAGGACGCCTTGCCAAGACGCTTCTTGGCACTTGTCAGTTCGCACTCGATGAACAGCGTGTCGCCCGGCATCACCGGCTTGCGGAACTTCACGCCATCGGCGCTCATAAAGTAGCCGATCTTCCCCTCATTCTCGGTCTTGCGCATCATGACAATGCTTGCGACCTGAGCCATGGCCTCGAGTTGGAGCACTCCCGGCATGACCGGGTGATCGGGGAAATGCCCCTGAAAGTAAGGCTCATTGATTGAAACCGCCTTTACTCCAACGGCCTTCACCTCGCCTTGAAATTCGATGATGCGGTCCACCATCAGGAACGGATAGCGGTGGGGCAATGTGCGCATGACCTCATTGATATCGAGAGCTCCGGAAGTCGCTGCGACCGGCCGGGCCGCGGCGGCCGCGATCTCCGCATGGCGGGTGGCGAGCCGCTTGGCGGCCTCGGTATTGATTCCATGGCCCGGCTTCACGGCAACAACGTGGCCGCGGATCCGCCGGCCGGCGAGAGCGAGATCGCCGATGATATCGAGAATTTTATGGCGGACAAACTCGTCCGGGAACCGGAGCGGTTCCTTGCTGAGAACGCTGTCCCCGCGGGCGACAATCGCGTTTTCCAGGCTGCCCCCTTTGATCAGGCCCTTATCCATGAGCGGCTTGACATCCTCGTAAAAGACGAACGTCCGCGCTGGAGCGATTTCCTTTTCGTAGAATTCCGGGGTGATCTCCGCGGACAGGAATTGGGTGAACCGGCCTTGCGGGCCGACCTGGGTGCAGGAAATCCGGAATCTTGAATCGGGCAGAATCACAAGAACCGATCCGCCGGATTCGATCGTGAGCGGCTCGCTGATCTCCAGGTAGCTGCGCTGCGCATCCTGTTCGACGATGCCGGCTTTGAGGATCATCGCGACAAAGGCCGAGGCGCTGCCGTCACCGATCGGCGGCTCGTTGGCATTCATCTGGATGAGGGCATTGTCCACACCCAGGCCGGTAAGGGCGGAGATGACGTGCTCGACCGTGTGGATCTTCACCATTCCCTGGACCAGGGTTGTGGCGCGCTCGACCGTCTTGACGTGGGCTGCCGCGGCCTCAACGACCGGTTCGTCGGGAAGATCAACCCGCTGGAATTTGAATCCGTGTCCGGCAGGTGCGGGAAGGATGGTGATGGTGACGTCTTCGCCGGTGTGCAGGGCACTTCCGGTCAGGATGGCAGGGGATGCGAGGGTGCGTTGTTTGTCCACGTGGCTTTGTTTTTCTTACGCCTGCTCTCCTGTGCGGAGGAGGATGTCGATATATTTCTGGTTGCTGGCCCGGAGCCTTCCGACGAGTGCCCGCCCGATTGCTCCGAGAATCTGAATGGCGGCGGATGGCTGCAGCCCGCTCAGGACGCCGATGGTCATGCGGGTGATGCGGAGGAGAACACAGGTTTCCAGAGCGGTCACGTTCGCGGAGCGGGGGCCGTCATCGACCAGGGAGACTTCTCCGAAAAAATCCCCTGTCTCCAGCGCTGAGAGCATGATTTCACGCCCGTCTGCCTCAACGGTCACTTTCGCGCGGCCCTCGAGCACCACGTAGAGGCAGTGCCCGGTTTCGCCCGCTTGGACGATCCGGCTTCCCGCCGGAGAGGTGATCGCATCTGTCAGCTTCAGAAGCGCGGAGAGCTCCTCCCCGCCCAATCCCACAAACATGCAGAACTTCTGCAGGCGGGGATCATCCGACTGGATTGCGGCTATCGATATGTGTGAAGATTTTTCCATCGAGCATCTGAATCCGGACCGGCGCCATCGCGGCAACCGGTTCGCTGTGCGTCACAATAATCAGCACAGCAATTTTTTGGGAAGCAATCTTTGAGAGGGTTTCGCAAACATTCCCGGCATTTGCCGAGTCCAGATTCCCCGTTGGCTCGTCGGCGAGCAGGAGTCTGGGGCCTCCGGCGAGCGCCCGGGCGATCGCTGTCCGCTGCATTTCCCCGCCGCTGAGCTGGTGGGGAAAATGGTGCGCTCTCCGTCCCAGGCCCACGAGATCGAGCATCTCGGACACCCGGACAGCCGCCGCCCGGGCCGGGTCACCGCGCAGGAGAAGCGGCAGTTCCACATTCTCGCGGACTGTCATTGCAGGCAGAAGATTGAAGAACTGGAAGACGATGCCGAGGGTATGCCGGCGGTAGGAGGTGAGGGCTTTTTCATCAGCCTCATGAAGCGGCAAGCCGTCCACGAGAACCTCCCCGGAGGTCGGACGGTCAAGTCCCCCCAGCAGGTTCAAAAGCGTGCTCTTCCCGCACCCGCTCGGACCGGATATCGTCACAAATTCTCCGGCGGCGATATCGAGCGATACCGCATCCAGCGCCCGGACGACACCGGTTCCGGAAGAATACGTTCGCGTGACATTCCGCAAATGGATCATATTGCGCTCCACCATTGCCGCGAAGTGAAACCTGATCAAGAAGACTTCGAGGTCCTCGGCGAAACTGCGGACCTCCTCGCCGTGAACAAGCCGGCCGGGATGCTTGTGCACCCGACCAAGCCGGACGGTCCGCGAACGCTCTGGGACGGGCTCCGCGATCTTCTCCGCTACGAACTCTCCAATGGCGGCCAGGTTTCCCTCATCAACCGGCTCGACAGGGAAACCAGCGGGATTGTTCTCGTGGCGAAATCCTCCCGCGCAGCACGGACCGCCGCAATGGCAATGCAGGAGGGGAAAATCAAAAAGAAATACCTGGCCATCGTGGCTGGCTGGCCTGAGGAAATATTCGAGTCCCGGGCCCCGATCATCCGCCTCGGAGAAGTGGGCGAATCAGCAATCCACCTCCAGCGCACCGTCCATCCCACGGGGGCAGTTGCCCACACCCGCTTCCGGGTCCTCTCGCGAATTCTGCGCAAGGAAGGCCGGTTTGCACTGGTCTCCACCGAGCCCCTTACCGGCCGGACCCATCAGATCCGGGTGCATCTCGCCCACTGCGGGTTTCCTGTCGTTGGCGATAAGATCTACGGTCCCTCGCCGGACTGCTATCTGGAATTCGTCCGCACCGGCTGGACATCCGGACTCGCGGAGCGGCTGCTTCTCCCCCGCCATGCCCTCCATTCGGCGGAGCTTGAAATAGATTGGAGCGGGGAGAGGCTGATCTGGAACAGCAGCCTGCCTGAGGACCTTGCGGAGTTCTATTCGGAGGGCGTTCCTGCGGACGCCCAATCCCGAGAACGGATTTCCCCCTAGAGGAACGGAGCTACATGTTTCGCAAAAAAGGTTTCCGGTTTAGGTCCAATGCTCTTCCCTTGGCTGCGAGCTCTCGATTCTTAAGGGATGAGCATTGAGGCTAATTCCAGCGGACGAGTTCGACCCGCCGGTTTTTTGCGCGGCCCTCATCGCTTGTGTTCGGGGCCGCCGGGCTGGCAAAGCTGCAGCCGAATGGGAAGAGGCGGGATTTCTCAATGCCATAACGCGAGACAAGAGCCTGAACGATCGCGTTGGAGCGGCGGGTGGAAAGATCCCGGTTGAACTCGAATTCCCCCACGTTGTCGGTGTGGCCGACGACGAGCAGCTTGAGTCCGGGCTCGCTTTTCAGAAGCGCCGCGATCTGCTCGAGCGTCGGGTCGGATTCCGGTTTGACGGTGTCCTTGTTGAAGTCGAACAGAATCCCGTAGAGGGCGACACGTCCGGTCGAGGTGATCTGGTTATCCATCTCGGGCGCCTTGACGAGAACCATGCGGTCCGCCCGCGGCTTTTCCTCAAGCACATCGATGCGGGTCAGAACGGTTCCGGTCTCGATCCCCTTCTCCGGAGCTTTCCACGATCCCGTGACCGCCCCACAGAATATCGTGACATAGACGTCCCCCGCCCCGCCTTCACCGGCTTTCTTGAATGCCACATACCGGAAATCGTCACAGCCCGGCAGCGTGTATTGCTGGATCCCATAATCGGTTTCGGTCTGGTAGACTTGGGAGAGGAACCGCCCGTATCCGTTGTCGAGCGTATTGGATTCGCTCGTGGCCGTTCCGCCGCTGCTGCCCTCAAAAAGCACTTCGAATCCCTTTTTTTCAAGGGCCCCCTGGTAAGCGCGGATGCATTCGAGCGTCGAAGCATCCTTGGGAAGCCGGTAAAATGTCGTTGTCAGCGCGCCTTCGGGGGTCAGCTTGTTGAACGGTTTGAACTTCTGCTCCGCATAATCAAAGATCACGCTCCCCAAGGAAACCGTCAGGCTGGCAAACTTTTTTGAAGTCTGCCGGAGGATGATCGAATCTTCGATCCGCTCGGTCAGCTTGTGGTCTTTGGAGCCGGGCGCATCCTTCAAGTATTGGGGTTCGACCTGGGCGGAGCAGTTCATCCCCGCGCAGGCGAGTGACAGGATTAAAAGGAGACCGTTCTTCATGCGCTCCTTTTATGGGTCGGAATTCACTGCATCGAGGACAAAATGGCGCCTGAAAACCTCCGGTGATCCCGCCCCGCGATCCCTTACCTGACCGCGACGACAAGGTAATGGTCCCCGTAATTCACCCGGTCCCCTGCCAGGATCTTCCGGCGCTTTCGCGTTTCAATCTCGCCGTTCACCGAGACAAGTTCCTGTGCGATCAGAAGTTTTGCCTCACCGCCGGTTCCCGCAAGGCCGGAGAATTTGAGGAGCTGGCACAATTCGATCGGCTCCTCTCGAATCAGGATTGTCTGAACGTCATTCATACAGGTGATCTAACCCCCGATTGGCGCGGGAATCAAACACGGAGGCAGAGGAGACACGAATTGCCCTCTTGCGGCGCAAGCGTTAGGCTGCATGTCCATGAGTTTTGAATCCGGCTCCGCTGCCGAGCGGCTTTGTGCCGCATGCGGGATGTGTTGCGATGGAGTGTTATTCCACTCGGTAATGCTTCAGCCGGCGGATTCCGCGCGCGCCCTTTCTGCGGCCGGCCTGAAGATCAAGCGCCGCTCGGGTGACATCTTTTTTCATCAGCCCTGTCCCGCCCACAATGGCTGCAGTTGCGGAATCTATGAGCAACGGCCGGCAAGGTGCCGGGAGTTCAACTGCCGGCTGGTCATCCGGGTCTCTGCGGGCAAAGCGTCGGAGGAGATGGCGCTGGAAGCGATCGGTGAAGCCCGGGCGCTCGTCGTAAGGGTGAATGCTCTGATCGGCCGGCTTGCGGAGACCAACCCGAACCGCGGCCTTGCCCAGCGATGCGCGAATGCCCTGACCGCCTCTGAGCTGACACCGCTGCACCATGAGCTCGCCGCAACCATGCAAAGGCTCGAAGAGCTGCTCGTGAAGGAATTCCGGGTCGAGTGATCGTCCGCCTAAAATGGCTGCCTCGCATGGATTCGAACCATGACACACAGATCCAGAATCTGCAGTGCTACCGTTACACCACGAGGCAAATGGCTTGTTTGAACAGCTTGGGAACCGGCGCGGGCCGCGAACCGTCATGCACAGAACAAGGATTTAATCTACAAAGTGGAAATTGCCGCGCAAGGCAATAATTGGTCAAGGTGTGCTTTGTCCGCCGTGAAAGCGGTCGAGAAATGCCTTGATCCTCCCGGGTAGCTCAGAGCTTGAGGGACCCAGTTCCGGAAAGTGCCCCGTTCCAGGAACGACAAGCAATTCCGCATTCGGGATCTTGATTTTTGCAGCCTCGATCGCCGCAATCGGCGCGAAGGAATCGTCGGCTCCGTGAACAAGCAGGACAGGCAGCATCAGTTTGTCGAACGGCAGTTCGGGCAATGCCCGCAACTGCAGCAGATCATTCTTCAATCCGCTCTCCCGGGGCCCGATCGGCGCAACGGTTCCGGCGAGATCGCGGAACCAGGAAAGCTGGTCCGCATTTCCAAGAACAGATTGAATCCAATTCGCGCGATCCGACCCGCCTCCCGTTTGCGCAAGATCGAAACACCAGCCAAGCGCCTTTGAGGGATCACGGTCCGCAGTATGGACGAGATACCACGACCCGATATCGCCGGTCAGCCTTTGATTGAGGAGTTCGGGAAGGGGTGGAGCGGCCGGCGGAGGTAGAGATTTTTTGGTCACCGCCGAGATCAGGACCAGCGCCCACGAACGGTTGGGATACCGGCGGCAAAACTCCACAGCGGCCGGGGCTCCCAGCGAAAAGCCAAGGACCGCCACGTTTTCAATTCCAAGAGAGTCCAGCAGGGCGGCCATGGCATCCGCCTGCTTCTCTGGAGACAGCCCGGAGGTGAGCGGGGTGCGGAGGTATCCCGGACGCGAGGGCGCTATGATTTGAAAACCCTGTTCGGCCAGTCCGCTCCCGAGGAGCATGGCCTGATCAAAGCCGCCCGGAGCCCCGTGAAAGACGAGCACCGCCGGCCCCTCGCCGTGTTGGAGAAACTCCACGTTTCCGGCCGTGGTCTCCGCGATTGATGATGCGGAATTCAGGCGGACCATCCGTTCCGCCCTCCAGGAACTGAACCAGGCCAGGCCCCCGCCAACAGTGAGCAGCGCAAGGACGATGATCAGAAATACCAGGCGAACGAGTAGCCGCATCGGAGTGGGTCAGCGCTTCGCCAGCCGGGAAAACAGATAGGATCCGAGCCCGAAGAACAGGACGTTGGGAACCCAGATCAGGATTGCCGGATGCGCGGCGGGATTGTTGCGGAAGGTATCCGCCATGATGATGAAGAAAAAATACGTGAACGCGATGACAAGGCTGAGGGCGAAGCCGACGGACGTTTCCTTCCGGTGGGCGGTGATCCCGAGGGGGACCGCGATCAGCACAAAAGCCGCGCACGCCAGAGATGCGGAAAATCGCTTATTAAATTCCACGACCGCCTCGGTTTGCCTCTTGCCTGCGCCTTTGGCCAGCAGGTCGGCCAGCTCGGGCAGCGTGTAGGAGCTGAGGCGGCGGCTTCCCTGGAATTCCTCAAAAAACTTTTCAAGCGAGATCGGAAAAACGCCTTCCTCCATGACGATCCCCTGCTGGATCTTGGAGACATCGCGCGGATCTTTCTCATCGCGCTGCTCGAAGCGGGCATTGAACAAGCGGAGGAGGAGCCGGGCGCTGTTGTCCGGGTCGGTGGTCAGCACGCCTTCCTTCGCGTAGATCATCTGCTTCGGAACGTATTCCTCGGTGAGCTCGAATACGATGATGTTGAGAAGTTTGTTCCCTTCCTTTTTCCCGACGTAAACCCGGCGGTCGGGAAATTTGTCCACCACCTCGTCGGCGCGAAAGAGCGAGGCCGGGTTGCTTGTGGCGATATCCACCACCGCCCGCGTCATCGCCTGCTCGGCGCGGGGCGCGACCTCGATGTTGATCCAGAAACAGATCAGCGTCAGAACGATCGCCAGCACGAATGCCGGCACGCAGATCCTCGGCACGCTGACTCCGTTGGACTTCAGGGCGATCAGCTCGTTGTCGGCGGACATGCGTCCGAACACGAGCAGCAGAGCGGTCAGGAACCCCCAGGGGATCGTGAAAGTGAGCGAGAACGGCAGCACGAGCGCCATGAACGACAACACGGTCGTGATGGGCACATCGGGGTTGTTGATGAGGATGTCCAGGAGTTCCTTGAAGATGTTGCCCAGAACCAGAATGAGGCTCAGGACCAGCACGCCAAAAAACGTGGTAAGAAGGATGCCGAGCCCGACTGTGCGATCAATGATCTTCATCAGCTTCCAGTTCCTCTATTCCTGGAAGACGCCCATTTTGCGGAATTTGTCGTAGCGTTCCTCAACGAGCTTATCGATGGGAGATTTCATGATGTCATGCAGGGCGGACACGAGTGCGGTCTGGAGGTTCAGCGCGGCCGCCGCGGGATCGCGGTGGGCTCCTCCGAGAGGCTCGGGGATGATCCCGTCTATAAGTCCCATTTCCAGAAGTCCCGTGGCGTTGAGTTTAAGTGCTTCCGCAGCCTCTGGAGCATGCTTGCGGTGCTTCCACAGAATTGCGGCGCACCCCTCGGGGCTGATCACGGAATAGTAGGCGTTTTCGAGCATGAGGACGCGGTCCGCCACTCCGATACCGAGCGCTCCCCCGGAGCCTCCCTCGCCAATGACGATGGCAACGACCGGTGTCCGGAGGATCATCATCTCGCGGATGTTCACGGCAATCGCCTCCGCGATGTGCCTCTCCTCGGCTCCCACCCCTGGATACGCCCCGGGCGTATCGATCAGCGCGACGACAGGAAAACCGAATTTTTCGGCGATTCTCATGACGCGGAGCGCCTTCCGGTAGCCTTCGGGATGCGGGCTGCCGAAATTCCGGAGGAGGTTCTCCTTTACGTCCCTTCCTTTTTGCTGGCCGATCACCGCGCACCTGATGCCGTTGATCCGGGCGAGGCCGCAGGGCATGGAGGCATCGTCGCCGAAGAGGCGGTCTCCCTTCAGTTCGACGAAATCCGTGAAAGCAAGCTGGATATAGTCGAGAAAAAACGGACGGGCCGTGTGCCTCGCGATCTGGACCCTCTGCCAGGCAGTGAGGTTCGTGTAGATCTCACGGCGGGTTGCTTCGATTTTGTGCTGCATCCTCTCGACTTCGGGCGCAAGGTCGATGTTTCTCTCGGCGAGCTGGCGCTTCAAGTCGTTCAGTTTTTGTTCGAGCTCCAAAACAGGTTGTTCAAATTCGAGCGGTAGAGTGTTCATGGTCGCGTCACTTGATGGTCACCGGGGTTCCGCGGGTGGTGAGGATATAAATTTCCGCGGCATCCGCGGGTTCGAGCACGATGCCGGGAGGAAGCGGGGGCTCCGAGCCATCTTCTGCGGGGGGCGGAGTTCCGCGGAGGATCACCCCCTGCAATCCGAGCATCACGCACCGGTCGCTTCCCTCGTAATCCTTTGTGCCGAACGCGACACGCGTGCTTCCCTTCATCGCGAGTTTGTCGCTCACCTTTGTCTGCACGGTGCCGGTGGAGGCGGCGGGCGGGATTTTCAGGGATTTGACCGGATACTCGCGCACAAAGGCCCCGGCATTCTGGAGCGTGACTGTCTTGCCGGCCCTGTCAATGACCAGGGATGTGTCGAGTTTGGGAATCGCAAGTTCCTGTCCGATCTTCAGGTTGATCGTCTGGAGGTTGTTGACCGCGTAGATCAACTCCGCTCCGGTTTTGAATTTGGCCGCGATCTTCACGAGCGAATCCCCTTTTGTGACCGAGTAGATCGTTTTCTCCGGCGAAGGCGCCGGCGAGAGGATCATCGCGGCGTTGATCCGGCCGAGGGCGGCCCTTGCGGCGGGTGCCATCGGGGACTCTGGATAGGTGGTCAGGAACGCGGAGAGCGCTGACTGGGCATCGGCGGTATTGAGCTCCAGCGCCGGCTTCAGCATCTCGAAGGCCGCGAGGCTGGGATCAGGCGGAGGAGTCGGCGCGACGGCCCCCTGCTTTTTCTCCTCCACGTCAAGCTTCTTGGGCTTGAGGTAAAGCTCGTAGCCGAAATACGCCGTCCCCCCAAGAATGGCGGCAACGAGGATCAGAATAACTAGAACTCTGGCAATCATGTCCGGCAATCCTACGCACTGCGGCGGAAAAAGGGAAACGCGGAAATCATATCAACCCGCGCCTTTTCCATTCCTCCACGTTTCCGCCGGCCGAACGCTGGATCATTTCCATCGAGAATTTCAGTAGGCATACCTCCCAGGCATCATCAACTCCGGCGATCAGCGCGGCCAGAGGATCGTCCCCGCTGTCGATTTTTTTCTTCAGCCGTTCGAGAGCGGTCTCCATGGGCTCCCGGACCACATGTTCGGAAAGGTCGGTTTTCCGGAATTGGAAACCGTAACGCAGGATCTTGAGCGCGGCACCGTTCGCTTCGATCCAATCGGCATATTCCCGGGCATTCTCCCCGAAGCCGTCGAGGAGGAGCTTGCTGAAGTGGTGCGGGGAGACGATGCGCGGGCGCTCGGCTTCGATACGCCCGTTCCGGATCCGCACGGTGTCCACTTCGTCCAGAAGCTCGCTGACGAGCGAAAAATGAAAGCGCGTGGTCCCGAACGTCTCAATTCCGCTCTGGGGACTCACGACCACACGGGTATTTTCCATCGCATAGTGGAAATCGTGTTCTTGATACATTTGGTCACCATATCCAGCCATCCGCCGCCTGCAATCCTGCTTATTTTTTCAACCTCCATTTGACAAACACGCGCTTTTCGACTTTTGACATGCCTGCATGAAGAGTAAATTTCTGATTCTGCTGGCCCTCGCCGCCCTCACGGGTTGCGAGACGGTGAAAATGCGCCCGGTCTACGATCCTGTCGGCTACAAGCCGAAAGACCCGTCCAACGTGCGGGTGAAGGTGTCGCTGCAAAACCGGATGGTTTATGTGCTGGAGGGCAACAAGCCGCTTCTGGTCACCGCCACGGCCATCGGAACCCCGGCAAACCCGACCCCGAAGGGAAACTTCCGTGTCATCGAAAAAATCGAAAACAAGCGTTCGGGTTCGTATGGCTTCTGGGTCAAGGGGGATTCGATCATAGCGGGCACAAGCTCCCAGTCACCAGGACCGGGATACAGCTACAAAGGCTTTCCGATGCAATACTGGGTCGCCTTCTACCCGGCATACGGATTCCATGTCGGGTCGGTCTGGCCGACCCCGCGCACCCACGGCTGCCTGAGGTTGCATGAGAACGCCGCGCGGGAGTTCTACGAGATTGTCCGGATGGGAACCCCGGTCAATATCGCCAACACCCAGCCGGAAGATGAGACGATCGGAAAGAATGCTCCGCGGCCGCAGGATTACAACGATCCGGATCCGCCAAAGGCGTTCACCATTTCTCCGGCTGTCTTTAAGAAAGACCCGAACGACATTCCCCGCGATCAGCCCTGAGCGGCGACCCAACCCCGACACGGACTTCCCGGAATCGCTCTGGCGATTCCTGGAAATCTGTTATGCCACGAATCCTCTGATATGAAACCCGGACCATCCTCCCCGGCACGGGTGAACCTGCGCACTCCGGACGTGATGTCCCATGTGCAGGCTCAAGTGGAGAGCCATTACCGGAGCGAGCTTGTCGAGAAGCTCCGCACGCAGGGCGGGCAGTTGCGGGCCGGGAATACTTCGATCCGCCTCGCCAAGCAATTCGGCTTTTGCTACGGGGTCGAGCGCGCCATCGATCTGGCCTACGCGGCGGGCAAGGTTTTTGCGGACCGCCGGATCTTCCTGCTGGGCGAAATCATCCATAACCCGGATGTCAACGCCCAGATGTCCGCCCTGGGAATCCGGCATCTCGATCCGCAGCCGACGGTTGCCGAGATCGATCTGCTTGATGCCAACGATGTGGTGATCGTCCCCGCATTCGGCGCGGAGGTTAAGACGATCGAACTCATCCGCGCCCGCGGCTGCCAGGTCGTGGACACGACCTGTGGCGACGTCATGAGCGTCTGGAAGCGGGTCCGTCAGAATGCCACGGAGCAGGTCACCTCCATCATCCACGGCAAAGCGGCACATGAGGAAACCAGGGCGACCGCCTCGCGGGCTCTCGGTCCACTGGGCACGGGGCACTACCTGATCGTTCTGGACTTGGAACAAACCCGGCGGATTTGCCAGTATCTGGAGAAAGGGGGAGACCCGCAGGCGTTTCTGAAAGAATTCCAAGGAGCCACCAGCCCGGGATTCAA
>CAZRIL010000076.1:17416-26276 GCA_964600115.1 uncultured Chthoniobacter sp. | reverse complement strand
GGAGAGAAAACCGACGGCAGCAATCCATACGATGCGCTGATTGAACAGTATGTCGCGGCTTGCAAGAATGCCGCGGCGAAATCCTCTTCACTCCTGATTGATCTCCGCGCCCGGTTTATGCAACGCCTGCTCGCCATTAATTCCGGGAATACCGCAGAGGGCCACCTCTCCAAGGATGGCGTCCATCCCAATGCCGAGGGCAACGCCCTGATCGCCGACGCGATTCTGGAGGCTTGGTCCATTCCGAATGCCCGCTAAGCTGGGTCCATTCGCCTCATTAGCCGGGCTGGAACGAGAAGGTTTAAACGATGCGGTCAAAGGTGATTATAAACAAAGCCACGAAGTGGCGACAAAATTATCCCCCGCATCACAAAAAGGTTAACAAAAACGAATCCTTGAACCCGTCCCGACAGATCGCAACGAAAACGGCATGTTAGGCTTGGGAGACGAATCGTCTGACACTTCTAAAAATCATGAAACGAGTCACCGCCATCCTTGACACCGACACCTACAATGAGGTGGACGACCAGTTCGCCCTCGCGCATCTGCTGCTCCACGACGAGACAATTGATCTCCAGGCCGTCCATGCAGCGCCGTTTTTCAACTCGCGATCGACCGGACCGGGCGATGGCATGGAGAAGAGCTACGAGGAAATCCAGCGGATGCTGGAACTGGTCGATCCAAAGGTGCCGCCGCCGGTATATCGAGGCAGCACGAGCTACCTGCCGGATGCCCGGACACCGGTCGAAAGCGAGGCTGTGAGCGACCTGATCGAACGCGCTCTGGCGGCGGAGGAAACGCTTTACGTTCTCACCATTGGTGCCTGCACCAACGTCGCATCGGCGTTGTTGCTGGAACCGCGTATCGCCGAGAAGATCAAGATCGTCTGGCTCGGCGGCCACTCGCCGCATTGGGAAAATACCCGCGAGTTCAATATGGCCCAGGATCCACATGCCTCCCGAACCCTGCTCGACGGCCCGGCACCGCTGATCCTGGTTCCGTGCATTCCGGTGGCCTCGCACCTTAAAACCACGGTGGCAGAGTTGGAGAAAGAACTCGCGCCTTTCAGCCGGCTGGGCACCTATCTCACCGACATCGTGCGCGACTACGGCGGCAACCGCCTCGGGTGGTCGAAGGTCATATGGGACATTGCCGTGAGCGCATGGTTGATCGAGCCAAAATGGGTCCGCACCCTGTCGATGCGCAGCCCGGTCCTGCTCGACGACATCACTTGGGAACAGCCCACGCCAGCCACCCGCCGACTCATCGATATCGCCGTGCAAGTTGATCGCGACTCGATCTTCGCGGATTTTTTTACCAGGGCACGCAACAGCGGTTCCTGAGCCTGATTATGGTGCGGGCGAACCGACGCTCCGCTTGACGGGATTTTTAGCTTCTGCAGATCGAGAGCTTTCTCAGCGAAACGCTGTCCGAGTTTTGCATATTCATCCTTCGTATAGTGCAAACCGTTTTGTTCGCCGAAATCGCTGCGGGCGGTCAAGAATTGACATTTTACGGCCGAATTTTGATTTTCCTACCCGCAGGATTGCTTTCCACATAAACTCCACGATTGTGAATTTGCCGGGCACAAATCATTAGTGTTCCCCGGGGACTTTTGAAAAACAGGCCACCCAACATCATTCTCACGATCGCTGACGACCATCGGGGCAGCGCCCTCGGCTGTGCGGGAAGCGAAGTTGTCCTGACCCCGTCGCTCGATGCGCTGGCAGCCCGTGGCACACGGTTCTCGCAGGCGCAGCATTTTGGTTCCTGCCACGGCGCTGTCTGCTCGCCGAGCCGTGCCATGCTGCACACCGGGATTCCCTATTTCCAACTGGATGAGGCCCTGTTGCTGCCCGCCTATCCGCCTCAGGACCGCACGGTGACGATTCCCCCGACGTTGGGACAGAAGCTGCGCGGTGCCGGCTACCACACTTTCGGAACCGGGAAGTGGCACAACGGCGTCCACACGTTTCATCCTTCATTCGACAGCGGAGCCAATATCTTTGTCGGCGGGATGTCCGACCACTGGTTCACACCTGTTCACGATTTCGACCCCACGGGAGCCTACCCGCCGGAGGCCGTGCATCCTGCCGATGGATTCTCCACCGAAGTCTTCGCCCGTTCCGCAATCGATTTCCTCCGCTCCCGCAGGGATGATGATCAGCCGTTCTTTTGCTACTGCGCGTTCACCGCACCTCACGACCCGCGCACCCCGCCAGACGCATGGCGCAGGAAATACACCCCGGCTGACATCACACTCCCGCCGAATGTCGTTCCCGCCTTTTTCAACGACGGCCCCTCGCCTCCAGGCGTCAAGCCGGCCTTCGACAACGGAGCCATGGATGAGCGCGACGAACTCATTCTTGGAATCCCGCGGGCGGCGGTGGAAGTCCGGCGCGCCATGGCGGAGTATTTCGGCATGATCTCGCACATGGACGAGTGGATCGGGCGCATCCATCAGGCGGCGGAAGAGAACGGTCATCTGGATAATACGATCATCATCCACACTGCCGACCACGGCCTGGCAGTCGGGCAGCACGGGTTGATGGGTAAGCAGAACCTCTACCAGCACTCCGTCAATGTGCCGCTGATCATGGCCGGGCCGGATATTCCGTCGGGAAAAGTTTCGGATGCACTGTGCTATCAGCACGACCTGCACCCCACGCTCGCCAGCCTGGCCGGTGCGGAAGGAGAGTCTCCCCCTTTCCAAAGCCTTCTGCCCGTTCTGCAAGGAACCGCAGAGAGGACCCACGTCGGCTCATCGTTCCGGGACCTTCAGCGCAGCGTCCGGAACTCCCGATACAAGCTGATAGAATACCGGGTCGCCGGGGATTCATTTTCCGAGCTCTTCGATCTGCGCGTAGATCCTTGGGAAACCCGGAACCTGATCAATAAGCCCGAGCTTCTTCCCCTCATCTCAACCCTTCGACGCGAACTGGCCAAGTGGCAACACGAGGCCGGGGACGCCGCATGGCACCCTGAACTATTGGTATAAAAAAGATCCGCTCACAGAGGCAAACACGCCTCATGTGTTAGCGAGATTCGGCTGGAATAAATTATGATGCCCTTGAATTACAAACGGACAATCAAACCATTCCGGGCAGTGGCACCCATTTTTATGCTCGTTGCCATGACCTGCCTTGGCGCAGATGTGCGCCCATCGGAAAAATCGAAAACCCGGAAGCCAAACCTCATTGTGCTGATGGCCGACGACTATGGCATGACCGGAGTGGGTTGTTACGGTGGCGAGTTCAAGACTCCGCACCTTGATGAGATGGCCAAAACCGGAGTCCGCTTTGAAAACTGTTTTTCAGCGCCGCTTTGCGCACCTTCCCGGGCCATGCTTATGACCGGGCGGTTCAACTTCCGAACAGGCTCGACAGGCAATAGCGCGAAAGCCATCACGCCACAGACAGAGACCAGCCTCGCCAAAACGTTGCAAAATGCGGGTTACTCCACGGTGGTCGCCGGCAAATGGTCGCAATTGACTCACTTGTCGACCCCCGAGGAAGGCAAAGCCTGGGGCTTCGACGAGTTCATGGTCTGGGACCACACCGGCGAGCGCAACTGGAAGCCCGCGTTGAACAAAAATGGAAAACCGGTGGATGTGACCGAAAAAGACTACGGTCCGGACATCCTTAATGACTACGTCCTGGACTTTGCCGCCCGGAACAAAGACAGGCCCTTTTTTGTCTACTATCCATTGACCCTGATCCACAGTCCCCTCGCTCCGACACCGGACGGGCCAAGCGGAAATGGGCAGCTTGCTGACAACATTGCCTACATGGATAAAATCGTTGGCAGACTGCTCGAGGGTTTGGACAAGCTTGGATTGCGGGAAAATACCCTGGTTGTATTCACTGGCGACAACGGCACCGGACTCGACGGAAAAATCGGCGGCAAGCTCATCGATGGAAATAAAGGCTCCCTGCGCGAAGGGGGCAGCCGCGTGCCGCTCATCGCAAACTGGAAAGGCACGACGCCACAGGAAAAGGTTCCGGCAGATCTTGTCGAGCTCACCGATATTTACGCAACTTTTGCAGAGTTGGCCGGCGCTGAACTACCATCAGGAGTTGCCATGGACAGCATCAGTTTTGCCCCGCAACTCAAAGGAGAACCTGGCACCCCCCGGAAATGGGTGTTCGTCCAGTTGAAAGAGGATTGGTATGTGCGCAACAACAGATGGAAGCTCTATCGGGATGGAAACCTTTTTGACATGAAGGACGCGCCATTCCAGGAGATTCCAGTTCCCGATGACACGGACAACGCGGATGCAAAAGCTGCCAGATTGGAACTGCAAGCGGTTCTGGATGACCTAAAGCCCAGCGCCAACAAGACCGGGGACAGCAAGGACAGAGGAATAAAAAAAGAGAGAAAAGAAAAGGCGAAATAAGTTACAGCAAAGGGGTGCTGGACAGAATCAGAACGGATCCTGCTCCCAAACCGAATGACTTTTTTGCCGATGGAAGCAGTGGTTTTTACGGAGCCAATCCGGGTTTCCAACCCTGCTTCACGATTCCGGCAAAGCGCTCGATGTCCGTGTAGTTGTTCTCCCAGGTTGTATACATAACCCCATCAATTCCCCGGATCCCGTCAGCCACCTTGAGCCATTCGAGGATTTTCTCCGGCGGCTCGTCATAGTACCCCGCGAGAATCTGATGGTGTCCCCGGTCCGCGAACCACGTCAGGCTTTCCGCGGGTCTCCCGCTATTCCAATTGGCGATGATCACGGAGGGATCGAGGCCATCCCAGGATCCGGCGAGATTGCCTTTGACCAGATAGTAGTGATCGCGCGCGTTGGCATGGGGATCGAACATGTCGCTCCACACATAGATTTTGGCCCCCGGGCTGGTCTCGTGCAGAATCTTTTGGCACACGCGGACATTGTCGGCGAGCAGCGCTCCCGCATCGAGGTTTCGCGCCGCGCACGCTTCGTCCCGGCCCAACACACGGATTTCATCGTGGTTCATGAAATAGGCTTTAGCGCGAAAAAGCTCCTCCATCCGCCGGGCCTGGTCGCGCAATAAATCCGCAGTCTTGGATTCCGACGGACAGATCATCGCCTGGCCGGAATGGATGGTGATCGCATGGGTGAATGAAGCGCGGAGTCGGGTGCCGTCGGGCAGGCCGGTGGTCTTCATCACCGGCGGCTCATGCCAGACATCATATTCCCCTGCCCAGGGATCGGTTCCCATCTTGGGATCACGGAGCGCCATAAAGTCCGTACCTTCGCGCAGTTCCCTGCCGTCTTCGGTTTTGACGACAAGCGGCTCGGAATCGCGCCGGACAAGATTCAGGAAGCCGGCTGCCTCGATTTTGGGATCGCGCCACCACAGTAATCCGGAGGATCCTTCATAGCCGGCCCGGAAGGAGATCATCACTTCGGAGTTCTCGAGCGAGTTGAAAGCCATGTGGCAAAGCTTCCAATCCTGGGTCGGCTTGACGGAAAGATAGGTGTAGTTCAGTTCCCCTTCGCGATCTTTGCCAATCGCCTGGATCAGGATCGGCTTCGCGGTGTAGTCCTTCGTCTTCACGAGCACAGAAACGTGATACTGGTGAAATGGCTCGACCCGCAAACGCTTCGCCACCCTCGCATTCTTTCCAGCCGCTTGGCTCACACGGGCAACTCCGTCCTCGAATGCCACGGTCGGATCGCAGATGTCCCACTGCGCCCGATCCAAAAAGTCGGGCAGCCGGGTCTCCGGAGCCGTCACGGGCCGGGCCTCGCCGCTCCGGACGACAAAGAGTTCGTCGCGTGCCCGCAGGGATTCCACAAGGGCAGGATCGTTGAATAGGATCGAATTCGAATACCCGACGGGAAAGATGCCGGGGACGATTTCCAACCCGAGTTCCGCAGCGAGCTTCCGGACCTTCTCAATATTCTCGAAATACCGCTTCGGTTGGTTGTCCACATGGGAAAACTTCGAATCGTTCAGAAAGATCTTGCTGTATCCGGCGGCGGCAGCCCGTCTGAAAACCGGTTCCAGTTCCTTCAGGTTGTCGTCAACTTGCAGGTTGGTCGAATAGTAGAGCCACAACTCCGGGAAGGCCGGAGGTGTCGCTGCCTTGGCAGGGGATCCTGAAACCAACCAGGACGCCACGAGGCACAAGGCCAGATGCCGGGCAAAGTTCCAGACCGGCAATTTGCACAGGACGGGGACGATAGGCTTGTTTGGTGCGGTGCGTTTCATGGGGGAGGATGCTTTGGCAAGGAATTCCGGGCTAAACATTCGCTCCTTTGAATAATACGCAACTATTTCCCGAATCCAGGGTTCAATATTTTCGCTGACATCCAGCCAGACACAAAAAACCAAATATGAAAATACTCATCATCACAACGCTCTCCATCGCCGCACTTCTTGCGCTTCCTCAAGCCGTCCTTGCCGGACAAAAAGGGGGAGAGGCCGCATTCGGAGGAAAAGTCACCGCAGTGGCCGAGGGAACCATCACAGTCACCAACAAGAAATCCGGTGACAAAACATTCAAAACCGATGCCGCCACCAAGTATGCCAAATCGGACAAAACCGATGCAGCAGCCGCGGACATCAAGGTCGGTTCCATGGTCAAAGTGAAAGCCGGAACCGCTCCCGACCAGGCAGCAACCATCATTTTGGCTGTGCCAGGCGCCAAAGACCCCGCCAAGGGGGGCAAAGACGGTGCGGCCAAGGATAGCGCAAAGGACTCTGGAAAAAAGGACTCCAAAGCTGCCCCAAAGGAGACGCCGAAGGAGACACCGGCGGCAACTCCCAAGGAGACTCCTGCTCCCAAGGAAACGGGTACTGCTCCGGTGAGCCCCGAGAAACCCGCAAACTAAGCCACCAAACGAATTGACGATAATTGTATGGAGGCGGTTGTGCCAACCGCTTCCATACCGTCAGCAAAATGGCACAGCCTTCCGGCCGCTGCAGGGACAGTTATTCGCTGGAGGAAAAGCGTGGCGCCGCATCTTTTCTGCCAGTCATCGGATGCCACCCATGATTGTTCACTTAGCAGCCAACGGAGCGCGGGCGTCCCGCCCGCGAGCCTGAACAATGGCGGGCAGGATGCCCGCACTCCCGTTTAAGAGGAATAGTGTTGCGTGCGCCTAACCAGAGCAAATCACAGGCGGATTCTCAGAATGATGCCATACCACGGCACCAAAGTGAATTGCTGAGCCACACAAATGATGCCCAGTCTATTTGCAATATCCGCCTTCTTTGCATCCTTCATCCGACCGCAGAGTTCCGGCCGGGATTGCCCACCGGCACTATATTGAGCGCTGGACAATTGACGTCCTCAGTTATCCGGTCCAGGACGAGGACTCCCGATGGCTCCATAGGATAACACAAAGTGGAATATTGGCACCCAATCCGATTTGTTCTTTTCACCGAAGAAGTCAGGCTTTCAATTGAACCCGATCATTTCCGTAGATCAAAGATGCCCATGCCGCTGAATCATGAATCCTCGCGGCAGGAGTTGCCCCTCCGACACATTATGAAAATCACCATCACTTGCGCCGCGCTCCTTGTTCTGGCCACCGTCATTCCCGCGCCGGGAGCCGACACAGCCAAACCCCGGCTCTTCATCTTGTCGGGCCAATCGAACATGGAGGGACTCGATCCCGAGGCGGCGTTCTCCCCGACACTCAGAAAGGCGTTCCCCGACAACGAGATCATCGTGGCGAAATGCTCGCAAAGCGGCCAGCCGATCCGCCGGTGGTATGCGGATTGGAAGTCGGCGAGCGGACAGCCGCCGGAAGTGCGCAAGGGCCAGAAGGGTGACCTTTACGACAAGCTGCTGGCCGAGGTGAAAACGGCTCTTGAAGGCAAGCCCCGACCGGTGAGCGTGGTGTTTGTCTGGATGCAGGGGGAGGCGGATACGCACAGCGCGGATAACGCGGACGTCTATGGGGCCAGCCTCAAAGTGGTGATCAGCAATCTGCGAAGGGACCTCGAACGGCCGGACATGGCTTTTGTCATCGGACGGATCAGCGATTTTGCGAAATACCCTGATGGTTCAAAAACCGTCCGCGAGGCACAAGTCGCAGTTGCCGAGTCCGATCCCCTGGGCGCATGGATCGATACGGACGATCTGAATGGAAACAATAACGCTCTGCATTACATGGGCGAAGGCAAAAGAATGCTCGGGGAACGATTCGCCGAAAAGGCGATCAAGCTGCTGACATCTCCTCCCCCGAAGAAATAGTCGTTCTTCGATCTGTTATGCCAAACAACCCGCACCCGAATATTTTGTGGGTCTCGTTCGAGGACACGAGCCCCCGCTTCGGCTGCTACGGAGATTCGATAGCGCGAACTCCAAATGTTGACCGGCTCGCTGCAGAAGGCCAGCTCTACACGCGCGCATTCTCGGTTGCGGGCGTATGCTCACCGAGCCGGTCCGCCATTATCACCGGCCTCTATCCCACTTCGGTTGGGACCCATCACCACCGGACGTCGCACACCAATCCGTTCACGCCGGAGATGCCGGGCCCGTATGAGGCTGTGCTCCCGCATTATGCGAAAATGCTGCCGGAGTATTTCCGCGCCGCCGGCTACTTCTGCACGAACAACATCAAAACCGACTACCAGTTCAAACCTTCCTTCACGGCATGGGATGAATGGAGCAAGACCGCCCACTGGCGCAACCGCCCCGACCGTTCCCAACCGTTCTTTGCGGTCTTCAACTTTGAAGCATCACACGAAAGCGGCATGTGGGAGGAGAATGGCCCTCCCCTTACCGACCCGGATTCGCTGACACTCCCGCCATGGGTGCCGGACACCCGCAAATGCCGCGAGGCGCTCGCGCGCCAATACGACCACATCGCGGAAAATGACTCCCATCTCGGCGGGCTGCTGGCAGCACTCGATGAGGACGGCCT
>CAZRIL010000076.1:0-17316 GCA_964600115.1 uncultured Chthoniobacter sp. | reverse complement strand
TTCAAATACATTCGGAACTGCTGCCCGGAAAAACCCTATCTGCAGTGGATGCCGTATCAGAACCGCCATCCAATGATGCAGGAAATGCTGCGCCTGCACGCCGAAGGAAACCTCAAGGGAGCACAGGCGCTCCTGTTCGCGACGAGCAGGCCTGCGGAGGAGCTTTACGACCTGGATGCCGACCCGCACGAATTTGACAATCTGGCGGGCGCTCCGGATTTTCGCGACCACCTTGTCCGGCTCCGTGGAGTCCTCGACAAATGGATGTCGGACATCGGCGACCTCGGCGGAATCGATGAGACAGAAATGAAACATCGCTGGTGGCAGGGTCCCGAGCAACCGGTCACGGCGACCCCGATTCTGGTTCCGATTTCCGCCGAAACCATGGGGATGGAGGCTGTCGAGGGTAACGCCAGTTTCAAAGGCCCGGTCTTTGTTCAGCTGCACTCCGCAACCCAGGGCGCATCGATCGGGTGGACCACCGGAACGGAGCCGGAACCTGCGTGGAATCTGTATACCGAACCGATCCGGCTCGATGCAGGCACCACAATGATCCGCGCGAAAGCGGCTCGCATCGGCTATCAGCCAAGTGGAGAGCGGATGGCCAGCTTCCATGTTACCTGAAATGAACGAGAATTCCGAAAACGGTTTGCCTGGTGGCGGAACACGGAATTTGTTTCGCAAAGCCTGCTTCCACTCTCTCCCACTATGAAGAAAACAATCCTCCTCCCTCTCCTGCTTGCCGGCCTCGGATCGTCCGCCTTGAGCGCCGCTCCAGCCGCGGATAAGCCGAACATCATCTTCATCCTCGCGGATGACATGGGTTATGGCGACCTCGGCTGCTACGGACAGAAGAAATTCGAGACACCGAATATCGACAGGCTGGCCGCTGAAGGGATCAAGTTTTCCCAGCACTATGCCGGCAGCGCCGTCTGTGCCCCGTCGCGAAGCGCCTTGATGACCGGCCAGCACACCGGACATACCACCATCCGCGGAAACGGGCCCTTTGAACTGCGGCCGTCGCCGCAGGATGTCACGGTGTTCGAAAGGCTGCGGTCCGCAGGCTACCACACAGCGCTCATCGGCAAGTCCGCCCTCTCAGGTGATACCAAGGACGGGGCGCAGCCGAACCGCAAGGGAGTGGATCATTTCTTTGGATTCGTGAACCATCAGGCGGCACACCACTATTTTCCGCCTTCACTCTTCCGCAACGGCACTGAAATCAAGTATCCGAACAACACACTCCACGAGGGCGACAGCTACACCGCCGACCTTTTCCTTAACGAGGCGATCAGCTTTATCAGCGAACCGAAGAACAGGCCGTTCTTCCTCCTCTACGCAACCCAGATCCCGCATGCGAGCCTGTATGCACAGGAGGACTGGAAGAAAAAATTCCGCGGCAAATTCGAGGAGACCCCGCTCACCGGCCAGAAGCATTACCGGAACGAGCCCGAGCCTAAAACCACTTATGCCGCCATGGTTGCGCGCTTGGACTGGGAAGTGGGAGAGATCCTCAAAAAGGTCCAGGAACTTGGCATCGACAAGAACACACTCATCATTTTCGCCAGCGACAACGGCCCCGTGAACCTGGCCGGATATGCCCCGGAGTTTTTTGAATCAGCCGGACCGTTCCGCGGATTCAAACGGGATTTCACCGAGGGGGGAATCCGTGTGCCAATGCTCGCAAGGTGGCCGGGAACAATCTCGCCGGGGGTGGTGACCGGCCATGTTTCAGCCTTCTGGGACTTCCTGCCGACAGCCTGCGAGATTGCGGGTGTCTCGACACCGCAGGGCGTCGATGGGATCAGCTATCTCCCCACCCTTCTTGGAAAACCCCAGAAAACGCATGACCGCCTCTACTGGGAACTTTACGAAGGCGGCGGAAAACGCGCCGCGCTCCTCGACGGACGCTGGAAAGGAATCCAGTCAAACCTATCCAAAAACCCCGACGCCGGAATCCAGCTATTCGATCTCGAAACAGATCCCCATGAGGACAACGATATTTCGTCGCAGCATCCCGACAAAGTGGCGCAAATCAAGGCAGTCTTCAGTGAAGAACACACACCCTCCGATTTGTTTTCCTGGACGAAATAGCACCCGCCTCCTGCCGGGATGAGAAAGCAAGTTTGCAATTACTCGCCGTTCTCCTTGCGGGCTGGAGATATTATGGATTATCGCCGTTTCACCCGTTTAGGAGCAGATCGGTAAGCGTCATATTGAGCGATTGCTTCCGCAAGATAAGGAGGCACTACAAGCCGGAACTCCGGATCCAACGGCTTGAATTCAAAGAAGGCGGTCCGCTGGCCATCACTCCACGCAACCGGTTTGGCCGTCTCCGGGTCCACCCATGCACTGTAGGATTCCGTCTCCGTTTCTCCGTCACCCAGCGTCCTCGATGATTTGCTCTCAAAATACCAGAGATCTTTTCCATTGAGCGTGCGGTTACCGGCGTATGTTTTCTTTCCGACCCACGTGAAAAAGCTTTCGTCGTAGCGGGCATCACCCCGTTGCGAGGCTTTCATCCCCCGCACGGATGAGTCGCCACGGTTCTCGAAGAAAACATAGTTCGCTGAAGTTGACCACCAGTGCTCGGATTTTGCCCCATCGGTCCAGATTAAAGTGTCCCGGCGGAGCCCACCTTGCCGGACCACCTCCATCTGCTTGAGTTTGGGTTGTTCGTCTTCCTTCGCAGACGGGGCGGATTTCGCCGATTTGTTTGTGTCCTTGAGAAACTTTACGTTCCACATGGCGTCTCCGCGCGGAAATTCAACCCGGTAATTTGGCGGCTCATCGGTTTGGGCCATCGCGCTGGCACACGCGACCAGTGCTGCGAGAATACGGAGTAGAAGCCTGAACGGGCGTCCGGGAGAAAACACGTCGGGACATCCCATGATCCCGAAAACCTCGTCTACGAAACATGCTCCATGTTCCGCTTCAGGAGCAGCCGCTTCCGGGATCATCTGATGACATTTGTAACTATTCATACACAGGTTCGAGTTGCTGATCGACCACTTCACCAGTCAGCCTGTCGATGGCGACATGCAACCAGAATCGCCGCTCGCCTTGGACGATAAAGGAACTGGCAAGATTTTGCGCGTTGGGGGGAAATATCCCCGACTGGGCAATAACATCGATCATAAGATTCCATGTCCGGGTATTCGTCACGGAAGCCAGAGCTCTGAGCGGCGCTTCCGCGTAGGCCTTGTTCGCCTTGTTCGCCGTCTTGGCCGTAGCACTTGCCGAGCTGTTCGCAAATCCCCTCTGAATGGCTTCCGAAAGCGGGTCAGCAACGCCTGCACCAAGTGCGGGATCCGGCGTCTGCCAGTCCCCTCGATGAACCAGCGGGTTGATTTTCAGCCACGAGGAAATCTCATTCGCCAGGCTTTCCGCATCGGAATTTGCTCCAGAGGTGTCCAATGTTGCTGTCTCCCCTTCATGTTTCAGGGTTCGCGCAATGATCGCTTGAATCACCTTGGGTGATGCTGCATTGGGATTCACCTGGCCCGCAACCACGACAGGCTCGTCACGGACAGAGAAGAGGTCGAGCAACCCGGCATCCGCGGTCTGTTCGCTCCACAAGTCCAGCGTTTTGAATGGCAGGTCCCTGAATACATAGCCCAATTCCCCAACGGAACGGAACGGGCGGTTGAGGATGACCGGCCGGCGGCGGATCTCCGAGGCGACGGTCTGGGCATCTCCGGTGCGGTGGTAAACCATCATCCCGTCTCCGGTGTCTCCTGTCTTGGTGGGTGCTTCCCAGGCCGATGCACGCCAACCATCCCCCGGGCGGGTCACACCGTCAGGATCCACATACCAGAACCTCGGCTTGTTGAAATCGGATCCCGTCCAGCCGACATCAGTAATATTACGCGTCCAATCGTCGAACAGGAATCCGTTAAGATGCTCTCCAACGTATGACGTATCTGCGCTAGTTAAACCCAGGTTATCTGGTGCGCGATGAGTGAATCCTGCTGACGTCCGCGGCCATGCCGCAAAAATTGGGGATCGATCAGCACCGAGAGTAGCATTAACCGAGCAGTCGACCGCCTTGCCGGGCCCGTGGCGTATAGACCCCCCTTTCCATCCAGGGTTTTGCCCGGCCCCGGTGCGTCCAGTGGAACCGGAAAAGCGGTCGGTGCGTGGATCGTAATGGGAAAAGCTTGAGGATCTCCCGCTGGTGCCCCACCTGGAGCCACTGCTCCCGCTGGCGTCGTAGAGGGATTCAACCCGGTTGAAAGCGGTATATGGGCGCCAGGATGCTCCATCATAGTATTCAAAAACAACGCTGAGCTGAGAATCCGGGATGGAGCGCACGGTGAATCCGTTGAGATCGCCATCGTGTGGGACTTCACCCAGGAAAATCCCCATGAACCGCCGGCCGGCGCTCTGGCTGAAGAGCCAGTTTGCGCCATTCGGATGATGATTCTTCGCACCGGATGCACTGGTCGAATCAAAGTAATTGTATTGTGCCTGGGTATCTCCGGTGCCTTGCATCGAAAGGGGTGATGAAAACAGCTCCTTCGGTGCCGTGCTGGTGGGCCGCGGATTTTTGAAGCAAACAATGCCATCGACGGATGGGCTGTTCATGTCGTTCCCGAAGTTGATCGGCTCACTGCCGAACTGGGTGCCCGGGGGAAAGGCGACCCCCGGATCGTAGCCAAAAGCGCCCGGATCCGTCCAACTGGGATCCAGAGCATTGTTCATGTCGCTGTCAGCCCGGACATTCCAAACATAAGCCTTCCCGAAGGTCACCGCCCGAAGGACTTCCGGTGTTGGGTACTTGGGGTCGCTGAGCCCGGTCCCGGCCGTGGAGGGATCATTCGGATTCCACATCTCGGGAACCAGCCAGACTCCAAGGTTCGCAACCGGGTAATGGGTGTACGTGTCTTTTTCATCAATAACGCCATCCTTATTCACGTCTTTATCGGCCTGCACCTGCTGCCCGGCGGGTTCATCTCCATTAACATGCACCCAAAGCGCAAACGCCTGAAGCATAGGAAGATTTTCCAAACCAAACACGGTGTTGTTAAACGCGTTTTGCGAACTGCTATATGCGCCTTGATTGTAAAGCTCGAGGTAGACGGCGGTCGGAAAGTTATTGTTGTCCGCCTGGTCGATAATGTTGGCCCCGATCTGCAGGATGTGCCGGTCGCGATCGGCAGAATAGGTTTCGTAATGCCTCCCCATGGGCCCTTCCCAATAGGTGCGCTTCTGTGCAGGGGTGGTGGCATCAAAGGTGGGGTCTTCAGCAATTTCACCCGGATGGCCACCCAGCGAACCTTCGAGAATCCCCGCCTTGAGGAGTTCAAAAAAGTCCGGTTCGCGCCCTTCCCCGAGCACTTCATCCAGGGTCAGAATGCCCTTGGCCCCGTGGTCGTAGTCCCACCGCTTGTTCGCGGAATTCCAAGTCAGACCAAAGCAGTCTTGTATTGCGGTCGCCTGTTCGGCGGACGAAAGCGACGTATCAAAGGCAGAGGCGTTGGGCCCGTTGTGCCCGATCCACGCAAGCTTGGCCAAAGAAAAGCGAGTGCGCACGAGCGGCGACCCGGCCTTGAGCGCGATGTCCTCGAACGTGCCATCGTCCGAATAGTGCCGAATCGTGCGCGCCGCAGAGCGGCGAACGCCCGGCAAATTCCGGTTTACGGCCGCAGGATCGTCTGCCTTGTCCTTGTATGCATTTGCGGCATTGCCGCCAAACTCGGCTGCGTTGTATGTCGGCCCCCAGTTGGGCGTTGTGAGTGCCCGGCTGAATGTGCCGAGATACTGAAGCGCATTTTGAACCTTTGCGCGATCCGTCTTTCCGGCTGTGGTGGCCGCCTGGCTGGCGATGTTTCCGAGAAGGAGCCTCATCAACTCCTGGCGGCTGACAAATAGACGGTCGGACTGTCCGCTATTGAGGAGGGGATTTTCTGTTTCGAGATAACCCTTCTTATTTTTCAGCGTGTAGTTGAAATAGTTCGCTGCCGCTGCGGGGGCATTTGTCCACCCGGCGGTCCCGGAACCGGGGAACCCGGAGAGCGCAGGGCTGGATAAAACAGGCGGGGTCTTCGTCCAATCCGTGGAGGCGGAGGCAAAGTTTCGCCAGCCAACAAGGTTGTCAATTTGGGAGTTGGACAAGAGTTGCGTGCCGGCGGAGTCGGTAAGCTGGGTCAGATCGGCATAGGCGAGGCCGGATTTGCCGCCTATTTGGGCCGCCGTGGCCTTACTGGGATAACCGGCGGCATTCATATCCAGCAGCCCTCCCACATCATAAACCATGTAGGCAAAGCGGCCCACCACCGCAGTGGGATTCAGGCCTGTTGAAATCAAGTTCGCGTTCCAACTCGTGGGATTCGAGCCATCCCGTGCCACGTAAATCCAATCTGGCGCACTGGCCCAACCCGCACCTGTGGCTCCCAAAGGAGTCCAGTCGATGTCATTCGTTGCGCTTTGATCACTTTTTGGCAGCAGCAATGGCTTGTTCCAGCGGGCGGGCGGGATAAAGCGGCCATTTTGGGATTTGCTCAGTGTCGAGACATTCGCAGCCCGCTGGATGCCACCGGCCGAAAAGGGAATTCCATACGCGCTGCGCTTGAGCAGATTCTCCATCCCTCCCGTCCCGCTCGATCCCGCCAACTGGGGCACCATGTTCGTGCCCGAGGTTGGCGTGTAGATGGTGCTGGTGCCTATGTTTGCCTCGGTTGAGCCATCGGCAATCTCCTGCTTCAAATCACCGAGAATCTGATCCAGGGCGCCTTGTGCCAGGATCTCCGCCTTGGTTTGGTTGGCGCTGCTGTTGGAAACCTGCCGCTCGCTCATCGCCCGGGCAAAGAAGGCGAGGACCACTCCGACAAGCAAAACAAGAAACGCCAGGATAATCACCAAGGCCACCCCGCGGCGATCGCCGCACGAATGCCGCAGTTTTGAAGAAGCGCGTCGATTCATAGGGAGTTTTTGTTGTTGAGATAGAAGAAGCGCTGATAGATGCGCACCTGCCCGGCGGCCAGTTTAGGGATCCCGACACTGGATGCGAAGTCCGGAGCGGAGATCGCGTTCTTCCACGCTTCTGCCATGAGCACCGGGGGGGTCGCGTCCAGGGTCGCGTCGGGAAGAGCCTCGGACAATTTTTGGAGATCCGTCGCAATCTTGCGGCTGGTCTGGTCGAGGATGGCGAATGCCACCACGATGGCGGCGACATCCCGCAGGCCTTGGGCAGCGGTGTGCGGGGCGATGAAGGGGGTGTTCGAGAACGTGCCGTCTTTCAGCAGGTAGCAATACTCGAATCGGAAAACCTGGTCGCCAATCGCATGGAAGTCGGTGCTGAATCCGTCCCTGTAGTTTCCTCCAACGGTGCCAACGGTGCCACTCCAGCCTGATGCGATGCTGCTTCCGGGTGCAGGGGTGCCGCCGGCGGAGGCGCGGGTGAGAAACACCACCCCGCTGCTGCCTCCCCAGGGGATGGTGCTTGCGAGACGTTCGAGCACATAGGCGGGGGCATCGCTGTTGCCCGTCTCGTTAATGCGATATCCGACCAGCGTGAACGGGCTTTTCTGTGTGGGGGTCAGCGTCGACGAGTAGCCGGGGGATTCGCTGAATAGGAATATCGCGTCATTGCCCGGCATGGAGGGCGTGATGTTCGTCGCATCGGTGTTGGATCCTTTCACGATGCAGTCCACATCCGTTCGCTTGACCATTCGCCCGATATCCATTGCCAGGCGGTCAAATATGGCGCGCGCCTGGGTGTCGGCATCCATGTGCTTGCGGGTGCCTGTGATCGTGGCCGTCGCGCCGCCGGTCAATTGTGCCACCATCACAACCAGAAGCGCGAGCACGGCCATGGAAACAAGCAACTCGAGGATAGTGAACCCAGCCCATGCTGACCATGCCCGTGTTCCTGACGATGCTGCGTGAATTTCGCCAGACAACCTCAGTTCCAGCAGCGGAACACGGAACGTGTTTCGCAAACACTCATTTCGGGTTAAACCCGGATCATGAAAGAGGGGCTCACGGTGGCCGGAGTATGAAAGAGGAGCTTTCATTTCAGTTCCGATCCAGCGCCGATACCGCTTCAAATGAGCCGGAGAAATTTTTCGGCGGGTTGTTGTCAAGGTCGGCCGCAGCCGGCCAGGTGATGAGCAGGTGAACGAGCGTTGCGGCTTTTGATTGCGACGGCACCGTAAAGGTGATGGTGGCGATATACCTTGAGCCGGCTCCGCCCGAGGCGTCGACGGACCCATCCTCGCGCAGGAAAAGCCGGGTGGAATTGGGTATCGTGATCTTGTAGTTGGGCGTTGTGGTTTCTGCGTTCGGCGTCGCGCGCAAATCTGCAAAAATGCCCGTCGCAATTCCTGCGGCTGCCGTCTGTTCGAGCGCGTTCCGGTGGCTCGTGATGCCCACCGGCAGTAGGCCGAAGATCGCGAGCAGGCTGAAGCCGGCAATTCCAAGGGCGAGTGTGACCTCAACAAGCGAAAAGCCCTGCCGGCTATGTGAAATCCACTTCATGGCCGGAAGATCCGGGTCGCCCCGGTGGTTCCATTGATCTGGATGGCCGCAGCGTTGGAGACATTGGTCGCAATGGTTCTTCCACGGGTCGGCAGGAGACCGATCTCCATGGTTTTCACGATGTCATCGGTGTTCCCCGTTGTCTGGATGCGCGGAATTCCCTGCGGGTCAAAATTGATGACTTTTGTGAAGGAGTATTGGCCGGCACCCAGCGCTTTGCCAAGTGGCCAATCGAAAGGTGTGATCGATGCGCACATCGCATTTCCGATTTGGCAATTGCCCGAACTGACGGTCGGGCGAGCGAGTCCGCCCGAATTTGGCAGCGTGGAGAACAAGGGAGCCAGATGCAGGTTCTCGAAGCGCTGCAATTTTCCGAGTGCGACCAAATTCGCACCATCGTTGTAGTTGGTCCAGGCCGGGTTCGGCAGACTGCTGCTCGCGACGTCGTAGCCGCGCGCTCCGTCCCTGGATGCCACTGTCGCCACCACAATCCGTCCACCTATGGCCGGAGGGGTCGAGTTGGTCTGCGGTGAAACAGAGGGCTCCAACGAGGAATCCACCTCGGCAATCCCCACATAAACAAATGTGTTATTGGCCATCGCATGGGCACGGGCATTGTCCAGGATCCCGGCGATATCGTAAGCCGCCTTCGTGAGCTCGCCTCCCCCCTTGATCGCATTGAAGGCGGGAACCGCCAGCCCCGTCAAAACCGCAATGATTGCAATCACGACAAGCAACTCGATCAGAGAAAAACCAGATGCTGCCGGGCAGGAATGCCGGCGGCATTCCATTTCAGGGGGAAATTTCATCATGCACTTACAATGTATTCAGAGTATGCCAGCGGTCCAACGGTCCGCAAAGCAAAGGAATTCCCCAGATTACACTTTTCGTTATCATTCTTCCATTTTCTCAGCGAACGGATCGCTTGCAGATTCCGCAGCGTAAAAATGCGAGAGCCGCGACAGTTTCCCGTAGCGGCTCCCCACCCAATAAACAGAGGCCTCAGAAGCTATGCACGACGCCGGCGGAGAACCATTACAGTTGTCAGGCTGAAAGCCAGAAGCGCCCAGGTCGAGGGCTCGGGGATGGCAGCGTAGTTCAGATACAAATCATTGCCGGTTACGGAAACGTTGAACGATCCAGTAAAGCTGTTGCTGAATCCTGATGTCCCGTTTGTGGCAGCGGTGTTGATCGTGAAATTTGCGGCGTTAAAGCCAGTGATTCCGGTCGTCGTGGAAACCAGCTTCCAACTGTAAGTCGATCCATCACTGAAGTTGAGCGCGTTGCCATTCACATCCGGCCCGATCGACGAAAGGGTCCAAAGGTTGATATTGAAATCCGGACTCCCTGTCAGGCTCGACAGGTTGAGTCCACCCGTGATGGCGACGGTGTCATATCCGGTTCCCGCAGCAGCGGCGGCATTCAGCAGCTGCCAGTTGTAGTTTCCGCCGTCGAGCCAGGTCTGTGCTCCGGTGGAAAGGGTGCCCGGGCTGTTCCCGGGCGAGAGAGTGGAACCGGAATTCAGCGTGACTGTGCCGTCGATTGTTCCAGAACCGCCCAAAGTGCCGCTGGCGTTCACCGAGTAGGCTCCCGCTCCTGTATGCGTTCCATTGACCAGCAAGGTTCCGGAATTCACCGTTGTTGTGCCGGTGTAGGTGTTCGCCCCGCTCAGAGTCAACGTATTCGCGTTTTCCTTGGCGAGCGAGAGAGTGCCGACTCCCGTGCCGTTTTGAATGACGCCTGCATAGGTATCGGCGAAAGCGCTATTGACAGTCAGCGTGGCCGCTGCCGCGTTGGCATTTTCGACAATCGGCGTTCCGACCGTTGCGTTTGTTTTTAAACCTGCAATCAGGGTGCTGAACCCGTTGAGCCGCAGAGTGCCGGTGCTAGATGCGCCGAAAGTCACAACATTTGGAGCCGAGGTGGTGCCGAGAGACTCGGCGTTATTCAACTGCAATACGCCCTCGTTGATGAAGACGCCTCCCGTAAACGTATTGGCGGCGGTCGTGAGAAGCAACGTCCCGGTTCCCGTTTTCGTCAGGCTGCCGGCACTCGCCGTGTTCACAGTGTTTGATATCACCCCGCTCCATGTCAGCACCACGCCCGATCCTCCGTCCACCTGGAGAGTGCCGCCGTTGTTTCCGAGTGAAAGCGTGCGGCTTGTCGAATCTGTCACACCCGTATATTGAAGCGTGCCTCCATTGATGTTGACGCCAGTGTTGGCGGCAGCGCCGCCAAAGATGCTGTTGGTTCCGCTAAAATCAGCTCCGGCAAGCGTTCCTCCGTTGATGTAAGTTTGGCCAGTGTAGGTATTGTTGGTGGCGAGCACCAATTTCCCATCTCCAGTCTTGGTAAGGGTCTGAGCACCGGCACCGTTTGTTATAACGCCATTTATCGTGAGCGTGCCGTTTCCATTCTGGTGGATGACGAGGTCGGAGACGGCTCCAAGGGTGCTGTTCAAGTTGCCATTGTTGATGGCATAGTCAGTCCCCCCCGTGAAAAGCAGCCCCCCGCCAGCCAAAGTCAGGCTTGTCGCACCGATATCGAGGGCACCACTTGAAGCATTGTCAATCTTCAGCGTATTCGTCGTATGTGCCCCCGCTGCGAGAGTCGTGGTCCCACCGACGGTGATGATCGAGTTCAGCGCATCGGTTCCAGAAGAAGTCGCCAAGGTGGAATAGGCGCCGTAAGCAGCCACCGCCCCCGCAGTGGTTGTAGCCCAGTCTGATTTCCTATAGGTGATGCGCCCGCTATAGATCCCGGTTCCATCCACGGTAGTGGTGGTGGTGATCACTGGGGCGGTGCCTGTCGTTTGAAAATCCAAAGCGCTGCCGACCGCAGTCGCAGTGATCGCGCCGAGCGCCAGCGTCGCGCCTGCTGGGCCGCCGTCCACCTTTACGGTTCCTCCATAGGTATTCACCGTCACAGCCCCTATGGTTTGGCTGGTCGTCCCGTCATTCTTCCCGGTCAATAGAAACGTGCCACCGCTCAAAGCAAGCTTGGAAGTTGCCGCTACCGATCCACCAGCCTGAGCATCAAGGTTCAATATCCCACCCCTCACCTGGTAGGTGCCGGTGCTGGCATTGGTCTGGTTCAATATCATCGTCCCACGACCGCCTTTCGTAAACGTGTTCGCTCCAGCCACGTTGATGTTTTTGTTCAGCGTAAACGTGTTTGCAACATCCAGAATTTCTATCGTAGGGTTGTCCCCTCCACCGCCCGAGAACGTTACCGTCCTTGCGCCGAACGTTGCAAAGTCGGTTCCCACAACGCGCAGGACGCCTCCATTGCTACCGAAGGCAAGTGTCGTTCCTGTGCCGCCAAAGTTTGCGTCGCGCGCGACGATCAGGACACCGGCCGTGCCCAACGTTATATTTCCGGAGAATGTATTTGTTCCTCCAAGAGCTGCATATGCACCCGATTGCCCGGTTATGTTTAAGGTGCTAAAGCTATTGTTCGCCCCGGAAGTCAGTTTTGCTCCTGCTCCGCTTAGGGATAATGCCCCCGAAAGTGTCGTGCCACTGCCGCCCAACGTGACCAGCACTGAACTTCCACCTGAATTACCGCTCGAAATACCGGCAAATGAGTTCGCGCCATTCAGAATAAGGCGAGAAGTATTTCCTGTGGTGATCGTAAAGGCGCCCGAGATGTTGCCATTCACCCTTACCGTCCCGCCCCATGTCTGATTAGCTCCCAAAACAACGTTTGAGTTGATTGTCAGGTTACCACTGGCACCGCTGAGCGCGGTGGCGGCAGAGTTTAACTGAAGGGTTCCGCCATTCAGAATCGTAGGATTGGTAGTGCCTGTTTGCGTCACGCTATTCGCCACGATGGTTCCGCTCAGGGTGATAATGCTTGTTCCTGCCGTTGTCTGAAAGAATGCGTCGTCGTTGGCTGCCCAGGTCGTCAAAGGGTCGGTTCCTGCAGCAATGGTATTCCAGAGCGATGTGGAAGTATCCCAGGGACCGTTACCGGGCTGGAGTCCTGCTGTTGCACTGGTGTCCCAATACTTGTTCGCTGCGAAAGTCGTCGGAAGTGAAATGGCAACCACAAGCCCGAGGATCAGGGCAACGGGTATCGTAAGGCGAGAAGCGAGGTGTTTATCATTCATGGTCACAACTTGTGTGGGGATGGTTTGGGAGGAACCGAGGTCCGCCTTCATGCTTTTTCGGAGTGGGGATCTTCGTAAACGCTAGCCCCTCCCCCGGAAAATGCCATCGGAATTTGCCGTCTCTCGGCAACATCCCGTTATCCATTTCTGACTTTCTTGCTGTTCGGGAAGCGCTGAAGAATCGGTCAAAGGCAATTTGATTCTGGTCAAGGCCCGCCTTCGAAACCGCGGCAACTTCTTGAAGCCCGCTCAGGCCGATTTCCGGCGGCGGAGGATCATGACGGTTGTCAGGCTGAACGTAAGGAGCGCCCATGTGGAAGGCTCGGGGATGGCTGAGACCGTGAGGATAAGATCGTTGTTCAGATTCGCCAGCGAAAGGACGCCATTGAAGCCCCCGATCGTTCCGCTCAGGCTGCTTCCCAGTGTCCCGGAGATCGCCGAAGCCGTGTCAAAGAGGGTGTAAACACCAGCGCCGAAGCCTGACAGGGCGGAGAAATTAAAGTCTGCAAATTCCAAGGCTCCGGAACCGATGGCTAGCGTTCCGGATGTCAGCGAGAAAATATCGCTGGTGCCTGGTCCGACTGCTCCCAGTTCAAAGACCAATGCACCGAAGTTGGCTCCGCCGACCGCCGCGCTGAGATCCACCGTTCCTGTTCCGGATAGCGTGGCGGTAAGGGTTCCGGCCGAGGCACCTGGAGCCAGTTTGGCCCCGCTGGCCAGCGTGATTCCAGCGTTTGCCGCTCCGGTGATTGTTCCGGTGCCGCCCAGTGTGCCGCTCACGCTGTAGTCTCCGGCTCCAGTATGCGTTCCATTGACCAGCAAGGTGCCGGCCGTGATCGTTGTTGTTCCAGCGTAGGTATTCGCCCCGGAGAAGACGTGGGTCCCGACTCCCGACTTGGTTACCATTCCGGTGCCGCTGATCACTCCCGTGTAAGCCGCAGGAGATCCGGCGGTATCAAAGACCAAAGCCGCATTGTCAGCGATATTGCCACTGGCGGACCCGCCGATTTGCAGTGTTCCTGCCGTGATTGTCGTCGCGCCAGAGGCGGCGTAGTTGCCGCCGATATTCAGTATGCCTGCCCCCAGCTTGGTCAGTCCCGCAAGGCCGGTTGCACTGGTAAACGTGGTTTGAGCATTGTCTACGGTGATACTTGGCGTACCCGAGGTGCTAAGTGCGCCAAAGGACAAATCGCCCGTAATGGCGGTTCCAAAAATCGGCGTCCCTGTAGCTGAAGTGACCGTTACATCGTTCGTCAGAGTGCGCGCTGAACTCGAGTCGCTTTTGACGGTAACGTAGCTTCCGATGGTCAGCGCCCCCGTCCCGAGCGCCGTATTGCTACCCAGCGACAAAGTGTGAGCATGAGCAAGTGTGCCATCGGCAATGACCGAGGTGCCGCCGCTGTAAGTGTTGTTTCCTGTATAGGTGATATTGGTGGAGCGGGAGGCATTCCCATTCACCGCAACGATGCCGGCACCGTCCTGGATTGTTCCGTTAAATGTGGCGCTGGTCCCGGCGTAGGTATACCTGATGGTCGAGGTTGTTGACGCCGCGCTATTGGTGATCAGGGCGGTGGAATCACCGAGGAGCGACTGAAGGTTGTAATTGTTTCCGTTCAAATCAAGCGTGCTGTTGCTGTTGATCGTCAGGCTCGGGGTGGTCGAGCCGACCGTTGTCCCTGCCGCAGCTCCGAAAAGCTTATACTTTGCGCCATTTTGAAGGGTCACATCACTGGTATAAGTCGGCGTGCCGGTTTTGTTGAGGTCCACCTCTATGGTGTCGATGACTATTGGACCACCGTTGCTAAAAATACTGGTTGAACCCGTCAGCGAAAGGATCGAACCAGAAGTGCCTATAAATTTCATACCCGCGCTCTGAGTATTCGAGATGGTGCTCGCAAAAGTCACATTGTTACCGCCGATATCGATGATCGCCCCGGCCCCACCGTTGATGCTATTGGTGTTGATTTTGGCCGAGAGGTCGTCGGTATTTCCTGCGAGGTATTTCAGCGTGACTCCGGTCACCGTCAGGGCCACCGCACTTGTCGTGCTCAGAGAGCCCGAAGCAAATGCCAGAGTTCCGCCGCTAATGGTGGTAATCCCGGAATAGCTGTTGGCCCCCGTGAGATTCTGAATCCCGGCGCCCGCCTTGGTCACCCCGAGCGAAGAGGCCGTGCCGTTGCTGATGACACCTGCAAACGTTTGGGTGCCCGTGCCGCTGATGGTAAGAGTTTTATTGCCTGCCGTGCCGGTGGCGTTGGTGATGCTCACCCCCGTGCCGTCGCCGCTGGAGTTCAGCAGACCGGTCGTAAGTGTATTGTTGCCGAGGTCAAGCGTGGTGCTGTTGGCCATCGTCACAGTGCCGGTTCCGATGCCGCCATTGGTGGTGGCGCTGCCGGAAATCACGCTTCCCGAGTTGATGTTCAACCCGCCGCTGAAAGTGCTGGTGCCGCTGAGCGTGAGCGACGAAGCCCCCGCCTGCGTTACCGAGCCCAACAAGGTGATGTTATTGGCCACTGAAACCGCATTGCTGCGCTTGAAAACAAGCGAGCTGTTCGCGTTTGTGAGCGAGATACCGCCTGCGCCCAAAGAGCCCGTGGAAGTGTTGTTGCCGACCTGAATCGTGCCAGCGGTAATGGTGTTGGTGCCTGTATTGGTGTTGGTGCCGGTGAAGATTGTTGTGCCCGAGGCATTGTTCATCGTGAGCGCTACGGCGTTCGCAAGGTTTTGAGTAACAGCGCCGGTAACAAGGGTCGTTCCTGTGCCGTTAAAGGTGAGCGTGGTCGTCCCGGTGTTCGCGGTGAAGGCAAAGCCTCCCATCGTCAAAATGCCGGGAGATGCAATGTTGTTGGTAATACTCGGGGTGGATGCAGTCGCATTGCTCGAAAACGAGCCCAAAGTCAGGCTGACCCCGTTCGCACCTGTGGTGACAAGTTGATGGGTGCCGCCCGAGGTGACGTTGCCCAAGGTGATCGTGGTGCCGGGTGCGGCCGAACTGACCTGATCCACGTTGATCGTCGCGCCGCTGGCAGTGGTGGCGACATTATATGCGGTGGCGCCGAACTGCGTGTTCGCATCGGCGCGCAAGGCCAGAATGCCAGCCGCGCCAATACTGATGCCACTGGTGCTACCGAAAGCAGTGGCGACGGCAGTCTGAATCGTGCCGTTGGAGATCGTCACTGCGCCGGTCATGTTGCTGGTGCCTTGCAGGATCAGCGTGCCGGGGGCCGTGGCGCGGTCAAGTGCCAGTGCACCGCTACCGCTTTGGGTTAGATTGCCTGTGATAGTCGCCGTGCCTGTGCCGGTAAAGGACAGCTTGGGCGTCGCAGCGTTGGAGTTGGTGGTGAAACTCGCGAGGGTCAGCGGGGCTGAGTTGGCAATCGTGAAGGTGGTTCCGGTCACAGGCGTCTGGGTGATGGCTCCCAAGGCGAGGCCATAGCCGTTGCCGCCCGAGACCGTGAGAGTGGCGGTTGTTGCGGCCGTGACATTGAAAGCTCCGAGTTGGAGAGTGTTGTTGGAACCGGTGGAGAGTTTGTCCACATTGATTGTAGCATTGCCACTGAGTGTCCTGCTCGTGGCACCAAAGGTGTCGTTGTTCGTATCGCTGCGCAGGGCGAGCGTGCCGCCACTCAGAACGAGAGCCGAGGCGCTGATGGCCGAATTGACGTTCAACTGGAGGGTGCCGCCGCTGACAAGCGTCGTTCCAGCATAGGTGTTCGTGTTGTTAAAGATCATTGTGCCAGCGCTGTTGGTAACGTTTGCAGTCGTTCCAAATGCGGGAGTGGTGCGAACGACGCCGTTGACGATGGTAGTCCCGCTTCCTCCGCTGTTATAGGTATTGGTCGTACTATTACTGATGTTAAGAAATCCATTCAGCGTCATTGTGGCGCCACCAGTCAGGTTATTGTTGAAACCTTTGTTATCATTTCCGGTGGTAGTAACATCACCGTTAAACACAAGGTTCTGGTTGCCCGCGATGCCAAAACCGCCTGATCCAAAGCCCGCGGACACCGTATTGCTGAGAGTCGCCGCGGTTGAGACCGTTAGGGCCCCGCCGGAGCCGAAGGTCAGCAGGCCGGTGGCAAGACCGCCGTTACTGGCGGCACTGTTGAGTATCAAAGTGCCACTCTGGACAGTCGTGGCTCCTGCCGAGCTATTTGAGCCGGTGATGATGAGCGTGCCGTTGGCGCCGTTAACATTCGTGAGGCCGCTGTAGCTGTTTGTCCCGGAAAGGGTCCATGTGCCGCTGCCGGATTTGGTTAGGGATATTGTGCCCCCTGTATCCGAAATATTGCTGGCAATCTCACCTGTGCCCGCCGTGGAACCTGACAGCGTGATCGTCTTATTTCCCGCTACGGTATTGGTGATGGCGCTCGTGAATTTCAGCAAGCCACTGGCACCGCTCTGGGTGATCGTCGCACCGCCCGTGGTGCCGGCAAGATTGATGACCTTGTTGGTCGTTTCACCCGCACCGATGTAATTCAATGTGCCGCCAGTCGTTGTCAGGCCGATGTTGATCGTGCCGTTGGTTCCGAGGCTGCTGTTGCCGCCGGAATTTCCGATTGATGATGCGGAGAGGGTGCCCGCCTGGATCGCGACTCCGCCCGTAAAGGAGGAATTTGTGTTGGAAAGTTTCCATGTCGCGTTGCCGGTCTTAACTATCGACAAGCCAAGCGCCGCGCCGCCGTCACTGATGACCCCCTGGACGTCATTGCCAGTCGGCCCGC
>CAZRIL010000075.1:0-26336 GCA_964600115.1 uncultured Chthoniobacter sp. | reverse complement strand
CGGGCCATGTAGAGGCGGGCGCGCTGTTCGGCGATTTTGCGCTGGCGCTCTGTGGCCTGCTGCTTCGAGATGATGTAGGCGGTTGCGCCTGCGAGGGCGACGGCTCCGGCGGTGACCGGAATGGTAATGGAGGGGTCTACGCCCGCGACAGCAAGGGGAATTCCTGTTGCAAGTCCAGCGGCGGCTCCGAAGACTCCGGCATTTTCTCCCGGGGTCAGGTTCTCACAGGCGCTCGTGAAGAGCGCGACTCCTGTCACTGCGGCGGCAAGTTTTCTCGTATTCATGCCCTCCACCGCTATCGCGATGGAGGCAAGTTGACAAGCCGGATTCCCCAGGCCAAACGTATTAAGAATCTCAGCTGGAACTTGCAGATACAGGGAACACAGGCGTCCCGCCTGTGAATGGCCCGGGGCGCTTGCAGGCGGAAGTCAGTCTCCAAACGGGCGGGACGCCCGTTCTCCCTGGGCAGAAGCTCGTTAACCGAAAGATTTTTATGCGTTCGCCCTGCCGGATTCCCGTCAGGCCTGTTTGAGGGCCTCGCTTTCGAGGACCTCCCGACGGACGCTTTTCCCGCGCAATTTTGATGCCCAAAGCACGATCGGGGCGGCGATAAAGATCGAGGAATACGTGCCGATTGCTATGCCGACAAGGATGGCAAACGAGAAATCCCGCAGGACCGCACCACCGAAGAAGTAGAGCGCTCCCACCGAAAGAAGCGTGCTGCCGCCCGTAAGGATCGTCCGGCCAAGCGTCTCGTTGATACTGTTGTTCATCAGCGTCTGAATCGTCCCGCGCTCGCCCTGCTTCAACCCTTCCCGGATGCGGTCATAGATGACGATCGTGTCGTTGATTGAGTATCCGGCGATCGTCAGAACGGCTCCCACCATAACCAGCGAAAGTTCGCCCCCGATCAGGGAAAAAATCCCGAGCGTGATAATAACGTCGTGGAGCAGCGCCACCAGAGCTCCGAGCGCAAAGGAAAACTCGAAGCGCAGGGTCACGTAGATCAGGATCCCCACCATTCCCAGGCCGAGCGCCCAAAGCGCCCGTTTCGCAAATTCCATGCCGATCTGGGCTCCGACCGTATCCTGCCCGATCACCGATATCCCACGGTCGGGGAACGCCTTTTTCAGCGTGGCAACAATCGCATCGGAGGATCCCTGGGCACTGCGGAACGACAGAAGTTCCTTCATCCCGGTCCGCTCGAACTGGATCACCACATCCGGATTATCGATGGCTTTGCGCGCCTCGGCGACGGTCACCGCCTGGGTGGAGTCCACGAGCAACAGATCGCCGCCAAGGAAATCAATCCCGAAATTGCCCGTTCCCCGTAGCGCAAAAATTCCGATCGAGCCTCCGATTAGAATAAGCGAGAAGACGAGCGCCAGCCACCGCTTGCCGAGAAAGTCAAATTTCCGCTTCGGTATCAGGTCCAGCATCGTGAGCTTTTTGAGGACCCCTTTGTCGATCATCCAGCGGAATGCGGTGCGGGTGATCAGCAATGCGGAGAACATCGAGGCGATGATACCGAGGGTCAGCGTCACGGCGAATCCCTTCACCGATCCGGTCGCCTGCCAGAAGAGGATCACGGCGGTGATGAGGGTGGTGGCATTCGCGTCAAAAATTGCGCTGAAAGCCTTTTCGTAGGCACCATTCAATGCGGCGGCAAAGGACTTCCCGGCCGCCAGTTCCTCGCGGAGACGCTCGTAGATGAGCACGTTGGCATCAACCGCCATGCCGATGGTCAGAATAATGCCCGCGATTCCGGGGAGAGTGAGGGTGAAATGGAACATCGCCATCAACCCGAAGAGGATCACGATATTGATCAGGAGCCCGATGATCGCCACAAGGCCCGCGAAGCGGTAATAGAGGAGAACAAACAGGATCACAAGCACCAGACCGACGAGACCGGCAACAATCCCGCTCCTCACGGAATCCTCACCAAGGGTCGGGGAAACGCTGCGGGTCTCCTCGATCTGGACGGGGACGCGAAGCGGGTTTTCCAGGGCGCTGGCAAGCTCGCGGGCTTCCTTGTCCGTGAAATGCCCTGTGATCTGGGCCCGACCAAAATAATGGTCGCTCTGTAGAACCGGCGCCGAGAGGACCTCGCCATCAAGCAAAATGGCCATCTGGTGGCCCTTGTGTTGGGACGCGACCTCATCAAAGATCTTCGCGCCTTCCGCATCGAGTTCGAGCGAGACTCCGTAACCCTGCTGGTCGAAGAACGGGAACGCCCGCACCACGTGCTCACCGGTGAGCGCCGGACGCCGAGTGATCAGGATCTGGGTCGTGTCCTTGGGATCCTTGGAATCTTTTTTCAGCTTGTATGGCTTGAGGATGTAGGCGGGCGGCATCAGTTCCTCCCCGGCCTGGATGCGTGCGACCCGGCCTTCTCCACCGGCATCAACCATGGCAAACTCGAGCTTGGCCACCTTTTGAAGCTGGCCCCGGGCTTCCTCGATCTGCTTGGTGTCGAGGCCGGCGATCTGAACGAGAATCTGGTCTTTGCCCTGCGGGCTGATGACCGGTTCGCTGACGCCGAACTGGTCAACCCTCTTGCGGATCACTTCCACCGCCTGATCGAGGAGGTCTTTGGTGATCCCGTCCTGGGTTTGCGGAATCAGGCGGATGAGGAACGACGTCCCCCCCTGGAGGTCGAGTCCGAGACGGATTTTCCCGGGGACGATGACCTGCCCCTCGGCGTTCTTGATATCCATGGGCGGCCAGACCTGCTGCACGCAGAAAGCCGTAAGGAGGACGGTGAGCACGAGGCCGAGCCAGCGTTTACGGCTCGCCAGCTCAGTGGCAAAATACCAGCCGAAGAGCACCAGAAGCGCCAGGCCGAAGAGGAAAGTGAAGACAGGTGACATGAATGGAGAGAGGTGGCGCGGACGCCAGTTCCGGAGGGTGGTGAATCAGACGGCAGCGGACGGCTTTTCCACGCTGGCAATCGCTGCCCGGTCGAATTCCACTTTTACGTTGTCCGCAATTTTGATGATGACCGTCTTGTCTTTGACATTGGAAACCGTGCCGTGGATCCCGGCGTTCGTGACAACCTGGTCCCCGGTCTTGACACCCTGCACAAGCTTCTCATGCTCCTTCTGCTTCTTCTGCTGCGGCCGGATCAGCAGGAAATAAAAGATCACGAAGATAAAAACCAACGGCATCATCGTCACGAGCAGATTCTGCTGCGGTGCCTGGGCCGGCGCCGCCGCCTGCGCCAGAATCAAAAAGTCGCTTATGTTCATAGATAGAGGCCGAGAAGGATAATGGGCTGGAGGCTCTTGGCAAGGAGGAACGCGCGGTCAACCCGGCGTTGGAAAAAACCAAGCCGCTCACTCAGCCTTGTTAATCGGCAAAATCCCGCTAGAAGTAGAGGTTTTCCCATGACCTATCGCACCCACCATTGCAACGCCCTTCGCGCGGAAGATGCCGGAACCACTGTGACCCTCAGCGGGTGGGTGGATTCGCGGCGCGACCACGGCGGCGTGATTTTTATTGATCTCCGCGACCGCGAGGGCCTTACGCAGGTGGTTTTCCGCCCCGAGGAAAACCCGGCGACGGCGGCGAAATCGCATGAGCTGCGCGGCGAGGATGTGGTTCGTGTCACCGGGAAGGTTTCCCCCCGCCTGGCAGGAACTGAAAACCCGAAGCTGGCGACCGGCGCCGTCGAGATTGTCGCGACGGACCTGGAAATTCTGAACAAGGCGGACGTCCTGCCATTTCCGATCGATGAGCGGATCGCCAATGAAGACCTGCGGCTGACGTATCGCTACCTCGATCTCCGCCGTCCGGAGATGAGCGCGAACATGCGCCTCCGCCACCGCGTGATCAAAACGATCCGCGACGTCATGGATTCCGAGGGCTTCCTGGAAATTGAAACCCCGATCCTCTCGAAGAGCACGCCGGAAGGAGCCCGCGATTTTCTGGTGCCTTCGCGCCTAACGCCGGGCTCGTTTTACGCGCTTCCGCAAGCCCCGCAGCAATACAAACAGCTTCTCATGGTCGCGGGCCTGGAGAAGTATTTCCAGATCGCACGGTGCTTCCGCGACGAGGACCTTCGCGCCGATCGCCAGCCTGAGTTCACCCAGCTCGACGTCGAGGCTTCTTTTGTCACGCAGGACGACATCCTCGGCCTCATGGAGAAGCTGCTCGTGGCCGTATTCCGCGAATCCCGCGGGGTCACGATCCCCTGCCCTTTTCCGCGCCTCACATGGCGGGAAGCTATGGACAGGTTCGGAAGCGACAAACCGGACACCCGGTTCGGGATGGAGATCGTCGACCTGGGAGAAACATTCCGCGAAAGCCAGTTCAAAGTCTTCCGCGGGGCGCTCGATGGCGGAGGAGTCGTCAAGGCGATCAACGCCAAAGGCTTTGCGAAAATCACGACCGGGCAGATCGAAACCCTCACCGAACTCGCCAAGCAGGCCGGCGCAAAAGGGCTCGCATTCATCAAGGTTGAAAATGGCGAGTGGAAATCCCCGATCGTCAAATTTTTCTCCGACGCCGAAAAGGCGGCCCTCACCGAGCGCCTCGCCATCGAGGAGGGTGACTTGATTCTGTTCGGCGCGGACAAATGGGAAACCGCCTGCGAAACGCTCGGGCGGGTCCGGTTGCGCGTGGCCGAAATTCTGGAGCTCATCAAAGATCCCGCGCAGTTGAACTTCCTCTGGGTCGTTGACTTCCCGCTCCTCGCATGGAGCGATGAGGAACAGAAATGGAATGCGGTCCACCATCCGTTCACCCGGCCGCAAGCCGAAGATGCGGCGCTCCTCGAAGCGGGCGAATACGGCAAGGTCCGCGCTGTCGCCTATGATGTGGTTCTGAACGGCGTGGAGGTCGGAGGCGGAAGCCTGCGGATCCACGAGTCCGATCTCCAGGCAAAGATGTTTTCAGTCCTCGGCGTGGATGAGGAAAAGCAGAAGACAATGTTCGGGCACATCCTGCGGGCCTTCCAGTTCGGGGCGCCTCCGCACGGCGGCATCGCTCTCGGACTCGACCGCCTGGTCATGCTCATCGCGAACGCGGAAAGCATCCGCGACGTCATCGCGTTCCCGAAAAATAACCGGGGAGTCGAGCTGATGACCGGGTCGCCGTCCGAGGTGGATTTCAAACAGCTCCGCGAGCTGTCCATTCAAAGCACGAAAAAGCCAGCCTGACCGGTTGCTCCTAACCGTTCAGCGGATGTCTCCACCGGAGGCCAGGGAAGCGGGCGAAGCCACGGTCGAGGGTGATCCATTCGCAGCCGTATTCAAGGGCAAGAGCGGCGTGATAAGCGTCCGGGACAATGTTGCCTCGCGCCTCGACCTTGCGGCAGAGATCCACGAAAATCTGCCAGTGAGCCGGGCCCGGCGCCAGGATGTGGACTTCGTCCCGCGTTCGGAAATCGTCCAGAAATTCCAACGCATTCGGAAGCGGCGTGGGTTTGATGAACACCTTGGGATGGGTGACCACACGGAGAAATCCACTCAGCGCCAGGTCCGATACGGCCACTCCGGCGGGCTCCTGAAGCGCGCCCTCAATCCAGTCTTTGAACCTGGCATGACGATCCGCATCCTGCCTGTGGATGTGGACCAGGATATTCACATCCAACAGGATCATTGGCCCTCCATAATCTCCAGACGGCCGGCGGAAGAGGACAGGTCCACTCCGGGCTGAAGACCTGAACCTCGAAATGTTTTCAATAGGCGGACTCGACCGGACCTGGCCGATTTAGACTGTGTGGCCAGAGTCACCCGCAACGCATCTTCAATCACCTCACCCAATGAACAATTGCGGGCAAGCGACGCCTCCTTGGCCTGCATGAGAAGTGAGTCTTGAATGGAGATGGTCGTTCTCATGCATCAAAATGTATATGCTTTGCATCATGATGTCAAAGTCCACGAACATGTCCAGCTTGATGCCTTGCGGGGAAACTGGCACAAGACCGGATGACTTCCCGCCTCCAATACCGGCTTGAAGCCCGCGCCACGGGTTCCGGAGCCCGTGCGGGGACATTCCGCACCCTGCACAACGAGGTGCTGACCCCGTTGTTCATGCCGGTCGGAACGCAGGCGACGGTGAAGGCCCAGCTGCCGCAGACGCTCGAGGATTCCGGATCCCAGATCCTCCTCGCCAACACCTACCATCTCCTCCTTCGCCCCGGGCTGGACGTTTTCCGCAGCATGGGAGGCATTCACAAATTCATGAGCTGGAGCCGTTCGGTGCTCACCGATTCGGGCGGTTACCAGATTTTCTCGCTGCCGCACTCGCGTTCTATCACCGAGGAGGGAGCGGTCTTTCAGAGCTACACGGATGGGCGCACGATCCTGCTGAGTCCGGAGGTCAGCATCGGAGCCCAGGTGGCGATCGGCAGCGATATCATGATGGCGCTCGACCAGTGCGTCGCCTCGACGGCGGAGGAACCGGTCGCCCGCGCAGCGCTCGAACTGACGCTCCGCTGGGCGGCCCGGAGCCTGGCCGCGCGCGGGGATTCTCCGCAGGCGATGTTCGGAATCGTGCAGGGCGCCCTGTTTCCTGAGTTGCGCCGCGAAAGCGCGCTCGGGCTGGCCGAAATGGCATTCGACGGATTCGCGATCGGGGGCCTGGCGGTCGGAGAGGGAAAAAGCGAGCGCGAGGACACCTGCGCATTCACGGCAGATTTACTTCCCTCGGACAAACCGCGCTACCTGATGGGCGTGGGCACACCTCTCGACATCCTCGAGGCGGTGCATCGCGGGGTGGACATGTTCGACTGCATCATCCCGACCCAGGTCGCGCAGAGGGGCGGGGTCTTCACCTCGCGCGGCTATCTGCAACTCCGCCGGGGGGTCTACAAATTTTCCGATGAGAAGCTCGATCCGACTTGCGACTGTCCGACCTGCCAGCGGTATTCGCGCGCCTATCTTCACCACCTCACCAAAACGCGCGAAACTCTCGGCTGGCAGCTGCTCGGCAAGCACAACATCCATTTCTACCACCAGCTCCTGCGCGAAATCCGGGCAAGCATATTTTCGGATACGTTCCTCTCGCTGTATGAGGAAAAGCGGGCCACCCTCCACGAGGACGACCTCGATAATCCGGTCCTCAAGCAGGCGCCGAAAAAGACGAAGAGGCTGGCTCTCGGAAACTACGAGATCCACACCGCCTGGGAGGGATTTTCGAGCATCCGGCACATTCATTCCGGCGAGATCATGCACTCGCGCACCCCGCCGATGGAGGAGGCACAACGGCTTTATATAGACCAATCCCGGCTGTCCGAACGCCTCGGCGAACAGTCAGCGGAACCATTGGTCATCTGGGATGTCGGGCTCGGTGCGGGAGCGAATGCCATGGCCGCCGTGGCCGCCTACGAAAACGAATCCGCCCCGGCCCGCGGCTTGCACATCATCAGTTTTGAAAACGACCTCGACTCGCTGCGACTGGCCTTCCGCAACAATGACCAGTTCCGGTATCTGCGCCACAGTGGGCCGGCGGCGATTTTGAAGGATGGACGCTGGGAATCGAAAACTCACCCGGGCCTTGTGTGGACGCTCGTTAACGGAAATTTCCATGATTCCCTGGGGTCTGCCTCCCTTCCGCCCGATCTCATTTATTACGATATGTTTTCTGGCAAAACCAATGCCGAGGCCTGGACGCTGAGTGCATTCCGGAAGCTCTTCGCTGTTTGCGAGGGAAGGAATGTCTCTCTTTTCACCTACACCTGCTCCACCGCCTCGCGGGTCGCCCTGCTCGCCGCCGGCTTCCATGTGGCCCGCGGCCGGAGCACCGGCGACAAGACCGAGACCACAATCGCCCTCACGGCAGGAGCCGTCCGTCCGGACCACGAATTGCTCGCCGCCGAGTGGCTCGCAAAGTGGCACCGCTCGACAGCCCGGTTCCCCGCAGACCTTGCCGTGCACGAGCACCCGGCCATGGAGGACGTGATCCTGCGGCATCCCCAATTCCACGCCGGCGGGAACGCGAGCCGGCAGCCGTCTCCGGAAACCGGATCAGGCCTTGCGGAAGAGCGGATCTAGCTCCGAGGCGAGCGCCTGCAGTTCCTGGAATTCCGCTTCGGCAAGCGGCGGGATGTTCGATGCAAGATCCAGTGCGAGCCGGAACAGGGTTTCGTCGCCAGGAGGCAAGGCGGCGGTCACCGGCTGGCCCAGAGTGAATCGCAACGCCAATCCCGCCAAGCGACGGTCGGTGATCGGCTGATACCAGCATTTGGAATAGCGCTTCTTTTCCGGGTCATTCTCCGGCCATTTCTGCAGGGCAAGGGCCTTGAGCGCCAGGCGGGCCATTCCCTTTGACTGCACTTTTTCCAAAAACTGAGGCCCGAACTGCCCGCCGTAATAGGTGGCGAAATTCACGGGAAAAAGGATCGAATCGAAATCGAACCGGTCCATCGCGATCGTGGCGGCTTCGACCGAATGGGCCGAAAACCCGAGGTGCCTGACCTGCCCGGATTTTTTTGCTTCGATCAATGCCTCCATCGCGCCGCCTCTGGCAAAGACCGGGTCGATATCCTTCGCGACACTTGTCACGCCGTGGAGTTGGTAGAGGTCGAAGTAATCAGTGCGGAGTTTTTTAAGAGAGCTTTCCAATTCCGCAGTCGCTTCCTCGCGGTTGCGCTTACCGGTTTTGCAGGCGAGGAAGACAGATTTGCGGTGCGGTTCAAGAGCCGGGCCGAGTTTGTCCTCCGCATCTCCGTAGGACGGGGCCACATCGAAGTAGTTCACCCCGCGCTCGACGAACTCCGCGACGACGCGGTTCGCATGATCCTGGTCGGCGTCTTTCACCACGATGCCGCCCATGCCGATGACCGAAAGCGGAATGCCGGTAGCGCCAAACGGACGGCGGGCAAGCTTCGGGGCGTTGGATGTGCTTCCCCCGGTCTGAGCCACCGCAGGACCGACCGCGAGTGCCATGGTCGAAAGCGCGGCGGCTTTGAGAAAGCCCCGCCTGCTGTGTCCGTTTGAGCCTGCGGATTCCATTTCCACGAACATATCAACCGGGGAGGAATAGTCAACCGGACCACACGCAGGGCAAACGCATCAATAGCGTTCCGATCCGGAAAACGGTTCTTCGGCTCAAGCACTTCGAGCCTGTTCCAACGCTCTTTGCCGTCTTTGAGAAATGGCGGACGGCCATGCTCACCATGCTGGACAACCGGCAGTCCTGGGGGGAAGTGACACAACCAGCGCGGCAGATGGTGACATTTAGTTCCCGCTGCATAAGCTTGGGACGATGATCCGATTTCAAAACCTGGCGGAAACGCACACCCCCGATGGCTCGCGCTTCTCCCTGCACGAACACGACGGGGAGTATTTTCTGAAGCTCAACGGCCGCCAGCTCATGGGTTCGAACAACACGGTATCCGAATGCCTTCTGGCCGATCTGGCCTGCGATTTTCCGAGGGCGGTTGAAGCACCCCGCGTCCTCATCGGCGGGCTCGGTCTGGGGTTTACGCTTCGGCGTGTGCTCGAACTCACTGGGCCGAAGGCTGCAGTTCAGGTTGCCGAACTGCTCCCGGCGGTCGTGGCATGGAACCGGGAGTTCCTGCTACCCCTCAACGGAAGGCTTCTCGCCGACCCTCGCGTGGAGGTTTTCACCGGAGATGTTTTCGACTGCATCAAGCGCCGCCCTGCCGGATTCGATGCCATCCTTCTAGATGTCGACAACGGCCCCACCTCGTTCGTGCAATCGAAAAACTCCCGCATCTACAACGCTTCCGGCCTCTCCAGCATACGGCGCGCGTTACGGCCCGGTGGGCGCGTGGCTTTCTGGTCCGCGGAGCGCGAGCCCGTATTCATGAGCCAGCTCACGCGTGCGGGATTCCAGGCCTCGGAGTTCGAGGCCAAGGCCCACGAGCGCGCGAAACGCGCAGCGCACCGCATCTATGTCGGCGAGGCCGTCTAGACTTCAGCGGTCTCGCCGTTTCGGTCCAGGCGTTTCCTCAGCGTTGCGCGGGTGATTCCTAGAAGCTTTGCGGCGCGGACCTGGTTGTTGTCGGTCTTTTGCATCGCCCGTAGTGTGAACTCGCGTTCGAGCCACGGCAGAAGCTGAACTCCGGGCTCGTCCGCCGCAATTTTGAAAAGGGCTTCAACCGCCTCCTCCCGGCCCGGCAATCCCCCGCCTTCGTATCCTGTGGCTCCCGCAGGCTCGTTCAAACTCTGCCCCAATGGAATGTCTTTCGGGAGCAGCACATCTGCGGTCGCGAGGACCGATGCCCTCTGCATTGTATTCTCCAGCTCGCGGACGTTACCGGGCCACGGGTAGGCTTCAAGAACCCGGATCGCTTCCTCGGATAATTTCACGGGAGGACGGTGTTTCTGGTTTGCGATCTTCTGGAGGAAATACTCGGCAAGAAGAACGATGTCGTCCGGCCGCTGGCGGAGGGGCGGAAGGTGGATACGCACCACATTGAGCCGGTAGAACAGATCCTCGCGGAACGCGCGGCGGGCGACCTCCTCTTCAAGAATTTTGTTCGTCGCACAGACGATCCGCACATCGGTGCGGAGGGTCTGGTTGCCGCCGACGCGGGAGAATTCGCCCTCCTGTAGAACTCGGAGGATTTTGCTCTGCACCTGAAGCGGCATCTCTCCGATCTCATCGAGAAAGAGCGTGCCGTTGTCGCACTGCTCGAAACGCCCGATCCTCTGGCTGTGGGCTCCGGTAAAGGATCCTTTTTCGTGCCCGAACAGCTCGCTCTCAAGCAGGTTGTCCGGGATTGCCGCGCAGTTGATCGCGAGAAAGCTCTTACCGCTCCGGTGGCTGTAGTTGTGGATGGCCCTTGCCACGAGTTCCTTCCCGGAACCGCTCTCTCCCGTGATCATCACCGGAGCCTCGCTTCCCGCGACCCGTCCGATCATCTTGAAAACCTGCTGCATGGCATCCGACCGTCCGACAATATCCTCCCGGTGCTGCTCGACAGTCAGCTGAGGCTTGAAGGCGCTGGCGCTCTGCAACTCCGCCGCGGCCTGGAGGGCGGAATCCACGACAACCTTGAGATTGAACGGAAGCTGCTCTTTGCGGACAAAATCAAACGCCCCCATTTTCATCGCCTCGATGACCGATTGCGTGGTGCCGAAGGCGCTCGTAAGGATAACCATCGCGTTTGGCGAATGCTTCCGGATGCGGGCCAGGAGCTCCAGTCCGCTGAATGGATGCAGGTTCGTCTCCGCCAGCACCAGCTCCGGCTGCTCCATGCAAAACGTCTTGTATGCCGCATCCGCGGATGTCTCCAGCAACACGCGTGCCGTGGGGCTCTTCAACTGGTTCTGCGCCCATTCGAGAAAGTCCGTTTCCCGGTCTACAAGAAGTATTGTCTGCTGTTTCGCCATATTTGACCCCTAAACGGATCACAGTGGAGCGGATTTTCTACAATAAAAAGCATTTTAACCCGAAAACAGTGTAGCGCGATTTCACAAAACTTTGATGCGGCCGCATCAAAGTTTTGCAGAGTGTCGCCAGTTTTAATTTTCGGGGTGTTGCTCCTTCGGGGTCACGGTTCCTGTGTTCGGGCGGAGCCTTCCCGCCCCTCGCGGTGCAGTTTTCCCTTTTTCCTGTCACGCTTCCGCCGCTAGTGTCGCGCCCGATGCTGCACATTGTCCTGATCGAGCCGGAGATCCCTCCGAACACGGGTAACATCGCAAGGCTTTGCCTCGCCGCAGGAGCCAGGCTTCATCTCGTCGGACCTCTGGGGTTTTCTCTGGACGAGAAAGCCCTGCGACGCGCGGGCATGGACTACTGGGACCGCTGTGATGTGAGGCAATGGAATTCGTTTGCGGACCTGCGCAGAAATGATCCGCAGGCCAGGTATTTTTTGTTCACCACCAAAGCGAAGAGGGTTTACTGGGACGACAAATATTCCGATGGCGACTACCTCGTCTTCGGCCGCGAAACGAGGGGACTCCCTGAATCCCTCCTTGCGGAAAATGCCGCCTGGTGCCGGACAATCCCGATGGCATCAGAGGCCCGGAGCCTGAATCTCGCCACTGCGACAGGCATTGTCCTCTACGAGGCGCTCCGCCAGACCCGCGGGCAAGGGATGGAAAGCCAAGCCGGCTGACCGGCGGGGCATCAGACCACGAGGGCTTGGCTCACATCGTCCCGGGCCGCAACATCCGGACTCGAAAGCAGGCTTGCCAAATCCGGGGGTTTCCAGAGCATGGAGACTCCCCTCACCCCGGAACACAAGATGCTCTCCATCCAGAAAGACAACTGTCGCCCGTTTTATGTCCTGCTGAGCCTTCCGGCCACGGCGATGGGGTTTGCGCTGTGCATTCAGATTTCCGCGTTGAGCTGGATTCTGAGCACGCAATACCACCTCGCCATCCATGAGGTCGGATACGTTTGGCTGGCCGGACCACTCGCCGGAATCCTCGCCCAGCCGCTTGTCGGATTGATCAGCGACAAGGTCTGGTTCTGGGGCGGCCGCCGCAGGCCGTTTATCATACTCGGAGGTCTTCTCGCCGGGGTTATGGTTCTGGCTTTGCCGTTCCTTGGAATGATCAGCAAGTTCACCGGCCTTCCGGTTCTCTGGGTCGCCGTCGGAGTGGCGCTGAGCCTCGATCTGGCCATCAATGTCGGGTTTAATCCGACCCGCTCGATCATTGCGGATGTCACGCCGGAAGGGATCGGGCGGGCGAGGGGATTTACCTGGATGCAAACGATCTCCGGCTTCTTCGGAGTTCTGGCCTACGTCACTGGAGCCGTCTTCGGGAATTTCGTTTTAATCTACTGCGGCGCCGCTCTGGTGGTCCTGTTCAATGTTATTCCCGCGCTCCTGATCACGGAGCCTGCCACACTTTCCAGCGGGAGCGGGAGGACCGAGACAACCGGCCCGGGCAAAAGAACGCCGGTGACCAGGCTTCTCCATATCTTTTTGGCCCATGGATTCACCTGGCTCGGAGTCCAGACCATGTTTGTTTTCATCTTTGCCTACGTAAAATATTCGATGCCGCTCGCGAATCCGGGCGACGAGCAGGTCGGCCGGATCATCAATGTCGCATTTCTTGTCCTGAACGTTGTCGGATTCCTTCTTCCGGTCCTGGTTCTCCAGCCGGTATCGGTCCGGATTGGCCTCGTGAAGACGCATGGGCTTTGCATCGCCACGATGGCTGCCGGGTATGCGGCAATTCTGTTTTTTGGGCAAACGCCCTTGGCGCTCTACCTCCTGATGGCGGTCGTCGGCATCGGTTGGGCCTCCACTGTCAGCCTTCCTTTTGCGATCCTGAGCGACAACGTGGACCAAACGCGCATGGGTTTCTATATGGGAATCTTCAACCTCTCGGTTGTCGTTCCCCAGTTGCTTGTCAGCGGGGTCCTGGGAAAAATCGTGAGCGCGGCCCCGGACAAAAACATCGTCTTTGTCATTGCAGCTGTCTCTCTCACCGTTTCGGCCGTGCTCTGGTTCCTCGTGGGCGAGGGACCGGAACCAGCTGCCCCGGAGAACCGGATGCTGGCACGGGCAGGACACTGAACGTCCGGCTCAGGGAAGTGGAAACCGCGACGTAAAGGCCGTGACTTTTTTCCGGAGCGCGGCAAGCGCGGCTTCATCATGGCGCGACTCGAGGGCCGTATTAATGAAGTCCGCAACCTCCATCATGTCCTCCTCGCCGAGTCCTCGTGTGGTCATAGCCGGGGTTCCGATCCGGATGCCGCCGGTCTTTGAAATCGGCTCCGTGTCGAACGGAATCGCGTTCTTGTTCACCGTGATCGCAGCCTTATCCAATGTCGTCTGGGCCTCGACGCCATTGACGCCTTTGGGACGCAGGTCCACGAGCATCACGTGATTGTCCGTGCCGCCGGAAACAATCCGGAAACCGAGCATGGCAAGGCGTGCCGCGAGGGCCTTTGCGTTGCTGACCACCTGACGGGCATAAGTCTTGAATTCCGGCTTCAACGCCTCCTGCAGGCAGACCGCCTTGGCGGCGATGACGTGCATGAGCGGGCCGCCCTGGATGCCTGGAAAGATGTTTGAATCCACTTTCTTCGCGAATTCCTCACGGCACAGAATGAGCCCGGCCCGCGGTCCGCGCAGGCTCTTGTGTGTCGTGGTGGTGACAAAATGCGCATGAGGCACCGGCGACGGGTGCGCTCCTCCGGCAACCAGACCGGCGATGTGGGCCATGTCCACAAAAAGATAGGCTCCCACCGAATCCGCGATTTCGCGCATGCGCGGAAAATCGATTGTCCGGGGATAGGCCGATGCCCCGGCCGTGATCATCTTTGGCTTCACCTCAAGGGCCTGCCGCTGCAGGGCATCATAATCGATCATCTCGGTCTCTTTGCTCACTCCGTAGTGGTGGACCTCGTAGAGCTTGCCTGAGAAATTCGCCTTATGGCCGTGGGTGAGATGTCCGCCGTGCGCCAGATCCATAGTGAGGATCCTGTCGCCCGGCTGCAGGACGCTGAAATAGACCGCCATGTTCGCCTGGCTGCCGCTGTGCGCCTGGACATTGGCATGCTCGGCCCCGAACAGATTCTTCGCGCGTTCGATGGCGAGGGCTTCGACCGTGTCCACAAACTCGCAACCGCCATACCACCGCCGGCCGGGATACCCTTCGGCGTATTTATTGGTCAGGCACGACCCCTGGGCCAGCATCACCGCCTGGCTCGTGAAATTCTCGGAGGCGATCAGCTCGATGTGCTCGAACTGGCGTTCGCGTTCGCGCTGGATGGCGTCGGCAATCTGGGGATCGGTCGCGGCAAGAACCGCTAGGTCGTTGGCAGGGTCAGTGGTGGTCATTGGTGATGCGTTGATTTTTTTCAGAATGGCAGGCAGGGCCCGGACGATGGTCTCCTTGCATTTTTCATAAACCTGGCGCCCCTGGCCAATGGGATCCGGGACATCGGGGCTTCCTGGTTCGTCGCCACGGAGAAGCGCGACCTTGCCTGAGGCTTCCGGATAAAACAAATCGAGCAGGCGGCGGTGGTCCTCCGTCATGACAAAAATATGGGTGGCGCGCTTGAGGAGATCCTCTGTCACCGGCTGGCTCCGGAGTTTTGAAATATCGACCTCCATATCCGCCAGCACGCGGACGGCATCGGTGCTCGGCGGCTGCCCGTTGGCGGCGCTCAAACCGGCGGATTCCGTCGTGATTCCCCGAAGGCCCGCAGTCAGCTTCCGGAACAGGCCCTCGGCCATCGGGCTCCGGCAGATATTGCCTGTGCAGACAAACAGAATATGTCGGCGTGGTGCGCTCATTTTCAGAAACGCCCCACACTAGAGCCGCCGCGCCCCAAGTCAACCGCATCGATGCCCGCATCGCATTCCGGCGGCTTTTCCATCCGGAAAGAAGCGCGTTTCGAACCAATACTTTGACATAGAGCATGCGTTGCGGGCAATTCCCTCCCCTCGAAAGAACGATGGCTTGACGACGGGTTGCATGTAATTACAAGTGTGGGGTCCGCTATGAGCTTGAAAACCGAACTGGAGGGGTTTTGTCGTCATCCTCAGGGATATTTTTACGTGCAGGATGTGCATGGGAACTACCTGAGCCCGGCGAGGCTGCTTGTTTCACTCTCGCCGGAGGTCATGAATGCCCGCTACGGGTTCCGAACATCCGGCGGACAGCGCGAATACTGGATCTACAACCAAGGGTTTCTGGGAGCCAAGGAAGAGTTCATCTTCAGGACCTATATTCCCGAAGGCCGCCTGGGCTGGGCCACGGATTTCGAGCACACGCCGGCTTCGCAGACCCACTACTATTCGGAACGGAACAGCGAAGGGCTCCTCGTTTCCCTCTGCGGAAAGCACAAGCGGAAGGACGACGACAAAGCTCTCTTCATCCTGCATCCTCCTCCGGGCACCATGTGCAAAGGCTGCCTGAAGGAACTCAACAAGACGGTCAAAAAAGCGTAGCCGGAGAATTGTCCGGCGGGAGCGTGTCCCGAAAAAAATGCACGCGGGTGGAGCGCCAATGCCTAATGGCCAACCATCGCCGATTGCCTCTCTTGCTTCGACGACGCTCCGGAAGGAATTCATGTGCATGTTGAACAGGATCTGCGAGAGTCGAGTGGTGCGGGCGAATCGTTCCCGCGACTCATAAAAAACCTCCGCTACCAAAATAATCACCATGGGCGACAAATCACCAAAATCCGTCAATAAAAAGGCTGCGCAGAAGCAGTCGAAGACCAACAACTCCAATCAGAAAAAGCAACAGGCAGCCGCGGCAAAACAGGCTGTGCCTGCCAAGAAAAAGTAGGTCCTCCGACCGGAGGACGCTTTCGGCCGGCGCTTCCCGACATCGCGCTCAACCGGCAAAATTTCAAATCAAGAGTCATGCCGCCGCTGAAACTTCAACAGGATCAGGTTTGGAAACTGGACTCCGGATTTGCCCGGATCATCCGGCTCGAACGCCTTTCGGTCCGATACAAATCTTTCAAGGACCTCTCCAGCCGTGATGGCACCCATCACGAGATCAGCAAAAAAGAGTTCACGCGGCTTATCAAATCCGGAACGCTTCTTGATCCGGAGTTGGTCCGCGCAGCACGACAGTTACCCTGATCCCGCTATCCGCGAACCGGCGGGGGAGAATCGCTTGGGGGCGGGGCTCCGCCCGCAACCGGCCTGGGCTTGGGCCGGCGGACCGCTTCCAGTCCTCGCCGGGCGTAATCGATGATGTGACCCTGATGGATCAACCAGGATAGATCCCCTGCCAGTGCGGCTTCGCGGGCGGTCTCATCCGCTGGAGAAACCCGCAGCGCGAGGAGAGCCTTCCATTGCTCGGGCCGTGGCGTGGAAGCATGCGACTCCAGGTAGTCCAGGATTCCTGCCGGCCCCTCGGCGACAGGCGTGCTCACCCGGTCGAGATGGCGCGGCCTGGCAACCGAGATGTAGGTGATGTTCTCGTGTGCTTTGAAAATCTGAAGGCCCTTGGACGATAATTCCTGTCCGATGATATGGGCCAGGGGAAGGGGGAACCTCCGCAGTTCCAAGACCGCGTTTTGCGCGAGCTGGCGGACAGCGGTTCCGGAATGGTGGACGGCGACAGGACCTCCGACGGAAACAGGATCCACAGCAGGCACGATCAGAGCAGCAGCATGATGGGAGCGAAAATGATTTTCCACCGCCTTCAAGTCGGGAAGCATTTCTCCACCCTCCGGGCTCCCGATCGGATGAAATTCTTCCCGCGAGCTCTGTTCGGCTTTCCATTTCTCGAGAAACTCCGGCTCTTTGACCATGCGAACCCGGCTTTTAAACGCCTCAAACGGGACGTTCGGGAACCGCTCGGAGTGCAGCCGGCGCAGCCGGGTCTGATAATCATGGTAGTTCGGCGGCCCAAGAATCGTGTCGCTCATTCCGCAGACAGCAATAAAGGAATACGAGCCTTTCGGCGGATCGACTTGAACGACCTCGCGCCGGTAATAATTCTCGAGATGCCGGTCAAGAACATGGCGCACGGCCTCCGCTTCGCTCATCCAGAGACTCCGGTCTTCGGTGAATTGAAACAGGGGGGAGGCCTGTCCGGAAGTGCGGCGGAACTGCACGGCATACCGCTCTGGCTTTTCCAGGATCAGGACGGCCAAATCAAATAGCGGATAAGCCTTCCCGCCCGCTTTCAACTGCTTGGCGAGTCCGTCGATGCCCCGGGGATCAGGAACGACCGTCGCTGACCACCCGTTCAGAACCGGTGCAGCCGGCGCGGGTGGTCGCCGCTCGTCCCTCCGGTCATCGCGCCTGCCGCCCCCACGCCGGTCATCACGCCTGCCCGGCCCCTGCCGGTCATCCCGGCGTCCGGCCCCGCGCTCAGGCCTGCGGCCCTTGAACCCGGTATCTGATCCGCGTCCGCGGCTGTCCCCGCGGCCGGTGGACCGGGAATCATCGGGCCGGTCGCCAAACCGCTCGATGAGCGGAGCATTCCGGTTTGCGGGTGCATCGGGCTTGGCCCAGGACGGGAGAAAACTTTGTGCCAGATCGATTTCAGTAAAGCCGGCGTCAGTGGGGGATTCTTCGCTCATGAGAGTCGTTGTGGCCGGAATTTGGACAGGTGGCAGGATCCGTGTTGCCTAGCGGGAGGCAGATGCGGGAGCCACCGTCACGGCGGCAGCGGGCGTTGGTTTGACGACCGGCGGGAGCGGGCGATCCATGGCCAACAACTCAGAAACTGTCACGAATTGGAACCCCTTTTCCTTCAGCGCATCAATCGTCCCGGCCATGGCATCGACTGTTGTCGGATGGATGTCATGGGCGAGGATGATCGATCCGGGTTTTGCGCCTTTCAGGATCTCAGCCTTCACATGAGCGGAGTTGCGGTTTTTCCAATCCAGGGGATCCACGTCCCACATGATCACCTTCAACCCGAATTCTTCGTTAAGCCGCCTGGTGATTGTTGCAGTTGTCGCGCCGTAGGGGGGGCGGACGATCACCGGTCTCTTGCCGGTGGCATTTTCGATGGCGGCATTGGCCTGGTTGACCTGAGAGGCCACTCCGGCTCCTCCGCTTTTCGAGAAGGATTTGTGGTCCCAGCTATGGTTGCCGATCTCATGCCCCTCGGAGGCCGCCCGTTGCAGAACCGCCGGATTCGCGACCACACATTGCCCGAGCACAAAAAAAGTGGCCTTGACTCCCTTTTCCTTGAGAATATCCAGCAGTTTGGGAGTGAGGGTCGCGTGGGGGCCGTCATCAAAAGTCAGGGCGACATACGGCCCCTCGACGTTGCAGGAGTTGTAGCTGAGCCGCTTGGTGCCGGTCGCTGTTTCTGCCACAGGAGCCTGCATCGCAGGGGTGGTATCTCCCTGGGCGGGATATCCGGGAACCGCCGGGCGCGTCATCTCATCCTGCGGAACAGCAACGACTTGCGGCTTCTGGGAAGGTTGCGTATGCGCGGACTGGCAGGCAGCGCCAAGAAGCGCGGCAACAGCGGGGACAACGAGCCAAGTGCGGGATTTCATCAAGCTAGGTGGATAGATTCAGCACCTATCGCACAAACCGCTCCAAAATCACACCAAGATTTTTGACGGTTTCCTCCGGCCACAAATCCCGGGGAGTCACAAGAGCGGAATCCAGACTGCGGTGCTCCGGCCAGTCCGGCACGAGCGGCATCCGCGGGATGGCTCTCGCGAGGATATCCTTCGCTGTTTCCACATTCGCGTGGAGGTGGGCGACAACGGCATCCGCGGTGACGGGTTCCTCATCTGTCTTCCAACAATCGTAATCGGTGACCATGGCCAGCGTGGCGAGCGCGATCTCCGCCTCCCTGGCGAGCTTGGCCTCGGGAAGGTTCGTCATTCCGATCACGGCAAATCCCAGCTGACGGTTGACGAGCGATTCCGCACGGGTCGAGAACGCAGGGCCGTCCATATTCACATAGGTTCCCCCGTTGTGGAAGCGGCGGCCGGACTCCGCGCAGGCCTGGGCAAGAATCCCCCGCAGCCCGCCACTGATCGGCTCCGCAAAAGACGGATGCGCCACGATCCCGTTTCCAAAGAATGTGTGCGCTTCCCGGCGGCTCATCCTGTCGAACAACTGGTCGGGAAGCACGATGTCCCTCGGCTCATACTGCTGCTGGAGACTCCCGACAGCCGTCACGGCGATGATCCACCGGACGCCAAGCGAACGGAGCGCCCAGATGTTCGCGCGATGGTTGATCTCATGGGGAGCGATCCTGTGCCCGCGGCCATGACGCGGAAGAAAAAAGACGGAGCGCCCGTGCAGCATTCCTCCGATGATCACATCCGAAGGGGTTCCGAACGGGGTCGGCACAACGATATCCGCCACCTCGGCGAAACCGTCGATCTGATACAGCCCGCTCCCCCCGATGATTCCGATTGCTGGAGCGTTCATTTTTTCGCGCGAAGTTTGTCAGGGTGCGATTGAAAATCGCTCCCCTCACCCCCGAGATCGGTTTTTTCGAGGAGCCCGAGGAACTCGCGAAGAGCGGGTGTGCCGGCGGATGACTTCTTCACAAGCGTCCCCAGCGGCCTCCACATCTCGGCGTCGGTGATTTCCAGGCTGACCAGTTGCCCGGCCTCGACTTCGGATCGCACAGAGGTTCGCGGCACAATGGAGACCGCACTCTCGATCTCCACCGCCCGCTTCACCGTCTCGATGTTGTCGAACTCAAAAGCCACCTTCACGCGCGCACCTGCCTGCCGGAGCCGGCGGTCGACTTCGCGGCGCGTCGGGAGGTCGGGTTCGAAGGCGATGAACTTTTCCCCTCCGAGGTCGGACAGTGAAACTTTTCTCCGCGCGGCCAGCGGATGGCTTGGAGCGCAAATGACAACCAGCCGGTCACGCCAGAAGACTGAGGCGGTGATCCCCCGCCGCGAAGCCGGGTAGGCCACCAGACCGACGTCCGCACGGTTTTCCTGAACGGCCGCATACACCTGTGCCGACCGCCGGTAGTCCATGCGCACTTCCACGAGGGGAAATTCCCGCCGGAACCTCTTGAGGTAGGGAGGCAGTTCATGAAGGCCGATACTAAAGATCGTGGCGATGCGCAGTTCTCCGGAGACGACCTCCTGAAGCTTCTGCATCCGCGTTCCCAGCTCGTCGTAGGCCCCGACAATCTCACGGCTCGAGGCCAAAAAGGCCTGCCCTTCGGGCGTCAGGCAAAAAGCCCGCCGGCCACGGTCGATCAGCCTCACTTGAAACTGTTCCTCAATGGAACGAACCTGCTGGCTCACCGCGCTCTGCGTGATACCGTTCCGTTCGGCAGCTTTGGAAAAGCTTTCCGTATCCGCCAAATCGCAGAATACTTTGAATGTTTGAATTTGCATCCGACTCCTCGCAGATAAGTTAAGCTAATATTTGCAAGAAAAGCCAGAACAGATTTTCTAATGAATATTTTTTCCACCAATCTGGACCGCATCAAAAACCGCATCCGGGCGGCGGCGGAGTCCTCCGGACGCGATCCGGATGGGATCAAACTCGTCGCGGTTTCAAAGACCCACCCTCCGGAATCGGTGCGGGATGTCGCCGCGTGCGGGCAGATGATTTTCGGAGAGAGCAAGATCCAGGAAGCACAGGCGAAAATCCCGCTCCTGCCACCGTCGCTGGAATGGCATTTCATCGGTCATCTGCAATCGAATAAAATCCGGAAAGCCCTGCCACTTTTTCAACTTTTCCATGGCGTTGACAATCTGAATCTGGCGTTGCAGATGGACAGGATTTCCGGCGAATCCGGACTCAACTCCCGGATACTGCTCGAGGTGAATGTCTCAGGTGAGGAATCCAAGTTCGGTTTCCAGCCGGATCGTCTCCGCGAGGAGATCTCCGACCTGCTGGCCCTCCGCAGCGTGCAGGTTCTCGGCCTGATGACGATGGCCCCGTATTCGGAGGATCCCCTCGCGGCAAAGCCGTATTTTTCCGCTCTCCGCCGCCTGCGCGATGAGTTGCGCGGGCAGACCGGAGCGGCGCTCCCCGAACTCTCCATGGGCATGAGCGGAGACTTCGAAGCCGCCATCGCCGAGGGCAGCACGATCGTCCGGATCGGCTCCGCCATCTTCGGAGACCGTCCGCAGCAGAGCCCGGTCGCGAATTCCTGAATTTCCTTGTGCCAAATCATGGCTTGTCATCGTGAAGCATTGTATTAGAGTTTCTAATAATCTTTCCTAGCGAAACAAAATCACAATGAAGCCAGTAGCCTTTCACAACACCGTTCTGCGCGATGGACATCAGTCCATGGCGGCCACCCGCATGAAAACAAGCCAGATGCTGCCGGCGGCACCGATTCTGGATTCGATGGGTTTCCGGATGTTGGAAACGTGGGGCGGGGCCACGATCGACACGAGCCTGAGGTTCCTCGGGGAACAGCCGTTCGACCGTGTGCGCGAGCTGCGGAAAGTCGCGCCGAAGACCCCTCAGGGGATGCTCCTGCGCGGACAGAACATCGTCCAATACAAATGCTTCCCGGATGATGTGGTGGAACTTTTCGTCAAATGCACCGCGGATGCTGGGATTGAAGTGTTCCGCATTTTTGACGGCTTGAACGATCCGAGGAACCTCGCTCCCGCGATCGCGGCAGTGAAGAAAGCGGGAAAGGTCGCCCGCGGAGAGATCTGCTACACAACGAGCCCGGCCCACACGGTCGAGGCTTTCCTCAAATTCTCGGGCGAACTCAAGGAAATGGGCTGCACGGAGATCGGGATCAAGGACATGTCGGGCGTGATCACCCCTCGCGTCGCTTCGGAGCTCGTCACCGGGATCATCAAGCTGACCGGCCTCCCTGTGACGCTCCACAGCCATGAGACGGCCGGCCTTGCGGCGGCGTCCTACGTCGCAGCCACGGACGCCGGAGCCACGGCGGTCGAAACTTCGATCACCCCGTTCGCGAACGGCACATCCCAGCCGGACACGCTCCGCATGCTGGCCCTGCTGGATGGCAACCCGCGCCAGCCGGCGTTCGATCGCAAGAAGCTCGCGGAATTGCGTGAGTATTTCACGAAGGTTTACAAGGAGCTGGAGGCCTTCACCTCCCACGCCAATGAGGTGGTGGACAGCGACACGCTCGTGTATCAGGTCCCCGGCGGCATGCTCTCGAACTTCCGCGTGCAGCTCAAAGACATGGGCATGAGCGACCGGATCGACGAGGTCCTTGCCGAGATCCCGCACGTCCGCGAGTGCCTGGGCTGGGCTCCGCTGGTGACTCCGATCTCCCAGATTGTCGGCACTCAGGCGATGCTGAACGTCAAATTCGGCCGGTGGAAAAATTTCTCGCCCGCCGCCATGGACATCGTCCTCGGAAACTATGGCCGCACTCCCGCCCCGGTGGACAAAGAAGTCCTGGCGCTCGCGGAGAAGAACACGGGCAAGGGCCCGATGACCACCCGGCCAGCCGATTCTCTCAAACCGAATGTGGAAAACCTTCGGAAACAGCTGGCCGAAAAAGAGCTTCCGACAACCGATGAAGCCGTCGTCCTCTTCGCCATGTTCCCGGTCGAATACGAAAAATTGATTAAAAATCCGGGCTCGATCGTGGACCCCGCCGCTGCCAGGAAGCCTGCTGCAGCGACTCCTGCAGCTCCGGCCACCACCCCGGCAGCCCGCCCCACCGGCCGCCACCAACGCCTTCAGATCACGGTCAACGGCCACACAGCCGAAGCCCTGGTCGAAGAGATCCACTAGAAAAAAGGTTTGAGGTTTAAGAATTAAGTTTAAAGAAAACCCGCGCGGCGAAGCCGCCTGAACATACCACATTTCGAATTACTCATATGAAACTGACTCTCGATGAATTTCCGCCAGCCACCTACGGAGAATGGCGGCAGGCAGCTGAGGAATCCCTCAAAGGCGCGCCTTTTGACAAGAAGCTGATCACTTCCACGCCAGAAGGCATCAAGCTCCAGCCGATTTACGGAAAAGCGGACCTCGAGGCCCTCTCGCTTCCGGAGTCCTGGCCCGGGCTCCCGCCATTTGTGCGGGGATCGACCGCCTCGGGGAACAAGAAGCGCCCCTGGCTTATCGCTCAGGAGCTTCCGTACGGATGTGTCGAAAAGTTCAACACCGCACTCAAGAGCGATCTCATGCGCGGTCAGAACTCGGTTGCCATACTCCCGGATGTCGCAACGCGATTGGGCGTGGATCCCGACGAAGCCTCTGCCGGCGAAGTCGGCGAATGCGGGCTTTCGCTCTCAACTCTCGAGGACGCCTCCCTCGCGTTTGGCGGGGTCGATTTCCATGCGGCGCCGATCCTGGCGTTTGCGGGCGTCAGTGCCCTTCCTCTCGCGGGGCTTTTGCAGGCCTTCACCGGCGACAAAGGATTCTCGGGAGCCGTGCTCGCCGATCCTCTGACCGAGTGGGCCCGGGACGGAAAGCTCGCGATGTCTCTGGACGAAGCCTACGCCGAAATGGCGACACTTTCCAAATGGGCGGTTGGCAAAGGGATCCGCACGGTGGGAATCCAGGCGAACCTCTGGGCGGATGCCGGCGGCACCGCAGTTGAGGAACTGGCTTTCGGCCTCGCGACCGGAACCGCTTATTTCCGGGCACTCGCCAACGCAGGGATCCCCGAGGACGAAATCGCCCCGCGTTTCGTGATGGCGCTCTCGCTCGGATCGAATCTCTTCATGCAGATCGCAAAGCTGCGCGCGGCACGCCTGCTGTGGGACCGGATTGTCGAGTCATTCGGCGCCAAGCCCGCCCCGCTTTTCATCCACGGCCGGTGCAGCATTTTCAACAAGTCCGTTCTCGATCCGCACACCAACATGCTCCGCGCCACTGCAGAGGGGTTTGCCGGTGTCGTGGGCGGCGTGGACAGCATGCATGTCGCGGCCTTCGATGAACCCATCCGCACGCCGGACGAATTTTCCACCCGCATCGCCCGCAACATCCATGTCATCCTGGCCGAGGAATGCGGGTTCGCCGAAGTGGCTGATGCCGCCGGCGGCTCGTGGTATGTCGAATCGCTGACCATCGAACTTGCCAAGAAAGCCTGGGAGTTGTTCCAGGAAGTCGAGAAGCGCGGGGGCATGGCTGTCGCGCTCCGCGAGGGGTTCCCGCAATCGGCCGTTGCCGTGAGCGCGAAGGCCCGGCTGGATGCCGTTTCAAAACGCCGCGAGGCTGTCCTCGGAGTCAACCTCTTCCCGAATCCCGCCGAAACTCCGCTGGCCCCGAATCCGGATTGCGCAGAGAAAAAATTCGCCGAACGCTCGAAGCGGATCGCCGCTGCCCGGAAGGGCGGCGTGAGCCTCGCCTCCCCTTCTGTCGAGGAAATCGCAAAGGCATTTCAGGCCGGAGCCACCATCGGTGAGATCAACAAAGCCCTGCCGCGGAAGGGAGCAGGTGTTCCCGAGATTGCCCGCGTGCGCGTCATCCGCGCTTCCGAGGGCTACGAGCGCCTGCGCGCTTCAACCAAGGCCAGTCCTCCAAAGGTCTGGCTCGCAAAATTCGGCCCGCCCAAACAGTCAAAAGCCCGGGCAGATTTTTCTTCCGGATTCTTTGCAGCCGGCGGCTTCGACGTCAGCCAGAAAACCGCAGGTGCCAAATCGCCCGAGGAGGCGTTGGAGCAAGCCGTTGCCTCGAAAGCGCAGATTGTTGTCCTCTGCTCGACCGATGACACGTATCCGGAAATTGTCCCCGCCTTCGTCCCCGCGCTGAAGGCCAAGATGCCCGGTGTGAAAGTCATCCTCGCCGGCTTCCCGGCCGACCAGATCGAAGCCCACAAAGCCTCGGGCGTCGACGACTTCATCCACATCAAAGTCGACTGCCTCGCCTTCCTCACCAACCTCCAAAAGGAACTCTGACACCATGAAATGCCCTGACTTTACTCAAATCGATTTCAGTCCCGAGCCAGCCGCCACCGAGGCCGCCTGGCAGGCCGCCTTCCAAGCCGAAACCGGAAAATCGCCGGCTACTTCCGCATGGACAACAAACGAAACGATCGACGTCAAGCCGGCCTACGGCCCGGCCGATCTCGCGAACTGCACCCATCTCGACTTCACTGCGGGGGTTGCCCCGTTTCTGCGCGGACCGTATGCGACAATGTATGTCCAACGCCCGTGGACGATCCGGCAATACGCCGGATTCTCGACCGCTGAGGAATCGAACGCCTTTTACAAGCGTAACATTGCCGCCGGCCAGCAGGGCCTTTCGGTCGCGTTCGATCTTGCCACACACCGGGGCTACGATTCCGATCATCCGCGCGTCGTCGGCGATGTCGGCAAGGCCGGTGTCGCAATCGATTCGATCCTGGACATGAAGATCCTCTTCGGCGGAATCCCGCTCGACAGGATCAGCGTCTCGATGACCATGAACGGCGCGGTCCTCCCGGTCCTCGCCTTCTACATCGTCACCGCGCTCGAGCAGGGCGTCACGCTCGAGCAGCTCGCCGGCACGATCCAGAACGATGTCCTGAAAGAGTTCATGGTGCGGAACACCTACATCTATCCGCCGGAGCCCTCGATGCGGATCATCGCAGACATCTTCGAGTTCACCTCGCAGAAGATGCCGAAGTTCAACTCGATCTCGATCTCCGGCTACCACATGCAGGAAGCCGGCGCCACCGCCGACCTCGAGATGGCCTACACGCTGGCGGACGGTTTGGAATACCTCCGCACCGGAATCGCCGCCGGCCTCGACATCGACGCCTTCGCCCCCCGCCTTTCGTTCTTCTGGGCACAGGGAAAAGACCTCTTCATGGAAGTCGCCAAAATGCGCGCAGCGCGCGTCCTCTGGGCGAAGATCGTCAAGGGGTTCAATCCGAAAAACCCGAAGTCCATGGCCCTGCGCACGCACTCGCAGACGAGCGGCTGGTCGCTCACCGAGCAGGATCCGTTCAACAACATTGCCCGCACATGCATCGAGGCGATGGCCGCGACGATGGGCCATACCCAGAGCCTTCACACCAACGCGCTCGACGAGGCGATCGCCCTCCCGACCGACTTCTCGGCCCGCATTGCGCGCAACACACAGCTCTTCCTCCAGAACG
>CAZRIL010000074.1:0-26360 GCA_964600115.1 uncultured Chthoniobacter sp. | reverse complement strand
CCGGTCCGCATCGAAGTTCTCAGCGTCGGAGACGGCCGCTGGCGGATCAGAAAGTGAGCAATTCCGAAGGCGCCGCCTTTCGATCCAGAGTGGCTCCCGGGGTTTTTTCATTTGCCGGGGTTCCGCTTTGCGTGGATACTATATCTTCTTTCCAGCGCATGACGAACCGACGATTGACAGCCACGATTCTGGCAGGGTTGGCCCTGGTGCCGGCGTGTGTCCTTGCGGAAAGCGGACAGGATTTTCAAAGGTATGCGATGTCCCTGAGGGAGAATGCCATACTCAAGGTCGAACCCCAGGTCGTTGCCCCGACGAATTTCCGCTCCGGCTTCAATCGATTTCCCTGGAAACGGAATATCGTAACAACGGTTTTCTGGGTTGGAGAACGGCCGACCCCCCGGAATCCGGTTCCCAATTACAAAAGTTCGTGGGATGCAAGGTGGGCTGCAAATTACGGCGGCTACGATAATCCGGATCCTGATTCCCGGAGAAATTTCGTACCGAAGGGATTTGTGCCCCGCCAGAATCCGTTCTATGTCGCGCTTCCCTACAACGATGTGACGCGTGGCACGACGAAACCGGAGTCCCGCAAGGCCATCCCCTGGTTCAAGCAGGCCTTCGAGCGCCCGGGCAAATCGGTGTGCAAGGGAAGATGGCTCGCGATCCGCTTCCGGAACCGGATCGCCTATGCCCAATGGGAGGACTGCGGACCTTTCCGAACCGATCACTGGCAGTATGTCTTCGGCAACGCCATCCCCCTCCCGAATCTCAACCAGGGAGCCGGCCTCGATGTCTCTCCCGCCGTGCGCGACTATCTCGGCATGGGCAGCAAGGACGTCACGGATTGGAAATTTGTGGAGGCTCGCGATGTTCCTCCCGGCCCGTGGACAAAGTATGGAGACAACAACACATTTGTCCTCCAGCGGCGGGGCGCGGATCTTTTCGTCGCCGACCGCAACAACGCCTACGGGGCCAGAAAATAATCCGGATTGCGGTTGACGGCGGCCTGCAAAAGTGTTCATATGGACACTATGCACCTCACTGATAAGCAATCAGCAGTCTTGGAGTATATCCGGGAGCGGAGGACAGAAGGTTTTGCGATGCCCACCGTGCGGGAGATTCAGCAGCAGTTTGGATTCTCAAGCCCGTTCGCCGCAACCCGGCACATCATGGCGCTTGAAAAAAAGGGATTCCTGAACCGCGCGGGCGGACGCGCCCGGTCGATGATCCTCAATGATCCGCACACCCCGCGCTGGCTGAATATCCCGCTGCTGGGAGCGATCCCGGCAGGATTGCCCGTCGACGCCGTCGAGCAGCCGGACCGTTGCATCACCGTTGATGCGGACAGCATTCGTCTTCCCAAGAACTCGCGCACATTCGCCTTGGAAGTCCGGGGGGATTCGATGGTCGATGCCGGCATCCTCGACCGGGATATCGTCATCCTTGAGCTCGCCGAACCCAGAAACCGGGACATCGTCGCGGCTCTCATCGATGGCGAGACAACGCTCAAACGCTATCTCGTTAACAAAAACCGTCCGTTTCTCCGGGCTGAGAATCCGAAGTATCCGGACCTGATCCCCGCACAGGAACTCGTGATCCAGGGCGTCTTCCGCGCCCTGATCCGCATCAACCACAGCCGCTCATGAAAACAACCGCTCAAAAGAAAAAGTCCGGTCAAACGGGAGAAGACCTCTGGGCGTGGGCGGAACGCAGCGCCACTCCAGTCATCCGGGAAGAGCCGGCGGAGACTGAACAGCCCGGCTGGTGCCGCGAATTACTCGAAAGGATTTCCGGCCGAAAGCCGCTTTCCGTGGAGCGGCCGGCTACCAGCCGCGGTTTTCAATGGCGTCGAGGTGGAGGCTGAGAGGATCCGTCCTCTTGGGAACTGTCGGCGGGCTGGTGACTTCGAGAAAATTCTCGCTCAAGGTATCGAGCTGCGTGGCTTCGAACCAGTTCAGGTAGTCATCCACCTGGCCGCTGCGCTGCAGGAGGAGGTCGAGGATTTTGCCGTTTTCCTCGATTTGTTTGCTCAGGTTTTTTTTGGGCTTCGAGGCGAGCTGGGTTGTGATATTCCGGTATTCCTCGATCACCGGGCGCAGGAGCGGGTGGGCGCGGAACTCCAATGTCATGAACTCCGCGGATTTCTGGCGCATGAGATAGGGGCCGCCCTCGCTTCTTGCGATCGCGGGAAATGCGGCGGCCCCCGTCGCCTTTCCGAGCGCTGGCTTTTTCGGATCCAGCGGGGCTGACACGTCGAGAAGTTCCTTCAATGTGCGCACAGTTTCGCCGATGGTAGCCGGTTCGGTTCCCTTTGAGGCCGAGTTTCGCGCGATGGAAAGGGTCCAGAGCTTCCCGAGGCGCGACGGGCTGTTCTCCAGGGACGGGTAGGCCGCGAGGAGGCCCTTGAGGTCGGCGTCGTTTTCGGCAAGCGAGTCGAGAAAAGCAACGAGGCCTTTCGGGCCCTCGGGGAGTTGCTGGAGAGTTTTGAGCAGAGCAAGGGCCTGGGTCCGGTAGAGCGTCAGGGAGGTTGCCTCCATGAGCTCCGGCTTGGCCTTGAGAAAATCTTCGATGCGGGGAGGATTCGTGCTTTTCAGCAGCGTGGCATAGACGCCGGCCGGCGATCCGTTTTCCTTGATGCGCTTCTCCTCGCAAAGTCCCTCCAGAAGCCAGGCGGGAGGGGAATGAAAGGCCTTGCCGGCTTTGGGCGGGTTGTTCCTGTAAATCCAATCGAGTGCAAGCGCGCGATAAATCTCCATTTCAAGCGCCTGATTCCGGAGCACCGAGGCATCGTAGACGTCGACCTGAACTTTCATGGCGCCGCCATCACCTTCGAAAATTCCGGTGAGTGCACCCGCGTTGTTCCGCGGCTTGGCGCCTCCGATCGAATCCTGGATGATGATCGTGTGGTTGTAGCTCCCGTCGTTGCCGATTTTTTGCAGCCATTGCACGCGGGCGTCGTCCGCGCGCTGGGAGAGGTTCATGCGGCGGGTGGGATCTTTGGAATAGATCACGAACTGCCCGGAGGCGCTTGTTGTCTTCGTGGCCAATGAAGTCTCACGCGCCTCCGCAGAGACCGCAAAAAATGCCAGGAGACAGAACCCTGTCAGGGCTGCGTTTGATTTCCAGTGCCCGACCATTGGAGCGTGGCGTCATCCGGAGTGATGGCCACAGATTTGGCCTTCCTGAGAAGATTCAAAGGCTGGGCCAGTCCGGATATCGTCGGCTCGAACAGGCGGAGAAAAACCGGGAGCAGGGCGGGATGGACAGGCATGCGCCCGATCGCCCCGCCGACAGGCTTGGCCCCCAGACTGGAATCCGTGATCACCGGTTCGACCTCCAGCAGAAAATAGAGGTTGGCGTTCATAAACTTCTGATCGACACAGAGAGCCAGGCTCCCCTTGCGAAGCATGACGAACGCCCGTTGAAATCTGGCGCTAAGGTTCGAGTTCCCGGAACTCCCGGGCTTCATCTCAATGGTTGTCTCGAGAAACTGGTTGATGGCCTTGCTGTTGAGGGTCCAACTGATGGCCTTGGGTGAGGCTGCCAAATCCTCGAGCGTTGAAAATGTCTCGTGGGCCGCGCTTGTGTTGATCCCCACAGGGGCGGGGATGTTGTCCGGCGAGCGCACCATCTGGATCACAGTGGCCAGCGTAGCCGATACGACGGCCATCCAGAAAAGGCTCGAGAGGAAAAAAATGGCAACTCCCTTGTCGCCAGCTGCTGGAGCCTTCGCCGGCTTCTTGGATTTCCGGAACGTGCCGCCCGGCAGTGGAGGGGCGGAACTTCCGACCGCCGGCGGAGCGGTTGGCTCGGCGCGGCCGGCAGGCTCGGACGGGGCCGAGGAATCGCGCTCGGGGAGCCGGGTTCCACAATTGGCGCAGAAAACACGCGTGTCATCATTCTCCGCCTCACAATGTTCACAGGTGCGCATGCGATCAGTCCGCCTTCGAGGATTTTGAATCCTTCTTTGGTTTCGCTTCTGTTTTGGCCTCGGTTTTCGTCTCCGATTTTGTCTCGGATTTTGCTGCGGGCTTTGACGACTCCCCGGAGTCCTTCTTGGCGGCCTGCTTGTATCCCTCGCTGCGGTAATCGGTGATGTAAAATCCGCTACCCTTGAAAATGAGCCCTGCTCCTGTCCCCAGGAGCCGCCGGACTTTGCCCTTGCCCCACTTCTTCATCCGGCACTTGGATTGCGGGCAGGTTTTGAGCGCGTCATCCTTCATGGACTGGAAGAGTTCGAACTTCTTCCGGCACTTTTCGCATTCGTAATCGTATGTTGGCATGCTGAGGGAGCAGGTTCTAGCAGTTCTCCAACCGGTCCGCAAGTGGCTGGGTGCACTTCCCCACCTCCGATTCCGGAGCGGGTTGGCGCGCTAAAAGGTCTCGCATCGGAATCCCTTTCCAACTACAATTCCCCACCCACGTGAAAACGATTCTCATTGTGACCGTCTTTCTGGCTTCCCTCGTGCCCGCCTTTGCGCAGACGCAGGAAGCCAAACTTCTGGACCGGATCCAGAAGCCCAATATGGAGCTCGGGAATCCCATGCAAAGCAAGTCCTTCTCCGGAACCTCTTCCGTCCCCATCAGGGCCTCCCCTCAGGCTCAGGAGGGTTTCTATGGAGTCAAGGATGCCAACACGAAGGCATTCCCCTTGACGCGTTCCTTCCTTGGTCTGAAAAACCCGTGGTTCGGGGAGAAGGTTTATTCGACGAAGGAAACAGCCGCTATTTCGAGTTACGATGTGAAGCGGGCGGCCGCCTCCGACAAAACCACGGAGGTCGATGGATACTACAAAGCCACGCAAGCGGCGAGTCTGGGCTCGCCGGTTGTTCCGCTCTCCACGTTTGTTCCCGAACCCGCAGCCGGGGGAGCCGTGAGCCGGATCTCCGACAAGATCAATCAGAAGATGACGATCGATGAGGTGCGCGAACTCCTGAACAAGCCCCGTTGAATTTTCAGATGTCCACGCTTTCCACCCTTGTCAGCGGTTGCGCAAAGATCCACAGCGAGGCCGAGCTGGAGGCCAAGCTGGCCCTCGGGCGTCCGCTCCGAATCAAGCTGGGGGTGGATCCCACCGCCCCCGACATCCACCTGGGCCACGGGGTCGTCCTCTCGAAGCTGCGCGACTTTCAGGACGCCGGGCACGATGCGATCCTCATCATCGGCGACTTCACGGCGATGATCGGCGATCCGAGCGGGCGCTCGGTCACCCGCCCCCAGCTCAACCATGACCAGGTGCTGGCGAACGCAAAGAGCTACCAGGAACAGGCCTTCAAAATCCTCGACCGCGAGCGCGCCCGCATCGTTTTCAACGGCGAATGGTTCGAGGCCATGAGCTTCGAAGAGGTGATAAAACTTAACAGCCGCGTCACGCTTCAACAGATGCTCGTCCGCGAGGATTTCCGCGAGCGCCTGGACAAAGGCCAGCCGATCAGGGCGCATGAAATCCAATACCCGATCATGCAGGGATGGGACTCGGTGATGGTCAAGGCGGATGTCGAACTCGGGGGAACCGACCAGCTCTTCAATATCATGGTCGGCCGCGATCTTCAGCGGGAGGAAGGACAACCGCAGCAGGTCGCCATGACGATGCCGATCCTCGAGGGCCTGGACGGACGTCAGAAAATGAGCAAGAGCCTGGGCAACTACGTCGCCCTGAACGAGTCACCCGGCGACATGTTTGGAAAAATCATGAGCATCAGCGACGAGCTGATGGCCCGCTATTACGAAATTCTCCTGCGCGAATCCATCCCGGCCGGCAGCCATCCGATGGACGCAAAGAAGGCGCTGGCACAGCGGATCACCGCACGCTTCCACGATCCGGCCGCGGCGGCTCACGCGCTCGACGAATTCAACAAAAGGTTCAGCGCTCGCGACCTTGATTCCGCGGATTTGCCGGAGTATACGCCCGGCGAAGCCCGGGACTTTGTGAGTCTGGTCGTCGAGGCCTACGCACAGTGTTTTCATGTGACCCGTTCCAGATCCGATGCCCGCCGCCTGATCGAGGGGGGAAGTGTCCAATGGCGCGGCGAAAAGGTGGCTGATGCCAAGGCGGCTCTTGCGCCGGGAGAGTGCGGCGTCCTCAAACTTGACAAGACGCGAGCCGTAAGAATCCGCGGCTGAGCGGCTGTCAGGGTGGCGTCCTGCAGGTGTTGCCACGTGCAGTTTCAACAGCAGCTTTCCACGGCGCGGGATGCAGAACGGTCTCGCAACCACAATTTGAGCTGGGTATCACGCTGACTACACTGCTCAAACAATCCACCGGATCCAACCGGAGCAAATACCGTTCCCTTACTTGGACTGGGAGGCCCTGCGGCGCATCAGGACGACAACTGCTCCCAATGCCACGAAACCCATGACCCATGTGCTGGTCTCCGGGACAGCTACCACACCGCTGACTGTCGTGCCTTCCACTCTCATCACGGGAACCCCTGGCTCGGGGCCGGTTTCACCTGACTCGTCTCCCCAGCCGGTGATGCGGGTGGTGTGGTTGTCCGATTCGAAACCACTGGAGCCCAGGTTTGTGAAGGTAATCTCATTCCATGTGGTGCCGGCATCCCCATAGACGTTGAAAAATGCATACTTCTCACCCGAATTCTGGCCGAGGAACGGGGCTGTCGGATTGCCCTTGTAGGTGTTGGGTAGGACATTCACCAACGACGCGGTCGTGAACTCAGCGACCAACACGCCGTTGAGCGAGAAGGTCATCTTGTTGGCCACGTCGCCGGCAGACCACCAAAGTCCGAAATATGCGCTTGGCGTGTTCAAGGTCAGCTTGGTTGTCGGAGCGGCACCGCCCGGAGGAATCGATGTGCTCTGAACCAGATATTTTCCGGTTCCGCCCGCGCCGCCATACTTGTCCGCATTGATGATGGCGACATCGTCGTAAGTTCCAACCCCTGCCCAGGTCAAACTGCCGTCAGGATTGGGAAGATTATCGAAGGTGATGTGGGAGGTGTTCGCAAGGGTCGAGGTTTGATCGCCGGGTGCTTCGGCATAGGTGAGCAATACGCCGTTTGCGCCTGCTTCTGATGCGCCGAGAACCACTAAAACCGCAACCGCCAAAGCCGATAAGAGAAACCTTTTCATGAAATACAACCAGTTGTTCAGCCGTTACGAGTAACAAAGCTCCGAAACCCGTCAATACCTTTCGCGCCCATCCAATCTCAACGGTCAGGCCCGCTGGCCGGAGTGGTCCGCTGGCTGGCTACACATTGGCATCGAGCCAGGCCAGGACATCCGGATCATGATGAGCCATATAAAACCGGGAAAGCGCGATGACCACGAGGCAATCGTCCTCGTCGATGTAAGGTTCGAGCTTTGCGAAAATATCCTTGGGATATTCATCCGTGGCGACGGCATAGACGGTTTCTGAAAGCTGGATATAATCATATTCCTGAAGCGCTCTGGCAAAGCCTTCATAGTCGGTCACAGCCGGATCACTCTTCAGGTGATAGGTAATGAGTCTGGCAGCCATGGGGTTTCTAGGGGTTTCATGAATATTAATCCGACAGGGAGAAAAATCCACAAGTTTGCCGGTCACCCGGGAGACAACGGAAATCGCGCTGTGAAGCAGGGCAAGCGCGTTAACTGAACGTTTATTAGTGTGTTTGCCCTGCACTGCGAAGCTTGATTCCCTGCACGGCGCGGAATACTACCAACGAATGGGGCCAAATACTTACAGGAAGGAGGCGGATCCGGTGAGCACGTGGCGTTTGGAATCCGGGCGTTGGGTGGCTTGCTGCGGGGTGCCATTGGAAGACCGGGGGTTTCGATACGGGATGAGTGTTTTCGAAACAATAGCCATCCATAGGGGACAGAGCCTGTTGCCCGATGAGCATTTCGAGCGGCTCGCGCGAGCGACGGAGTCCGTGGGATGGGGAAGGGTGGTTGTTCCAAGGCTTCCGCTGGAGTTGTCAGAGGGTGGAAACACGGGCGTGATCCGGATCTATGTCACTGCTGGGCCAGGGCGTCCGGGCGATGGATTCCGCGGATCGGTTTACGCCCTCTTCGAGGAATGCGAAACGGGCACGGAATTTCTACCTGTGCGCATCGCAACCTCATCCGCACCCTATCTGCCGGCGGCCGGGGGATGGAAGACCGGAAACTACTGGCAGAATGTGAATGCGCAGTTGTCGGCGAAAAGCAGTGGTGTGGACGATGTCCTTTTGTTCAATCCTTCCGGAGCCCTGGTTTGTGCCAGCATGGCAAACGTCTTCTTGGAGACCCATGGCATCTGGAAGACCCCGTCCGTCGAATCGGGAGCCAGGGACGGGGTGATGAGAGCGTGGATCATGAAGCATGTCCCCGTTGAGGAGACGCTTGTCGGGCCGGACGATGTGGCCGGATGCACGGGTTGCTTCCTCACCAACAGCCGGATAGGGCTGCGGGCGGTTTCAGAGATTGACGGGCGGCCCCTGCAGACAGATGTGGCGGCGTTGCAACGGCTTTGCCGCGACCTGATTTTCAGCGTCTGAACGGGATCGCAGTGATCCCTTGCTCCTCATTGCAGCGAAACCCCATTTCTTGAATTCCGGATGCGATTCCCGGCATGTGAGCAGCCCCCCATGGGACAATGATCGTCTCGGATTTCGGCAACCAATCGGCAATTCCGGCCAGGAGGTTTAGGTTCCGCTTTCCGAGGAGATCGTCCCAGCATTGGTCCATGTCCTCATCGGAGGGTTTGTAATCCGAAAGCATTTTCACTGTTTCGGAAGTGAATCCCTTTGAATGCGGCAGGAGGACGACATTCAACATGTGAATCGTGCCGGGGGAAAACTGATCCACGTCCAGGTCGGCGGCGACAGCTTTGCCGGGCAGCTCAAAGCTTTTCCTCTGCTCCTCGAGTCCGAGCATCGTGGCAGCCCGGGCGTAGCTGATGTTGTGTCTCAAAAGTTTTTTCCTGTCGGTCACGCCCTCGTTGAGAACCACCCCGCCGGCCGGGAGCAACTTCGACAGGGCATCATAATATTTTGGATGCCCGATGTGAACCATGGGAACCAGCCAAATGGTCTTCCGGTCCTCCCGGGTATATTTCCGGATCCGGACATCGAGCCCGTGAGGCCGCAGGGAAACGAAGCCGTCTGTAAAGTGGTCAACCGCCAGCGACGAACAGACCCCAAGGTAGGCGAGCGCTGCGGCCAGCATCACCACGTTCGCGGCAACGAAAAGAAGCGAATGGCGCCAACTGAATTTCCGTCCGATGAGCCGCCCGGCCGGAACAAGCTCGAAGCGGGATGTCCGGCCGGGTTTCAACAAAAATGCGATGCCCGCTCCAAGGGCCACCTGGATGAGCGACAAGACCAGGATGACATTCAGGAGCTGGTCCCGGAGGTAGATGGCTGCGGGGATCAGGAGGAGCCATCCTGCCGGATAAAATAACGCGATCGGCAGAAAAAACCGTTTGGGGACCAGCGGAGTCAGCCCCATCACGAGGTAGGTCAAAATTGTGATCGCCAGCGCGGAAAACCCGACCAGCGACACAAACGCCTCGGCCACACCGGGAATCGGGATGTCGAAAAAGGACAGGGAAGCAGAGCCAAGCGAAAGAACTCCGTCCGCGACAAACAGGCCGAGGCAGGCGCCCAGCAAATAGGAGACCTGTTTGCGGGCCGTTCCGGCACCTTCCCCTTCAGCGGGGGCGGCGGATGGAAGCTCGGGCGGGTTGCTCATGCGTGTTTCTCGTGGCGTGTCAGCGAGAGCGAGAGTCAGGCAGAAAAAGGCCGAACGCAAGCAGCCGCTTCCCTCCCAATACTGTTCTCTTTGCCGCCAACGGAGATGCTCACAAGCCGAACGAATCCAGTTGCCCGGTGTTCTTCAGCGCGGCACGACGGATATTTTGATGGAACACGGGGCCCCCGGCAATCGCGATGATGCTATCTCTGCCATCCCTTGAACTTGTCCGTTGTTTCGAAAAGGACCTGTCCCCGATCGTTCAGCACCTCCAGTTTGCCGTCGAAGCTTTCTTTTCCGGTGAACGTCTCGAACCGCTGGTCATATTCTCCGGACAGGTAGACGGCGTTGTCTTCGATCAGGAAAAATACGGTGTCATCGGGCTGATACGGCGTGCCGGAATACTCGGCCTTCTCGAGCCTGGAGTGTTTCCGCGTCCCTTCGTCCGGGCAGAACACAGGATGCGAAATCTTGATGTTGATCCCGCGGTAGCTCAGGCCCGGTTTGGTCCTGAAATACCCGTAGAAGGTATCTCTGTCCTGGGTCCCCGGAAAGCGCCGGATCTCGCGGTCTTCCAGCGGAGTCTTGAAGAACAGCTTGAAGAAATCCGCATACCGTTCTTCCACGCGATATGTCTCCGGACTGTCGGCGATTCCTGCAAGCTCTTGCATGGCAGGCAGCACTTTGGCAAAGGTAGCTTTCCTGTCGGGATCGGAGCCCTGCTCACGCAGGATGACATAAATCTCGTGCCGGGAACTCAACCGGATCGCGAGATCCGATGTGGAATTCAGGCCGATATCTTTTTCGTAGGATTCGTAGACGCCAATCGCGGTCTGTTCCCCGGGCCGGCCCAGGGCGATGTGTTCAAGGTCCGGCTTCTTGAAAACCACCGCAATCTGGAACGAGGAGAAGCCCTCGCCGCCGTCAAGATATCCGTCGTGAATTCGATAGTCATCTGGCAGGCGCTTATCCTTCCGTGCCATGAATTCGAACAGGTATGAAGCCTCCCCATCGGAGGAGGAGTCCCGCCCGATAGACCGGGCCTTTGCCACGAATGAGCCGTCCCGTTCCCTCTCGACTTTCCAGAACGGGGAAAGCATCAGGTCATTAAGGAAGCGTTCGGGGTTTGACACATCGATAGTTGGAAAATCCGGAAGAACTCCGATGCTTCCATGGACTTTTCTGGCTTCGAAAACCACATTGCGCAGGTAGAAAAATCCACCCACCAGAACAAGTGCGCCGAGAAGCCCGAGCGCGAGGCATCCGCCACAGCCGATCACTGCAATCTTTCTCCAGCGCGTCATGGTTCAGGGCTGGCCGGGCTGCATGGTTTCATATCGTGCCGCCATCCGGCATTCCTCCACGATATCGCGTCCGAAGTAACTCTTAATTGCTGACAGCATGACGCGATCGTAGGCCTGCTCGAATCTGATATCGTTGAAAGACATGACGATGCACCCGCGTATGGGCGGACAAAAAATTCCATACCGGTTTTTGAGGATTCGGGAGAAGGCGATCCTTGTCCTCACATTGTCCATGTAGGATGCACCATGTAAGCGGAACTTTTCCCGGGATGAGTCGATCCTGGCTGCGACGTTGCCCAGCGCGGTTCCCCAGGGAGCGAACCAAAGAAACAATATCACCCCCAGAAAGAGAAGATGAGCAAACGGATGCTTCCGGATTGCTGCTCTGCTCCGGGATGAAAACACGGCTGCCGCGATCCGGACACCCAATAGAAGCGGTAGCAGGAGCGCCAGGAGATTGAAGAGCATCAACATGGCTGCAGGCAGTCCGCGGGATTGTTCTCCATTTCCGCTTCTTCGTTCAGCTGGTTGCAGCCCCGGAACGCGTGGTTGTCGGCTGGATCCATCTTTTCCGGATCTTCGCATAGATCCAGCAGCCGGCAAAAAATCCCGAAACGCATCCGAGCACATTCGCCAGAGCCAGTCCGCCAACCATGAAAACTATGAGCGCGAAGCCGGCGATCCCGCCAGCAACATCTGAATCTTTGAAATGCTCAACCGGGATTTTTAAGAGCATGGCAAAACCGACAAAGACCGCCCAGAAAAGGGTGTTACCTATGACGAATCCCGGAAATGTTCCAAACGTGCCTGAAAGTATGAAACCCGAAATCGGCCGGGTGCGCGCAAAGCACAGAAAGCCCAGGCCAAGGAGCAGTCCGCCTGAAACAAGGATCGCATAAATCGGGAGTATGAAAAAGTAGGGCATCAGCCTGACGCTTTATCCGGCTTCTTCATGGATGCCGGAGGTTGGGAACTCCACGATCACCTTCGTTCCTTTCTCCCGTTCGGCCCTGACGGTGCCCCCGATCTGCTTGGAGAGAATGGAGACAAGCCTCAAGCCGAGGCTGGTTGAGTTCTCGAAATCCATCAAGTCGGGCAACCCCAGCCCATCATCCTGAACGACCAGCGCTCCCCGGCTCTGGACCACGCGGAAAGTCACGACCACGTTCCCGCTGGCTCTTCCGACAAACGCATGCCGCATGACGTTGGTTAATAGCTCGTTCAAAATCAGTCCGAGAGGCTGGCATTTTTCAGCGCTCAGCAGACAATCCTCAATCGATTGTTCCAGTGTCACCGGGACGTTCCCGGTAAAGGTCTCGACAATCGCTGTTGCCAGTGAAGAGAGAAACGGTTGAGTGGAAACGGAAAGGTAGTCGGAGGATTTTTGCAGCTTGTCGTAGAGCATCATCATGCTCTGCACCCGGCTGGCTGCCTCCATCAGGGTTGTTCGCCCGTCTGCTTTGGATTCCGCACTCGCTTGAAGGGTTAGGAGCCCCTTGATCGCATACAAAGCGTTCTTGATCCGGTGATGCACCTCCTCAAGCAGCCTCTCCTTTTCCTTGAGCAGGACTTTGATCTTGTTTTCTGCGCGCTTGCGCTCGGTGATTTCGATCGAGTATCCCGCAAGCAGCTTAGTGTCTCCCTGGGTAATGGGAAATTTGATCGTGGAATAATGTCGGCCATTGAATTCTTCATCCAGGGCCAACACTTGGTTGCTGGAGACGACCGCCCAGTCGTCTCTGGTTATTTTGGATGCGAACTCGAGCGGGAACAGTTCCTCCATCGTTTTGCCGGTTATCTGGGAGCCCCGAATCCCGATCAGGTCGGCAAAACTCTCGCTGGCAAACAAAACCCGGCTTTCCTGTTCGGTTACCTCCTTCAGGAATGCATGAATTGGCGAATGCCGCATGAACAGCATGAGTTGTTCCCGGGTCTCCCTGAGGTGAGCCGCCATCGCTTTACGCTCGGTGATATCCTGAATGGTTCCAACCATGGAGAGTGGGACTCCAGAGGGATCAAAGGTGACTGTTCCAAGCCCGCGCATCCATCTTGTCTCGCCGTCAGACTTCCGCAGGAGCCGGTATTCTTTGTCAAAAGGCATTTGCTGGCCGATGACCTCCTCCTGCATGTGGCTCCACACCATTTCCTGATCTTCCGGATGTATGAGTGCAAGCCAACTCGTCAGGTTCAGAGGGGTGGAGTCGTCGAGTCCGAAAATCCGTTTCATCTCAACGGAAATCTCCCAAGTGTTTTGGGTGAAATTCCCTCTATAGGAGCCGACCTTGCCGGCGCGCTGCGACTCTTCGATGACGCAGTCCTGGTAGCGTTGATCCTCCCGTAAGCGCGATTCGCCGGTGATATCCCGGAACACCAATATGGCCCCGGAGATCCTTCCGAGACGGTCTTTCACCGGGATCGCAAAATCTTCAATCAGATGCACTGCTCCTCCCTTGGCAAGGAGCTTGGAGGATCTGTTGCGTTCGACAATCCCGCTTGAACTGAGCGCAACATGGACGGGATGCTTTGCTGGCAGTCCGGCCTGGACGTTCGTGATGCAGGCGACGTCCTGGACAGGTTTCCCCAACGCATCCTCAAAGTTCCACCCGGTCAGATCCTGAGCGATCGGATTAATGCGGGTAATGCGGCCGGCGGCATCCGTGGCAATCACGGCATCGCCGATGGAATCGAGCGTTGTCTGGAGATGCTCCCTCTCAGCTTCCAGCCTGACGTTAGTTTGGAAAAGCCTGAGGGCCATTTTGATCGAGGCATCGAGTATCGAGCCGTCCGTGCTTTTGAGGACGTAGCCATACGTCGAAATCCTTTCAGTGCGCGCGACCACCTCCGGTTCGGCGTGGGAGGAGAGGAATATCACCGGCACCTGGTGGATTTTAAGAATCCGAATCGCGGTCTCGGTCCCGCTCAGCCTCCCTGCTCCCAAGTCGATGTCCATGAGGATGAGATCGATTTCCGGCTTGCCGCACATAATCTCAAGGGCCTTCTCCCCCGTCCCTGCCACCACGACCTGATACCCGAAACCTTCCAGCATCAACTGTTCCTTCATTGCTATCAGGCCGTCATCTTCGACGAGAAGGACCCTCGGTCGATTGCCAAGGTTGTCAGAAAACGGCTTCTCGGAAATTGGGAGGGCTGGCGCGTTCACCTTGCTTTCCTAACGGGCTGTATCCGGGATGTCCACCGCCATCAGGGGCTAGTCCTTCAACCGTTCCTTGCCTCTGTGACTTTTCACACAATGCTCTTTGGAAACGCCAGCCAAGCGCCGCAAAACCGGCAAGCCAAACGTGAGCGGGAGCAAGCCCGTCCCGCTTGAGGTGACGGCACCAAAAAGAAGGAATCCCGCGAAGGTCAGGGGATTGGAGGCAAGATCGAAGGCAATAACGATGCAGCAACAAACGATACTCCCGCCCACCGCGGCAATCCAAGCTGCCCGTTTTCTGACATCGACGACCAGTGAGTATGGCTCGGCATGGTGAAATATCAGCATCCCGACGGCTGCTCCCACTCCTATGCAAAGGACGAGGCTCAGGCTGATGGGAATCGTGTGTTCCTGAAAAAGATGAAGCAAACGCCCGGAAAATGTCATGCGGTTCGAACCAGTCACCGCAGCTGACGCCGCTTCCCTGTGAACTCGCCCAGAAAGAAAGAGAGCAGCGAGAGCAATAAGACGAGAAAGGTGGCCGCAAAAAGCAGCGGGCTGATCAAGATCTGTAAACAGACTTCCCGTCTCGAACTGACTGGCGGGGACATGTCGTTGGAGTGAAGCGAACTTTTCACTGCAGAAAGCCAGGAAAAAAGAAGTAGAGAATGAGCAGAACGAGACACCAGATGAAGTTATGAAACGCAGTGGCGTGGCGGTCCCTGAGAATTGAGACGAACCCGATTAGGCCAAAGGCAGCGGCAGAGCTCAGGATGATCATATTTTCGCTCTGGCGGGGTGGGTTCACACCGGGGCGGCTATGTTCTGGCTCCAGGGTTTTTGAGCCCTTGGGCCCATCTTGCTTCCCCCCCCGTAAGTCACTCCCCGGTGTGTTCCCATTTGTTTGGATTTGGTGTTTTCGCGGTGGATCACGGTTCGGCAATCCATCTTCCAGCCCGCCAGCTCCACATGGAAAATTCTGCCTGCTGGCGATGGCGGGATCAATCGGGAGACCTCTGACCTAGGCATCAGGAATTTCCTGATGCCATGACCATCCGTTGCGAACCCACAGCCAGGTATTCGATATGCCCGCATTGTGTGCAAACCACCTGGGTCTGCCCTCTTCTCGGACCTGTGTTGATAGGTTTCGGTTCGCTCACCGGCGCCCCACAGTGTTTACATTTTTCTCTTTGGTTGCTCATATGCTTTCCTCCAAATCGCGTTCTGATTTCTGATCCCTGCTCCCGGCACCGGTGCGCTGAAACCAATCCATTTTTTCGGCGAGGTCGGCTTTGTGGAACGGCTTGGAGAGGAATTCATCCATCCCCGCCGCGAGGCATCGATCACGGTCGCCGGGCATCACGTTCGCGGTCATGGCGATGATCGGAACGTGTCCCCCCGCCAGAGCCTCGATCTCCCGGATCTTTTCCGTGGCATCAAGGCCGTCCATCAACGGCATCGTGACATCCATCAGGATCGCGGAATATTTTCCCGGCAAAAACGCCTTCACGGCCGCGGTTCCGTCCGACGCGAATTCGGCGCGGTAGCCAAGCAATTGGAGCATTTTTCCGGCAAGCACACAGCTATAGCGGTCATCATCAACGACGAGCACGCGATCATCCGCCGCTGTTTCATTAATGGCCTCAAGGCTGAATGGGTTTCGCCGGACCGATTTGGCATTGGCGTCCGAACATGGTGTCTTGTTATCCATCCTGCCACCTCCGCACGTGATAATCCTCCCGAGGAAAGCAAGGGGTCAATTGGGGTAATCCTGATCGCGGCATCAGGATCTTCCTGATGGTTTCGATTCGGATCTGATTATCTGTCCGGTCTCTCCATGAAGGCTGCCCCTTCGCGTGCACAGGTGCAAGCCGGCTGGATCCGCAACTCCGTGATTGCCAAACAGGCGGTTTGCGCCGCAACATGCACGCATGTCATCCGCTCATCTCCGCCGGCGGGCTGACAAGTTTCCCGTCGTCTGTTCCTTTCCCTGGAAAGGGTTTCTCCATGGCAAAGAAAAACACATTAACTAAGAAAAGGATATTTCTGGTCGAAGACCACGCGATCCTGCGTGAGTGTCTGAAGCTTTTCATCGGGCAGGAGCCAGACATGGAGGTCTGCGGAGAGGCCGGAAGCGCGGCGGAGGCATTCGCCGCGATCCCGGTGCTCCGTCCCGACGCCGTCATCACCGACATCTCGATGCCCGGCATGAACGGCATCGAATTCCTCAAAAACATGAAGGCCCTTTACCCCGGGATCGCCGCGATTGTTCTCTCGATGCACGACGAGGGCGTCTATGCCGAGCGCGCTATCCGCGCCGGGGCACTCGGCTACATCATGAAAAAGGACAGCACCGGGGAGGTTATCAGCGCCCTGCGCAAAGCATTTGTGGGCGAGACGCATATCAGCGGAAAAATTGTCACTTCGCTCATGCTCCGGGCGCTCGACAAGAAGGTCCCCGGCAAAAATGGAGCGCGCACGCCCGTCGATATTCTCAGCGATCGCGAGTTGGAGGTCTTCGAGCACCTCGGTAGAGGCAGCAATACAAAGAGCATCGCAACCGCATTGGGAGTCAGCACAAAGACGGTCGAGACGCACCGCATGCACATCAAAGAAAAACTCCAGGTCGGTTCCCTCTCGGAACTCATCCAGCAGGCCGCAGTGTGGGTAGATCATAGTACTTCAGGCTAGGACAAGGCATGCTCAGCCGATGACTCCCCGGCGCCGATTGATTTCGTGATTTTCGTGGTTCCTCTTCCCTGTGGAATTTCGGATAAACAACTCGTCTTGAACAAATGTAAGGCTCACCGCGGAAGATCGTATTACCGGCAAGGGATGGCTTCCCGCGTGTCGGGGATTGCGGCCCGTTTTTCTGATTTTCCGGCGGGGGCGCCGGAAACCACATCCGGGGCGGTTATGCTCCCCGGAATGCAGCGTCAGCAACCTGCCCTACGCCCGTTGCACTTGTTATGAGCGGGGGGAGCTGGCTGATGGATCGCGCGGGGGCGGACGAGGGGCTGCGGCGGCTTCTCGATGCGGAGGCGAGGGCGGGCGGGGCGCTCTGCGAGATTGCGGAGCAGGCGCAGCCGTTTGTGGCGGCGCTTTTTGCGAAGCGTTTTTCCGGGCGCATCTGGGTCGTTTGTCCGGATGTGCGGCGACAGGAGGACTTTGCTTCGGAGATGTCGGCCTGGTGTCCGAGGGTCCGGCTTTTTCCGGAACTGGAAATGCCGGCCGGCGACGCGCTGCCGGATCCGGAGACAGCTTCCGAGCGGCTCGAGCTTCTGCGGGCGCTCTCGCAGCCCGGCGGGGACGAAGTCGTGGTGATCCACAAATCCCAGTGGAATTCCCATGTGCCTGCGAAGAGCGTGCTGTCCAGAGACGTTTTTCCGCTGAAAACCGGGCAAAAAACCGGCATCGAAAAAGTAATCGCCAGGCTTGAGAAGGCGGGCTACGAGCCGGCCCCGCAGGTGACCGCCCGCGGGCAGTTTGCGAGGCGCGGCGGAATCGTCGATGTGTTCTCGTGGCAGTCTCCGCGACCGTTCCGGATCGAGTGGTTTGATGAGGAGATCGAATCGCTCCGGGAGTTTGATCTCGATACCCAGGGCTCGGTCGGCCAGATCGAGAAGATTGAGATTCTGGTGGCGAAGCGTGGCGCCGAAGAGGCGACCCTGCTGGATTTCCGGAATGGCGAGGATGCGATTCTGGAGATCGATCCTGCGGAAGCACCCGAGGGCACATTTCTTGGTGCGGGAGCCCTGCCGGATCACAACCTGGCGGTCCCGTTCTACCCGGTGCCATTCGCGGAATTCGGTGCTGGCGACCTGATCCTCGATGAGGTCAAGCGCAGCCGGTTCTTCGATCAGCTTGGAGAATGGGCCGCACAGGGGTGGGAGATCGCGTTTGCCTGCAACAACGAGGGCGAGAACGAGCGGTTCAAGGAACTGGCGTCGGATTTTGATTTCGATGCCTCCCGGCTGAAATTTTTGCCGCTTCCCGCCACGCGGGGGTTCATCTGTCCTTCAGCAAAGTTTGCCCTGCTCGCCGACGCGGAGATCCTCGGCCGGTCGGCCAGCCAGCGCGCGCACCGGGCGGCCCTGCGGCGCGACCGCGTTCGCTCCGGGCGGGCGGCGATGGATTTTTCGGAGTTTGAGGAAGACGACCTTGTTGTCCATCTCGACCATGGGATCGGACGGTTTCTCGGGTTGCAGGAATCGCCCGATGGAGCTGGCGAGGTTCTGGCGCTGGAATTCGCGCACGATTCCCGGCTGTATGTTCCGCTCGACCAGGCATGGCAGGTCTCGCGCTATGTGGGGGTCGGGAAGCGGCATCCGGATCTCTCGGAACTCGGAGATGGCCGTTGGCAGCGCGCGAAGGCGAAGGCCTCGAAGGGGATTTACGAATATGCCGCGCGGATGCTCAAGATTCAGGCGGAGCGGGAAAACGGTGTCGGCCACTCGTTTCCTCCGGATTCGCACTGGCAGCAGGAGTTCGAGCGTTCGTTTCTTTTCACCGAAACAGGGGACCAGCTCCGGGCGATTTCCGAGACGAAGGCGGATATGGAATCGGAGCGTCCGATGGACCGGCTGATTTGCGGGGATGTCGGATTCGGCAAGACCGAGGTCGCGATCCGCGCCGCGTTCAAAGCGGTGAGCGGCGGCAAGCAGGCGGTGGTGATCACGCCGACAACAGTGCTGGCGCAGCAGCATTTCCAGACGTTCCGCGAGCGGATGAGCGAATATCCGGTGACCATCGAGCTATTGAGCCGCTACCGTTCCGTGGCCGAACAAAAAAAAGTGATCGCGGCTCTCGCCTCGGGAGGGGTGGACATCGTCATCGGCACCCACCGGGTCATCTCTGCGGATGTCTCCTTCAAAAATCTCGGCCTCGTCGTGGTGGATGAAGAGCAGCGGTTCGGGGTGAAGCACAAGGATGCCCTCAAAGAAAAATTCCGGCTTGTCGATGTGCTGACGCTCTCCGCGACCCCGATCCCGCGGACGCTTTATCTTTCCCTCATGGGTGCGAGGGACATGTCGTTGATCGAAACCCCGCCGCCGAACCGCCAGCCCGTGGAGACGATTGTCTGCGGCTACGACGAGCGGATCATCCGGGATGCGGTCACCCGCGAGATCGCGCGGGGCGGACAGGTCTATTTTCTCCACAACCGCGTCCAGAGCATCGAGCGCACGGCCATGCGGATCCGCGAACTGTGCGGGGGCGCGCGGGTTTTGGTCGGTCACGGACAGATGGAGGAAAAGGAACTCGAAGCCGTCATGCACGCGTTCGTGGCCGGGAAGGCGGATGTGCTCGTCTCGACGACAATCATCGAGAGCGGGCTCGATATTCCGAACGCCAACACGATCATCATCGACCGGGCGGACCGTTTCGGGCTGGCGGACCTCTACCAACTCCGCGGCCGTGTCGGCCGCTCGAACCACAAGGCGTATGCGTTTCTCATGCTGCCGAGGGAACTGATGTCCGTCGGTGCCGCAAGGAAGCGGGTCTCAGCGATCAAGCAGTATTCCGACCTGGGATCCGGGTTCAAGATCGCGATGCGCGACCTCGAAATCCGCGGTGCGGGCAATCTGCTCGGAACCGCGCAGAGCGGGCACATCATCGCGGTGGGATTCGACCTTTACTGCAAGCTCCTCAAACGCGCCATCGAGGCCGTAAAAGGCAACCGGACCGGAGGAGGGACCTCGGTGCTCAGGCTCGACTTTGTGAAAACCGATGAGGCGGAGTTCGTTGCGGCCGACAATTGCGCGGGGGCATTTGTGCCGGCTGGCTATCTTCCGGACTCAAAGATGCGGATCGAGGCCTACCGGAAAATTGCCGAGGCCTCCAGCCGGGAGGATCTTGAGGCTCTCAGGGCGGTTTGGCGGGATCGTTTCGGCCCCCTGCCCCCCGCTGCCGCGAACGCTTTGGTGCTCGCCGCCATCCGGTTGGAGGCTTCCAGGAGGAGGATTCCCATGGTCGAAACGCGGGGCGAAAAGCTCATGCTGACGAGGGGCGGGAGCTTCATCCTGATCGGGGGTCGGTTTCCCCGCTTGACGGCATCCGACCCTGATTCTAGTTTGCGCGAGATCCTTTCCCTCTTGGAGAAGATGCCCAGCCGATGAGATTTTTGTTTTTAATTACAGCTTTCAGCCTCCTTCTGGCCCGCATTCCCGCGGCCGCCCAGCAGGCGGAGGTGGTTGACGGCGTCGCGGCCATCGTAAACAAGGACGTGATCACGATCTCGCAGGTGCGCGAGTTGATCGGTTCCCGCGAACGTTCCCTGCGCGAGGTTTATTCCGGTTCAGACCTCGCAAATAAAGTCAAAGAGATGCGGCTCGCCGCCCTGAAGGACCTCGTTGACCGCCAGTTGATTATTCAGGAATTCCGCAAAATGCAGGAGAAGGGCGCGAATATCCCGGACTACGTCGTCGACGACCGCGTCCAGACGATCATCCGCGAGGAATTCGGCGGCGACCGTTCGGCCTTCGTCCGCACGCTGCAGGCACAGGGCTACACGGTCACCCGCTTTAAAGAAATCGAGAAGGAAAAAATCGTCATCCAGGCAATGCGTCAGGCGAAAGTGAACGAGGACTTCGTGATCTCGCCAACCCAAATCCAGGCGTTTTATAATAAGAACAAGACCGCCTACATGCTGCCGGAGCAGATCAAGCTCCGGATGATTATCCTGCGCGAAGGCACCGGCGCGGATGTTCCCGGAACCGAAAACAAGGCCCAGACCGCGGATGAGATCCGGCAGAAACTTGTCGCCGGATCCGAATTTGCCGGCATGGCCCAGATGTATTCCGAGGATGAAGGCACCCGCGACACCGGGGGCGACTGGGGCTGGATCGAGCGCAACACCCTCAACGAACAACTCTCGAGCGTGGCATTCGCCCTCCGCCCTGGCCAGGTCAGCCCGGTCGTGAAACTCGGGGACTCCTATTACATCATGCTCGTCGAGGCGAAGAAAAACGCCTCCGTCAAACCGATGTCCGAAGTCCGCGACGAGATCGAGAAGAACTTAATCCAGCAGGAACGAATGAAAACCCAGCAACGCTGGATCGACACCCTGCGCGCCAAAGCCTACATCAAGATCCTTTCCTAGCGTAGGCCAGGAGCGGAGCGTTCAATCCGATAAAGGCGTCTCCTGTAGCGGATCACGGAAAACCAGCGCGATAGCGCTCCGTAAGAAGGGGAAGACGAGTGTTTGGTGCAGGGAGCACAACCGGAGAGAAGTGAAGCAACGTGTTTCGTAATCGCCGTTTTTCTGGCTCAAAACAGGCACAGCGTAATGCCGAGCGGCTGGAGGAAGTGATAGACCCCGAAGACAATTCCGGTCAACCCCAGCGCCGTAAAGGCAAGGACGGCGGAGTCTTTTGCGACTGCAATCAGAGCTGCGGCAAATGCGCCAACGAGCATGAGGACCGGGATCGCCTGCAAAACAAAACCTGTCCAGGGAGTTCCGACCAAAATCCGGAGCAGCCAGCCTTTCCACGGTGCAGGCAGCAGTCTGGGATAGATGGCGGGTGAAACAATCCATGTTCCAAAGGATTCAAAATAGAACCGCTGCGGTCCGATCCACACCATGTAACAAACGACGAGAAGTGCGGTGAGTGCGACAATCCGCCGGGCGTTCCAAGTGGCTGGGTTGCGGTTCATGGGGAGGAGCCTCTGCGGGCAGTGTATCCCGCCCATCGGTATTCCGCAAGCCGGGCGTGTCGGTTTCACAGGGCAAACGCGTTAAAATTCGTTCGGTTAACGAGCTTCAGCCCAAGGAGAACGGGGTCCCGCCCGTTTGGAACTGACTTCCCGCCTGCAAGCGCCCTGCGCCATTCACAGGCGGAAAACGAGCGTGGTAGCGCCACGTCATGAGGGAAGGAAGAATGTTTCACCCGAGCGGGAGCGAACGAGTCAACTAATCCCGAAACGAAGTGAAGCATCGCCTGTGCTCCCAGTATCAGCGAGTCCAAGTTGAGATTTTTACTGCGTTTGCCCTGCCTCTCATAATGATAGGGCTCGCAACCCCCGCGGGGGCTGGTCTATCTTTCCCGCCCCACGAACCATGTCAGAAATCTCACGCCGCCGAACCTTTGCAATTATCTCCCATCCGGATGCCGGCAAGACGACCCTGACGGAAAAATTTCTGCTCTACGGCGGGGCCGTGCAGCTCGCCGGGAGCGTCACCTCGCGAAAAAACCAGCGCGCCACGACAAGCGACTGGATGGAGCTCGAAAAGCAGCGTGGGATCTCGGTGTCGTCCACGGTCCTCCAGTTTGACTACAAGGAGTGCGTGGTGAACCTCCTCGATACTCCGGGACACAAGGATTTTTCCGAAGACACCTACCGTGTGCTGACCGCCGTCGATGCGGCGGTGATGGTCATCGATGCCGGAAAAGGGATCGAGACGCAGACGCGGAAACTGTTCGAAGTCTGCCGCCAGCGCGGCGTCCCGATCTTCACCTTCATGAACAAGCTCGACCGTCCGGCCCGTCCGCCGCTCGACCTTCTTGACGAGCTGGAATCCGTTCTCGGCATCCACGCGCTTCCGATGAACTGGCCGCTCGGTGACGGACCGGAGTTCAAAGGTGTCTACGACCGGATCAAGCAATCGATGCATCTCTTCGAGAGAACGCCTGGCGGGGCCTATCGCGCTGCGGTTGCGGTGAAGGACATCCACGACCAGACCGTCAAAGATGCCGTTCTGCCGGATGTTTATGCGCGGGTCTGCGACGAGCTCGCTTTACTCGACGGTGCGGGCACGGAGTTTGATGTCGAAGCTGTCCGGGCGGGCAGGACCACGCCTGTCTTTTTCGGAAGTGCGATGAACAATTTCGGCGTCCAGCTTCTATTGGATTCCTTTCTGGAACTCGCCCCCTCTCCTGCATCCCGGCTGAGTGGAGACCGCGTCATCGCTCCGGACTCGCCGGCATTTTCCGGGTTCGTTTTCAAGATTCAGGCGAACATGAATCCGAAGCACCGGGACCGCGTCGCGTTCATCCGGGTGGTTTCCGGATGCTTCCGGAGGGACATGGTCGCCCACCATGTGCGCCTCGGGAAGACCGTCCGTCTCGGTAATTCCCAGCGGCTCTTCGCGCAGGATCGCGAAACCGTGGACGAGGCCTGGGCGGGCGATGTCGTCGGCATTGTCGGGAACTATGATTTCCTGATCGGCGACACCGTGAGCGAGGATCCCGCGATCGCTTACCACGAGATCCCGCGGTTTGCGCCCGAGTGCTTTGCCTTCCTCCGGAATTCGAGTACCGCGAAATTCAAACGGTTCCGCGAAGGCCTCGACCAATTGCTCAAGGAAGGTGTGGCGCAGGCCTTCGAGTTGCCGGATTCCTTGCAGCGGGTCCCTCTCCTCGGCGCGGTCGGACCGCTCCAGTTTGAAGTGATGCAATACCGGCTTGAAAGCGAATACAGCGCGGACTGCCGCGTGGAATCCGCCTCCTGGCAGTATGTCCGCTGGCCCCTCAACAAGGAAACCGGCGCGCCGATTCTCGAGCGTCCGGACCTGATGCTTCCCACCGGCTGCGTGCTAGCGATGGATTCCTTCGGCCAGTGGGTTGTGCTCCTTCCAAGTTCCTGGACCGCCAGCTACCTCGAGGAGAAGAACAGCAGCTACACTTTCATTCCCACGCCGCCGTCCGCGCGACCTGTGGAGGATTAATCCCGAAAACGGATTTTCCTGTAGCGGAACGGGGACCCCGTTTCGCAATAGCGGCTTCCGGGGTTAGGCACCGGTCATTTTTCTTCACCAACCGTGTGGTCAGTCCGACTCCTCGCCGCCGACCGGGAGAGTGAGGCGGGCCTTCGTGAGCTCTCCGAGCACGGCAGCCATCTTTTCCCGCACGCCGGGAACGAATCCGCGATCCTTGTGGAAAACGAGCATGGTGAGGTCTTCGCGGTTGAAGAAGCTGATGACGCCTTTTTCGGTGTGCAGGGTCACCGCCGGCACGGTGCCGACGCCCATGCGCGCGGACGAATCGCGCATGGCTTTGAGCATGTCCGACGCGTGGGCGCTCATGGAAACCAGATCGACACTTTCAGGGACATTGTGTGATGCCACGACAATCGATCCATGGGCGAGCACGCAGGAATTGACGCCCGGAAGCCCGCCGCAAAGTTCGATGACCCGATTTACAGTCATGGTTTCCTCAGTGAGGAAGAGCGCTTGCAGCGGCTCTTGTTCGACGATCTCCTGGTTTTGGGACTCGGCGGGGAAATGTTCCGTCCGGAGCATTCGAACCGGCATGGCTGGCACGGCCGGCTCGGGAAGTTCGGGGGGTTCGGGATTAGGTGGCAGGTGGAGGACCGGCTCATCGACCGGCGGTTCCGGCGCAACAGAGATTGTTTCGATCGGCTCCTCGATTTCCTGAGGCGAAACTTGAGGAATCTCAGGCAGGACCAGCGGGCTGGCAGCCTCAGGGACGGGTTCCACCGGCGGAAGAACTACCGGCGTTGCAATTAGCGGCGCGGCGGGGGGCTGTGGCGGTATGACAGGTGTTTTTCTGCGGAAGATCGGAAGGCCGACGAATGAACCGGTGCGGCGGGGCGGAAACTTGGTGGAGGCGACACTCGCAGGCTCAGGCTGCGGAACAGTCAGCGGGGGCGTTACCGCCGGGGGATTTGCCGGCTCGGGCAATCCGGAAATCGGAGCAGGATCATTGTTGGCCGGTGCTGTTGGTGGCTCACTGATCACAACGGGCGGTGCGACTGGCGGTGGAACCGCAGGCGGGACGGTGATAGCCGCAGGTGGCGGCGGGGCGGACGGGGACTCGACAATCTGAGGTGGATCCAACCGGAGAGCGAGCGGTGGGAGATCGGTTTTCGGCGGAGCAACGATGCTCTTCAGCTCCGCAGGAAGTTCCGGTGATGCCGATATTTCCGGCGCCATTGGCTTTTCAGGGATGATGGCAGCGGGGATCTCCGGTTCCGGCAATTTTTCCGGTTCGGGTGGCGTTTCCGGTTCGGGCTCGGGCTCGGGAATCAACTCCTCCACGTGTTCGACAAGCCGGTAGGATGCGGCCAGCTTGGCAGCGGGAAGCTTGACGACGCCGTCCGAAGCGGAGATCAGGTCGGGGAGAAGCTCGGCGAGCGCACGCAGCGGAATCCGCGGAACATTTTTCGTGAGCACTTTCTCCGCCGGAATATCAAACGTCAGGTCGGAGGGGGGCAGCGTTTTCCAGTTTGCCTTTGGCACGAAGGGCTCGATGTCCGCGACTTTGATCGTGAGCGAATCGGGCGGGGTCGACCAATACCGGAATCTTGCGGGGGGGGAAGTTTTCACGACCGGCATTTCTTTCTGTTCATTCATCGCCACTCTCCGATTATCGCAGATTCCAATCCAAAGCAATCCTGTGGAATTTCTATTTACTCCGGACGGGCTGATCCCCGTCATCGTGCAAGAAGCCAGCCGAACTCCGCGCCCGACCGGCCGCGTTTTGATGTTCGCCTGGATGAACCGCGAGTCGCTCGCGAAGACCTTGGAATCCGGCCTGATGACCTACTGGAGCCGTTCTCGGAAGAAGCTCTGGCTCAAAGGCGAGACGAGCGGCCACACCCAGCGCGTCGTGCGCTGGTTCGTGGACTGCGACAAGGATGTCCTTCTCTTTGAAGTCGAGCAGTCCAGCGGGGCCTGCCACACCGGCTACGAGAGCTGCTTCTTCCAGGAGCTGGATCTCAAGGGAAATCCCCTTCCGATTGCCGAGGAGAAGCTTTTCGACGATACCGCCGTCTACAAAAAGTAGAACGGCGGCTGTTCCGACAGAAGAAAAGGACCGTGTTGCCACGGTCCTTTCTTTGCGGGGACGCCGGGTCCGGCGTCCCTTTGGTTAATTTCCTCAGGCGACGTTCTTGGCCGCTGCCGCGTCGGCTGCCGCAGCATCGGCATCACGCTTGTCGTTGAAGTCGATGTGGGCCTGCGGGTGCAGCGTGGAGATGCGCATCCCGTAGAACGAACGGATCACAAAGAAGAGCCCGATGATGAAGAATACCACTCCGATTCCGGCTGCGAGCATCCGCTCGGAATTCACCGCGATCTCCACGGCGAGAATTCCAAACAATGTCGTGAACTTGATGATCGGGTTCAACGCCACCGAGGACGTGTCCTTGAACGGGTCTCCGACGATGTCGCCGATCACGGTCGCATCATGCAGCGCGCTGCCCTTCTGCTTCAGCTCGACTTCCACGATCTTTTTCGCATTGTCCCAGCACCCGCCGGCATTCGCCATGTT
>CAZRIL010000073.1:0-26546 GCA_964600115.1 uncultured Chthoniobacter sp. | reverse complement strand
GGCTTCGCGAAGCAAGATGCCCCTCCTCGCAAAAACTCGGAGGGGGTGGGATTCGGCGGATTTTCTGCTGTTTTCAGTGTCAGAATACACTGATTATCAGGCTAATCAAGCAATACTCACTCCAACTCTTCCACTACTCTGCAACCACAAGAAGGGACACTTTTAGGGACACTGGGGGGCCCCAATTTCTGAACAGTCTCGGACGAGAGTCTGCGGTGACTACACACTTCAGAACTCTCCCTCAAACCTGCTCAGCCTTCGGGGGCGAGACCAACGCAGGAGTTGCTGAAAACCGGCGTCTGCCCAGTCTTGCTCGAAGAGAACGGAATCGAGAGGATTTGTGTGATTAAATATCCGAGCGGGAACCACCGGATTTCGCGATTTTTTTGAATGCCAGTTCCGCCAGCGCTTTCGATACGCCCTGCGACAGAGGCTCAGCGGCGGTCATTGGATTACCAGGCGTAGAAAAGTCGGTTGGTGGGGGAGTATTTCATGTATTCCGGATGGGCAACGGTAGACTGATCCCCCTCGATGAGTTCAATGTGGTAGTCACCGAAGAGGTAGTAGGCTTTGCCATCGCGTGAGATGCGGTATTCGGTCTGAACATTATTTTTGAAATCCGGCGTGACGTTCGGGGTGAAAAACGAGCCGCCGTTGCGGTTTCTTTCTCCCACGAGAACGAGTCTGGAGAGATTGGGCACCCGGGCGGCGTAGCCGTCGAAGCCCTTCATCGAAGTGGGGACGGCGCTATTCGAGGCTGTGTTGTAAAGGAAATAGTTCATTCCGTAAGCCAGCCCCCAGTAGTATTGCGTCTTCGGATCAAACGACCCATTCGTGGGCATCTTGGCGTAGCCCTTGGAAAACCAGACGGGACGCCGGTTCCAATTATACAAACTCGCCGCGCTGAACTGTTTGTCCGGGGCAAGCATTCGGTCCACCGACTCCGTAAAGTTTTCCGCAAAGGGCCGGTTCGAACTGGAGGCACCCGGCACCTCGATGGTGATGTTGGGAAACCTTCCATTATTCTCGCCCGCAAAGGCCGCGATACCTTGGCCGATCTGCCGCAGGTTGTTCATATCCGTGGTCATCGCCGCCTTCTCCATCGCCTTCCCGACAGACGGGACGAGCAGGGTTGCCACAATCGCGATGATGGCGATGACTACAAGAAGCTCGATGAGTGTGAAGGCTTTGGGGTTCTCGGTTTTCATGGGGGAATAATGATGGAAGAGGCGTTAATCGGGGACGGCAAACATCCCGCGCAGGTCAAGGGGGGAACGACGTTCCAGCGCTTGGTTTCTATCTTCGAGAAAAGGAAGCCACAACATGGACAGCGACGCCCAATTTCCGAGGAGCAGCATTTCATGTTCCAAAATTGCTGTCATGGTCTTCCTTGTAAGGACTGTATTCGGGGGTTCGTTGGAGCTTGTCCGGTGGGGGAAGCGTGAGCCGATGTTCGTCGATGTAAAGACCGATCTTCTCGAACGGAATTGGCTGGAAACCAGGAACTTTTTGGAAGACCGCCGAGTCCGGCTTGAGCGCATAGTCGCCCCTGGCCGCATCCACGAATCCCGGATCGCCCGCAACCGTGAGGTTGTCCTGTTCGAGCAGGATCTCCGGATTCCCGGCGAGGGCCGGCTTCATTTTGATTTCGGAAGGTTTAGGGTTGATGGAAACGATTAGGTTCCTGATAAATTTTGTCCTCCATGGAAGATCCGGCTGCTTGTCCAGCATCCCGTTGAGTTCCGGATGGGCGGAGGCCCACGGTTCCTGATCGGGCTCCAGTTCGGTGACCCGTTTGATCAGCCGTGGGTTGGTTGCGTATTTCCGGCCGGTGCCGCGGTCGTCCATTCCGAAGACCGAACCCTCGTCCTTGATGAAGATGTTGTTTTCAATTGTGTTGTCGGGCCCGGAGGCGATCCAGACGCCGACGCGCGGGCCTTTGAAGACGTTCCCGAAAACGAAGTTTCCGGAGGCGCCGTCATCGGGATTCACCCCGCCGATAGTATCGTGGATGAAGTTGTAGCGGATCACATTCCCGCGCATCGTCCAATCGAGCCACGAGTAGAAGGCTCCGGTATCCTTCGTGTCGTAGGCGCAGAAATAAATGTCGTTATACTCGTAGAGGTTGTCGTTTCCGGAGTAGAGAACGGCATCGCGCGGCGCATGGTGGATGGAATTGTTTGCAACACGGATGCCCACGGCGTCCGGTGTTGAGCCTGTGACCGCAGGGTTGCCAAGAGTTCCGACATGAACACCCGCCGAGTATTGGTGGCGGAGAACGCCGTAGTGGTGGAGGTGGTTATTGATGACGAAATTGTCTGAGCGGGCGAGGGATTTCCTGTCGCCGCCGCTGATATAGACGCATCCCTCGCCGATGTCGTGGACGTCACAGCTTCTCACACCGGAGCGTAAGCCATTGACAACGATCCCCCGCTTGGCGAGATCGCGCACCGTGCAACCCGCAACAAGGCAGTTCTCAACGCCGTCCAAAACAAAGCCGTCGCCGAGCGAGTATTCGAGCGTCAGCCCGATGAAACTTATATTCGAAGCGCCTGTGACGGAAATCATCGGCTGGTCGAGCTGTGAGATCAGGATCTCCGTGCCGGGACTGGAATCGGTCGGCCAGAGATAAATCGTCTTTGTCGCAAAATCCATCGCCCACTCTCCGGGCTGGTCGATCTCCTCGATCAGGTTGATTGCGCACCATGGCTCTTCGCCATTTCCTTCGGGCCGCTTGTATTTGCAGCCTATTCCATTCGGGAGTCCAACCGCGAAGGTGATGGTCTTCGCGCAGGGGTCAATCGATGCCACACGCAAGGCCGGATCTTCCCATCCGACCCGCCACTGGCCTTTGAGCCAGATGAAATCGTTTTTGACCCAACGGGCGGGGCGGTCATCACGGTATTCAAAAACTCCCGGTGTTGTCTTGTCGCCAACGATGAGGACCCGCTTCATCGTCGTGTAGGTGGCGCCGTTCGGCCAGCGGGAAAGCGGCAGGCGCTTCCCGTTTGAAAAGATTTCGAAGAGCCCTCCCTGGTCGTCAAATTTGTCCGGAAAGGGTCCAGCACTCTTCAATCCAAGCGATTCAGCCGGGATGGCCACGACATGGCCCCTGGCCGCCGGGTCCATCCGCTCCAGGAGCGGGGGCTCGGTGACTGTCTTGCAATCCGAGATCTTGACAGCCTTGCAGCCGGTCAGACGAACAGGCTGGTTTTCAAAAGCCCGGTAAACGACCGGATTGTCCGCCGTTCCGGAATCCTCTTTTCCGAAAGCAATCGATTCCGTGAGCGGGTAGATCCCACCCAGAATCTCGACAACAACAGGCCCCTTCGAAAGTTTTCCGTCAGCGATGATTTTTCTGACCTCATCGCGAGCGCGACCGATCGTGGCAAAGGCTTCGCTCTGCGAAAGGCCGCCTTTGGAATCGTCCCCGGAAGGCGACACGTAGATTTTTGCGGAAGGCGTGCTGCCGGATTCCGCCGGGGAGGATGCAAGTGCAGCTCCGGAAATTATCGCCAGGGCAAAGATAAGAATTCGATTCTTCATTTGTTAGCTCGAGTGATCCGCGACAGACCCGAATCGGTTTTGTCAAAGCGGAGTTTTTCTACTTTTCCGCCGGTCGTGACCGTGAGTACCGATCCGTCATCATTCCATGCGGTCACCGGAAGAGCCTCTCCCTCACGATAGGGAAAGAGGAGAATCTTAAAATCCGGTGCGGCCGACCGGCTGGCGACAACCAGGCGCTTGTCGAGGCCGAACGATCTTGCGCCGGACAGAGCCTTGTCCTTTTGCCCGGGCTCGAGCGTGTCCTTGCGTTCAAAGGTTTCCAACCGCACGGAGGGCTTGCTCTGATAATCCGCAACGGCCGCCGGCATGTTCATGTCGAGGATGCGGACTAGGAGAAGCCTGTCACCCTTCTTCGGCTTGATCGTGCCGTTCGAATCGCGCGGAAGCGTGGCATCCCCGAGAACGATGTCGTTCCCCGAAATGGACACGATTTCCGTGTCGGGGCCGGTCTGCATGAGCCATTCGTAAAGGCGTTCCTTGTCGTCCTTTTGGATCTCATCGGCAACGAGAAGCCACGGCGATTTGCCTTGATGGAAGACCACCGAGCGAAATGCCCGCCGAACCGGATTGTGGGGCAGGCGCACCGGCCAGGCATCTTCGTCCCACATCCGGGGATCCCCCTTCTCAAAGCCCTTCCAGTGATTCACGACCGATGGCCTTGTATCCCGCTCGAAAGGTCCGCTGCCGTCCTTGCCCTGGAAATCATGTGCCTGGCCTCCGTAGCTCTCCCACCGTGGAAATTTGAACCGGATAAATGATGCCGGATCTTCCGTCAGAATCTGCTTCGGCCATCTCCAGTTATAAGCCTCCTTGGCATCACAGGCCGCAATCACTAAGCCCCCATCCTCCTCTAGGCCGAGCCATTTCCCGGGCCCCGGCCAGAACCCCTGGCCGAGCCCATCGATCAGAATGCCATTGTGATGCCGGGTCTCGACGGATCGGAAATTCTCCTTCGCCCAGGTCCTCCCAAGTGCGGAAAATGTGAAGCTCCCGCGATCCGCATGCTCGTGGCTGGAGCCCACGGAATCGGTCCGGCACTCGAACTGCAGGCAGGCGGCATCCGGTTCCCAGGAACTTCTGGCAATGAGCGAACTCCGGAGCGGATCAAACCAGACGAGAGGCAAGTCTTTCGGCCTCATTTTTCCGTTCTTCGAATCCTCCGCCCAGATCAGGGGCTCGATGATGTGGATGCGCTCCTTCAACTGATCCTCTCCTCCGGCAAAACGGACTTGCTCGAGGAGGAAATCGATCTTTGGATCATCAGGATAAAAGTGTTTCCACATCAGTGCGGTCCAGACCGCCGGGGGCCTGTCACCGCCATCGCCATGGCTTGTCCAGGATCCCCCGGACGGATCCATGCTCTGCAAATACCAGTCCACCATCGCGCGGTGGTGAGGATGTGTCAGCAGATTGTCTCCCTGCCTAGCCGCGGCGACGATGAAAGGATTTGCCCACACGAGGCCGAATTGCGTGTAGCCGACCGCCTCGGTTGAGCAGCCGGCGGGGCTGATGCCATAAGTCAGATAGTCCTTTGCGATCTGCGCTCCGAGTTTGTAAACGCGGGGGTCGTAGCCCTCCTCCCCTTCGATGGCCAGCGCGAGAAGCGGCTGGCTCAGCCCGACGGCAATCCAGTTCCAATTCCGGAAATGGTGCGGAAGCCGCGCCCCCATCCAGAGCCGTCCGGCGGTCGCCTTGGCGATGACGTCGCGGACGGTTTTCCGCTGGGCATCATCCATGAAGTTATAGGCGAAATCATAAGCATACCCGAGGTTGTGGTAGCCCATGAGATCCCGGATGCCCTGGCTGTCGCTCCAGTTCCCTGTCGTCGGACCGCTGACCTTCACCCTCCAGACATCGTCGTTCAGCGGGGCATCGAGCGCTTTGTCGAGCAACGGCCGGATCATGGCGGCATAAGTTGCAATGGCGGCCGCAACCTTCTTCCCCGCCTCCGCATCATCACGCACCATCGCATCGAAGGCCTCCATTACCAACGAGTAGAGGACATACGGCTGATAGTGCCCGGTCGGCCCATTCGGCTTCTGGTTGGAATCCAATATTGCCAGCGCTCCCTTGGCGTCGCCGGATGCCAGCTTGTTGAAGAGTTCGTTCTCCCATGTGCCCGGACTGTGAAGCCCGGCCTCCGTTCGCGCCCGCAACGTCTCGATCATTGTGCGTCCGGCATCGGTTTCCTTGAGCCTGCGCCGGAGATCGGGCAAATCCGAAGGGCTCAGAAGGATTCGGGGATGAACTCCGGGAGGAGGAACTTGGGAGATGCGGTCAGCGGCAAAGCCTCCAGCATTGGGTTTGATGTCGCCCTGCGGCGAAGGAGGAAAGAAATAGCCACCATTAAGAACCTCCTCTGCGGAGGGCTCCCCCGGAAGGCTAAGAGGCCCGGCCCCCCGTGCGGCTACGAGTAACGCGGAGACCGCAAAGGGCATAACTAAAAGCCGTAGCCTCCGGAAGTAATGACGAAAAAAACTTCCGGAGGATGCCATCAGAGCCGGGGTGAAAGGTTTTCGAGCCGGCCCGCCATCGTAACGACTGGTCATACAAGGCACGATATACGCTCCAGAACGTCCGCCTATTCGATCGAAATCCGGATGTCGGCCACCGATCCGAAGAACGGGCGCCCCATCTCCTTGCCCGCAACTCCCCCCATTGAGAGGCTCAACGGCTTTGGCTCGATGCGAAACGGCCCGCTGGGTTCACCCACGGCATCTTCTCCATCGACGGACAGCGCCATCGAATTTGCCGTCACCGAGGCATTCAACGTCTGCCAGCTCCCCTGCTTCGCCGGAACGGTGACGATCGTAAACTTCCCCTCCTCATTCCAGACAATCAGTTGGAATGCCGACTTTTTCGTGAAATAGCGGATCTCCCATTGTGTCCCGTATCGGAGCAGCGTGCCATCCTCCTCGCCGGCAGACTCGGCGGGCCTCACCTGCAACGAGAGCTTCAACGAAGTCTCCATGGGCGGCAGGGGAACAACCGTCTTGAACATGGAGGTTTGCGCCCCGGAGAATTCGATCGATTTCGTGTCTCCGATCTTCCCCGGTGCCCCTCCTATTTTCACCCCTGAGGCATCGGCCAACTCAAAATCCATGGCCCCCTTCGAATCCGGCAGCACGATCTTCCCTTGGGCCAACCTCGCATCTTTTGCAAGCCAGACCGCCGTCTCATCCGCAGATGCGCTGAACAAGCCGGCAAATGACAGGAGGAGAATGTGCAGAAACACAGATATGCTAACGGGGAAAAAGCGAGGAGTTTTCATAAGGGAACACTGCCATCCTAATACATCATTCTGTAATTTCAACCGTTGTTTTTGTTTTCCTTGTCATTTTGTTGCGCTTTTTTTCTCGGGAGTTTTTTGCGACAAGAAAGGGAGTAAGCCTGAGAATAGAGCGTTGCTTTTTGTTGCATTTTCTTTATTCTGTCTGTGTGCCTACAGAATATTAGCGGAGGGAATCAGACTCCATGAAATCGCACAAACACAGACAATCTATATATTAATGACAACAAAACGCCGCACGAATCTGCGTGAGATCGCACAAAAATTGGGAATTTCAGCCAGCACCGTGTCGAGATCCTTGAGGGATCTCCCGGGAATCCATCCTGAGACACGTCAGCAGGTCCTCGATGCCGCCCTGCAGCTCGGTTACCGCGGCGGCGAGTTGCTCAACCAGAAGCGGTTCAGCAACATCCTGACGCTTTCTCAAGGGATCGGCTCAGACACCGACCACGAATATCTGGCGGGCATGAGCAGCGCCTCCGTCGCGTTGAACATGTCGCTGATCTCGCACCACTATCGTCCGGAGGAATGCGGGAACATCCTCCGTCCGGAATTTCAACCCCGTGCGCTCACGTCCGGGCAGGTGGACGGGATCGTGCTGATCCACCGCTGGCCGCTGGAGATTGCGCGTGCGCTCCGCGAAAAGTTTCCAGTCGTTTCGATCATCCACGACTACCCCGGCACCGATGTGGATGTGATTTCGCTCGACGACCGGGGTGGAATGGACCTGTTGGTCGGGCATCTCATCGCCGCCGGATACAAGCGCATCGGGTTCTTCGGGCGGTGCGCGGAGATGACCTGGTCGCGCTCGCGGTTTGCCGGCTTTGTTGACGCGACGGTCCAGCACCGCCGCGAGTTCCGGCCGAAGGACGTGATCGAGGTGACGCTTGAGGAGGCGCTGGCTGAGACCGAGTTCCATGCCGGAACCGCGATGTCGCGCGCTGCCGACCTGACCCGCGCGGGTGTGGACGCCTGGGTGTGCTCGAGCGAGGTGACGGCGCGCTCGCTCCACGATCATTTTGCAAAGGCCGGAATCAAGATCCCGGGCGCGGTCGGGATCACCGGCTTCCATTGCTCTCAGTCCTCCGGCCCCAAGCCGAGCGTCGTGCTTACCTCGACGGACGCACCGTCCGCGGAACTCGGCGCGGCAGCCCTGCGGCGTCTTGCCCACCGCATCGAAGGCACCGACGCGTCCCGCCGGCTCATCCTTCTCCCCTGCTCGCTCCGGCAGGGCACCACGACGCGCAAGGCGCGGTGACCCCGAAGTTTTCCAGACGCGATTTCTTGAAAGCGTCCGCATGGGCGGTTGGTTCGATGGCGCTGCCATTGCGGGCGGGCGTCGGGGAGGACGTTTCGTTCGGATCATTTGATTCGCGACGCAGATGGGTCCTCGACGCCGTTGCCGCCGACCCGATGAGCCACGGCAGCCTGTTCTGGGCGGCGCAGGTGCTCTTTTTGAGCGGCCAGACCGACCGTGGGCTTTCGGTCTGGCGCGAGGCAGTCCGCCGTCAATCCGCGGCGAAAGTGCGGGGGGTCGAGCTTTTCAACTACTGGCCGGCGATCCACTGCATCGCCCGCTGGCAGGACATTCTCGACACCGGAGGGAAGGAGGAAATCCGCCGCCTGCTCACAACATTTCCGGAATACTCGACGATGCGGACGAGCAACCTCGTCACGCTTGCGATGGTGACCCGCCACCTCGCCGGCCAGGTGTTCGGAGAGAGGGACTTCATTCAGGCCGCGCGCTACCGTCCCGACGACCCGGATGCCGGCAAGGCGCTGCGACGACACATCGGAAAGTGCGCCCGCGAGGGATTTGGCGAGTGGGCATCATGGCCGTATTACGATAAAAACATCCTACCGATCCTGTCGGTCGCTGAGCTTGCAGCGGACCCGGAACTCCGGAACATGGCTGGGATGGCGTTCGAGGCGGGCCTCGCCCAGAACGCGGCGTTCTGGCTGGACGGACGCTGGGCGATGCCGACCGCGCGGAGCTATCCGGACATGCTTTCCTCAAAGCCCTGGGGCGGGCCGCAGACCCTCTGGCTCTATTTTGGCGGCATTGCCCCCGAAGTCGGCGGCAACCTCGTGGGAGCGGCCATCATGAGCTATCGTCCGCCCCAATGGGTCGGGGACACCTCGGGAGGGCGCTCAAAAGCGTTTACGGCCCGGAGCCACTTCGGAAAAAACTTCCAGTCCGCGTTCATAGATCGCAATTACGGGCTCTTCAGCGAAGACCAGACGGATGTTGTGAACTGGTGGCAGTGCTATCCTTATGGCGTGATGTGGAACGACCCGGATCCCGCAAGGCACAGCTTCCTCTGGCTCACCGCCCCGATGAGCGACGCCCCGCAAACCGTTTCGCCAAGCCATCCGCACGGGATCCTCAGCCGGGTGCAGTCGAACCTCCAGCACGAAAGCGCGCTGCTCTACGTTTTCCGGTTTGAGGACAAAACGGAATTCCCCTACGCGCTCTGTTTTGTGCCGGGCGGGCACCTTGCGTTTGTTGACGATGCGTCAGTCGACGGACGAGTCTTCCTCCACTACCGGGGAGTGCTCGTCGCGATCAGCGCAACAGCACCGTTCGAATGGCACCGCGATGCGGGAATCCGCGCCCCCTCGGGAAAGCCATTTCCGGGCGACTCGGAATTCCGCGTCGAGGCCTCGCCGCTCGCTATGTCGATTGAGTGCGCACACCCGGACGATTTTCCCGCCGCAACGCCGCAAGAAAAACTTGCGGCCTTCCGGGAGGCGATCATCAAAGAATCAAAACTGAAGATCCAGGGTTCGACCGGCACTCACACCGACAGGCACGGCAACGTCCTCGAGCGAACTTTCCAAGGCGGTGCAACAATCAATGGTGTCACCGTTGATCACGCTGCCGCCCCCCTGCTCAACAACCCGTGGATGAAGCAACCTGTCGGCGGAGCGCTAACGGTCTCCGTGGCAGGAAATACCCGCCTCTACGATTTTGAGAGTTGGTCGATCACGGAGAGTTGAGCCGCGGCACCGCCCATCCCATTTCAACACTTTGACTCTCGCCTCAACAGCAAAGCCGCGCAGGTTTCCCCGCACGGCTTGAGAACTTCCAGTTTGGCTGGAGTTTCTGCTGACGCCGCAACACTCAGGCCCGCACGCGGTGGCGCAGGATCACGACAGAGATCAGGCTGAAGGCCAATAGCGCCCAGGTGGAGGGTTCAGGAACGACATTGAGGTAGAGGGCTGATGTCGCTCCATCCACGACAAATGATCCCAGCGACAGCCCGCTGCCGAGGTTTGTGGCGGCAAAGTCGCCTCCAGCGAAGGTTGAACCCACGGTCCAATCAACAAGCTTATACCAGCCCTGTGCCCCGCCGTTCTGGAAGTCGAAGGTGAAGGTTGTGCCGGTTCCCTTCGTGAAGCTCCCGGTGATATTCAGAAGATCGCTGGTGCCTGCAGTCAGCATCGTGAGTCCAGCGGTGCCGAGTTCGAACTTCCAGGCGTCATTGGAGTTCCAAGTGAGCGTGTTGGTGACGTTCAGCGTTCCGATGCTGTTGCCGGGCGCAATGATTCCGTTCACGGTCGTGGCACCGCTGATCGTGCCGGTCCCGCCAAGAGTGGCCCCTGCGGCAACGTTCACCGCTCCCGTTCCCGTTCCCGAACCAACCGTGTTGTTAACAAGCAATGTGCCCACATTCACGGCTGTCGTCCCGGCATAGGTGTTGTTGCCGCTCAGCGTCAAGGTCCCGGCCCCGGCCTTCACGATGCCCTGGTTGAAGCTCGCACTCGACGTCTCGGCGATTGTCCCGCTGAGGGTCAGATTACCGGCACCGCCGATGTTCCAGTTGGTGTCTGCAACCTGGGTGCCAGTAGACAGAAGATTTCCAGTGACCGTCAGTGTCTGACCCGCCGTCGATACCTCGATTCCGGAGGTGGCGCTCCGCGTGTCGCGGGTGAAAGTGCGGTTTGTCGAAACTGAACTACCCGTATATTCCAGAGTTCCATTGCTTGCATTACCACCGACAGTGATGGTGCTGTTTGTGCCACCGTCTCCGAAATTGCTGGTCACACCGTAATTACCAATAGTTGAACCCGAAGCTTTACCTGAAACAATGTTGATCACGTTAAAAGTATTCGCCCCACCAAAAGTCACGGAGGTTCCCAAGCCATTGACACTCACAGTTGTATCAATCGTCACATTACTGCCGAAGGTGTTGCTTCCACGCAGATCAAATGTGCCCGCTCCGGTTACAGAAAGTGTATTTCCGCCATCATTGAAGGCTCCGTTCATCTGCAAATTATTGGTGCCCGATGCGATGCTCCAGGTTTGATTGGCTCCCAATGTCACGGCGTTGGCAAAGATCAAAGCAGCACCCGTTACACTACTGCCTTTCGTCACGCCACCCGCACCGATTGTAAGCGTGGCACCCACCGTGTTGTTGATCTGCAACTGAAAATTTGCCGCAGCCGTCTGATTTATTCCAGCAACGGAAAGATTGCCCCCGAGGGCGGATGTGCGGCTGGCTGTGAGGACGCCGTCAATCTGGATCGTATCCAGTGACGTGGGCACCGTAGTAACCGGGGTATAGCTGCCGGCCAAATTCAAAGACGTGGTGTTGTCAGCCTTGATGAAAGTCGTCTGGGCCTGGGCGCTGAGTCCAAACGATGAGACCGCCACAACTGCAGCGGCAATCTTGAGGGAACGGATTTTTGTTTTCATGGGCTTGGCGGATTTCATGGGTTGGGAAGCTGCGACAGAGGGCTGGTAGGTCGTGTTCATGGGGAGGTGGGTAGAATGATTTTTTGAATCTCAAGCGAAAATAGATGCGAAAATATTATCATGCAAGAACATTTTTTGTTTTTTGCGCATTTTATCGCAACATTGTTGCTGGTCATAAAAACCCTCTGCAATTTCACCACCCGAGGGCATGGATTTTTGCGGCGAGGAGATTGGCGATGATCTGCTGGCCGTAGTCGTTGAAGTGGATGTCTGCCGGCCCATTACGCAGGGAGAGGGGCGGGATGTCGTCCGCACGGTCGAGAAGATCCTGGGCGGTCGGGAATCCGGCGGGGATGTTGTTTGGGGCGGTGAGGCCACTGATCGGGGAGCCGTCGTAGCGCACCAGCTCCTCGCGGACGTCCACGAAGTTGTCGGGAAACTCCTTTTTGAGAAGCGAGTTGATGTTGACCGTCTGGTAGTAGTAGGGGGAGCCGGCGGTCTCGCGGGTGCCACTGTTGACCCCGTTGGTGACGGAGACGATGAGGAAGCGTCCGTTCATCGACTTGATCTGCTCGACGGCGGCATGCACGTCGGCATAGGTGAGGTGCGGGCGGGTGTTGTTGTTGCGCCCCATCCAGATGATGAATGTGTTCGTATCCCGGTCGGCGTGGGTGCGGAGCGAAAGCGAGAGGGGACCGGCGGGAAGGCTGGTGCCCAGCACGAACGGGCCTTTGATCGCGGTCGGGGCGGCGAAGTCGGCCGTGAGGGAGAGGGCCGGGCCCAGGCGGTTGCCGAACCCGCGGACTGTCCCGGTGGACGCATAAACCGTCGTGATGGCATTTCCACCCGGCGACGAGGAAACAGCAAACGTGTTCGCGGTCACATCGCTGACGTAATAGATCTGGTCAGCCTGAAACCCGGACGGGACTGCCGGAAACCAGACTGGATCGCCGTTCTGAAAGGGATGTCCGTTCGAGGTGAACGTCGAGGAGGGAGTGGCGGATGCCCCGCTAATGCTGACCGAGAGATCCGTGTCAACCAGGGAGAACCCGCCCGCGTCACGATCCCGGACGAGGTATGTTTTGCCGGCCACGAGCGGCCCCGGCAGCGGGCCGGACGGGAAATGGACGACAAAGCCATCCTCGAAAGGGTTGCCGGGAGAGATCAGCCGCTTGGCACTTGCAGTCCGGTTCGATGTGACGGTCGCGGAAAGCGGCGTTGAGGATTCCCCAATTTTACTTCCGAAATTGAAGAATTCCACCCTGGAGACATTCGCGATCGTGGCCGAATACGAGGGCCATGAGGATTTGTAGCCCGCGCTCATGATCCGGTTGTGCACCGTCCGCGAGGCCACGATTCTCGCAGTGGCCGTCGCATTTCCACTGGTGGCCGGAAAGGGCTCGGTGATCGTGGCTCCATGCAGCCGGTCGCGAATCTGGGAGGAAACATCGCCGCCGATGCCGCCCTGCTGGGTCGAGCGCCCTGCGCTTCCGAGGAGGGCCAGTGCGGCCGGAAGTTTGTCGACGTAAGTGCCGGGGTTGCCCGTCAGGCTGTCGCCCCAGCAGGTGATGGTGGGGCCGGGCTCCGGATCGAGCGCGGTGACAGCACTGAGGCGGTAAAACCTTCTGTCCCCTCCCCGCTCATCGGTCGCCGACCGCTCGCCGTTGGAGTAGGTGGTGACGAGCGGGGAAGGCGTCCATGACGCGAGGGTCGTGGATTCCTTCAGCACGAGCGATGCGTCGAGCAGATCCGGGTTCTCGGGCCATGCGAGTCTGAGTCCGGATACGCTGGCGGACAGGTTGATTCCCGCGGAATCCGGCACGAGAGGGTCGGACCTGAGAAGATACTCCATGAGGTTCACCCGTCCGTCACCATCGGGATCGTCATCCGTCCTGCCGGCGGCGGAGCGAAGTTCGCCGTCCAGTCCCACGGTGGCGCGCCACTGCTCGAACGTCGTGCAGGCGGGAGCGGGCGCAGGCCCGGTGAGAGCGATCTGGCGGAGACCGTTGGCCCCGGAGTTTCCGGCATCCGAGTATTGGGAGAGCGTGCTATTTGCGCCAACCGCCACGACGCGGAAGACATAAGTCACCCCCTCCGCGAGGCCGGTGAAAGTGTGACTCGTCGAGTTTGCAGGAAGGGAAGTCGAGGCAGAGGGGGTCGTTCCGGCCGGGGCACAGCCGACCTTGTAGCCGGTCTCCGTCTCAAAATTGTCCGTCCAATAAATGGTGATGGCCGTCGAGGAAACCGGCACGGCCTTATACAGAAGCGGACAGGTGTTCGTGAACGTTTCGTTGTCCTCGATAAAGACATCCGCGCTCGCGGGGCTGCCGACGGCATATCCCGCACCAGGCTGGACTGTGGCGGTGACGGTGTCCGGTCCCGGCTCCACATCGGGGTCGTTAACCGGCCGGAGGGTCAGTTCGCATCCCGCCTCGCCCGCAGGGATCACGACTGAGGCAGGCAGCGCCTCGTAGTCCCGGCCAGCAACGCCGCTCCCGGAATACGAGAGGTTCACGGTCAGAGGACTGCCGGTGGCTCCCGCTCTCTCAATCCAATACGCGCCGGGGAAGAGTCCCGATTCCGCCGCAGAACTGTCCAGGGCGGTGATGGTCACCGTCTGCGCTCGCACGGCACCCGCCAGCGCCAGAATCAGAACGAGGGAGGAAAAACGTGGGATCATGCCAATTGCGAAAGGTCGCAGGGACAGTATTGTATTGCAATTAGTTTGTTGTTGTTGCGTTTTGTTGCCATCGTCGAAAGTCGCAGATTGGCGGCGATCTGCATTTCCTGCCGGTTCATCCCCTCAGTCGCCTGATGCCCCAACCATCTCCTGGAACGACTTCCATCCATCGGCCCGGTCGGCTTCCTCCGGACTGGTCACAAAAACAGCCTGGGCCATTGGAGGGAGGAGATTAGCAGCATCGGTTGCTCCGTCGGTGCGGTAAATCCGATCAGCAGGTCCGGCGATGAGAGGCATCGCGCATTCACTGAAGTTGGCTTGGATGAGGAAATGTTTTGGCCCGATGGTCACCTCCATTCCGGCGGGCGGTTCGCGGGAGGCGGCGATTTGCGCGTCGGTCGTGGTCCAGGACGGACGGATTTCGACCACGAAGAAAAAGCCCTTTTCGTAGGACTGCTTGTCCGCCGGGGCGTCAAGGGAACAATCGGACAGCGTGATTTCAGTCACCGGGAATTGCGGCAAGCGGAAAGGAACAATCCGGGGAGACAACTGGGGAAAGTTCGTCTGGTGGACAATCACGACAATGTCCCCGTATTGAAATTTGTTCCCAGTGAGCGATTGAATGGTCTTTGGCGATCCGTTGACAGTGCCGCCGGTTCCGAGGCGGATAATACCCGCGACACCGAAAGCGGAGGCCCCGGCTTTCGGCTCCACTTGAAGCAACCCGATGATGCGATCCGGCAGGCCGAGCCAGATCTGACGGCCGCGCCAGGGTGCAATCTCCCCTTTTTGAGACCCGCTGAAACTTGACAGGTCGTAAGAGGCGGAGAACGCGCTGAAGGTCCTTCCGACGGTGACGGCGCTTGTCATGCCGGATGTGAGCGAGGCCTGGGATCGAGGATTTGCCGCGTCGGAGCCGGTCTGCACTCGGGGGAAAACCCCCATGAGGAGGGCATCCAGATCAAAGCCGGGAGTAGTAACCTGTGCGCCTATGAGGGTTGTGTGGCCGGGTTCTTCCTCCGGGATCGCGCGAAGCGTGGCCGCGTAGGTGAAGCGTCCATACCAGGCCCGTGGACCGGCAATATTGCGGTCGGGGTAGGTCACGTTGTTGGGAAGAGGCTCCGGGGCGACGTCATTGCGATACCAGGCCACTGGCGAGCGTGCGGATTCCCAACCCTTCGCACCCTGATCAAATGCCGGCTTGCCGATCATTCCCCGGACATACGGATTGCCGGTCACACCCGCGACATATTCCCCGCCGACAATCCCATGGAGCCCGCTGTTCCAGGTGTGCTTCCAGGCGGGGGCTGTCCAATATTCGCCAATCCGGCCGACGCTCACCGGCCCATACCATTCCAGGCGTTTGAGGAGTTCGACAGGCATCGGATCCCCGGTGATCTCATGTGTTCTGGCGAGGAACATCGCGATGACATCGTGGTAGCCCGCCGATTCATTCTGGCTCCAGATGTAGTTCGTTCCACCGTCCGGTAGGATCTGCCTGGCAAAGCGGGCAATCATCTCCCGCGAGCGGGCGAGCATCTTTTCGTCGTTCAGATACAGCCCGAAGTTAAGAAGCTGATAGGCGATGGCGAGGTCGATATTCGGATACCCGGAAGCGTGTTTTGCCAACTGGTCGTCGGAGTGCGCCAGGATCTTATCGCCGGTGGCCCGCATGGCGCGGTCCCATTGCGCCCGCTGCGAAGGCAGGAGCAGGCCGGGATACAGTCGGGCAAACTCGCGGAGCGCGCAAGAGGCCGGGGCGATCGCAAAGTCATCAAGAATGTTCTTTCCAAGCTGTCCGGGCCGGATCGCGGATTGAACATCCAGCGCGTCGGCATAAGCATGCGCGCGGCGCAGATATTTTTTGAGAACAGCCGGATCGCCACGAAGCGGGCTCGCGGGATTTGCATAAAGCCAGAGCAAGGCATCCAGGCGTGCCGCAGTGCCCCGGCAATCGTATTCGCCGGATGACGGACCGATAAAAACAGCAGCCCCATCCGTGGTGAATTTCGGCCATTCGACATCCGGGCCATCAGCAAACTGACGACCCGCGGAAGCCAGCCGGTCGATGTATGGATTCCGCTCAGCGGTGATCACCGGGAAAAGAGCACTGATGTTTTTTACTGCGGGATCAGGCCTGTCCATGGCTTCCGGATCAGCGGCAAGGGCGGCGGTGATGTCCGCCTGGAGTGCTGCGGCAGAGGCGGTTTCCCCGACTTTCAGAGAGCTCTCCGCGCGCTCCAATGCCACCTCCAACACCCCCTTTTTCGCTTTCTCGGCCTGGGTGATCTCAGGCAATGCGGAAACCGAACCCCGTAGATCTCCACCCCCACCAAAGGCGCACGAAGAAATCCCTGCAAAGAAAATCAAAGTAACGCGCAGGCTGCCGTGGCCGACTTTTTTCATGATAGGAGAGGGTGACCCGGAGAAGATACGTGAGCCTGCAATACTGCAATTCTTTTGCTTTATATTGCTTTTGTTTGCTGTATTTGTCAACGAGAGCTCCCTCCCCCTCCATGCTTCAACCCGGAAAAGGCAATTCTTGTAGAGGAAATCTGAAAGATTTTCTCAATCGCCGTTTTCGGGTTCAAACCCTACGCATTGCGGATCGCCTTCCCTGATTCCCCAATTCCGACAATATGAAACTCCCGATCCTTTCCCTTCTGCTCTCCAGATCCCTCGTGTTGGCGCTGCCCGCCCTCACAACCCTGGCCTCGCCAGCCGCAGCGGCAGAGCGCCGCTCCCCAGAAAACCAGGTTTTCCAGTTTTCCCAGAATGGAACCTGCTCGGCGTGGGCGGATGGTTCGACATCGAAAGGCACGCTTTACCTTTGGGTTCCGGAAGACTGCAAGAAACTGCGCGGGCTGGTCATTCTCTGCACGAATGTGCCCGAGCACATGCTGGCCGGTCATGCGGCGATCAGGGAGACCTGCGCGGCGAATGACCTTGGCCTCATCTGGTCGGTGCCGACCTTCTGGAATTTTGCAAAGACCGCCAAGGGGCAGGAGGCGACAAACGTGGCCTTTTTTCAGGAACTGCTCGATGGGCTGGCAAAGTCGTCTGGATACGAGGAGGTGGCGACGGTGCCTTGGCTCCCCGTTGGCGAATCCGGCCACCTGCTGATGGTGGCGGGCCTCATCGATCACAAGCCGGAGCGGTGCATCGCGGGAATCTGCGTCAAGAATCCGCATTATCTGAAAGACCGCACAGTCCCGCTCCTCTGGACGCTCGGCACCGGACAGGAATGGGGCCAACTTGCGAACGACTTCCGCAAAGCGTGGAAAGACCAGGCGGAGAGCCCGAAGGGTTGGGGTAAAGGCCGGGCGGAGATCGGTTGGCCCTTGAGTGCCGCCGTAGAGGCCGGCACCGGGCATTTCTATTGCAGCGACGAAATGGCAGCGCTCTTCGGCAAATACATAACTGACGCAGCCCACGCGCGCCTCAGCGATGATGGAAGCCCTGCCCTCAAACCCGTGGACCTCAATGCCGGGGTCCTTGCCAATCTCCCGCTACCCGGTATCGAAGACACGGCAATCATCCCGTATGCCGACGCCACGCCCGACCAGATCAAACGCCCGTGGTTTTTCACAGAGGACCTCGCAAAAATGGCGCAGGAGGTGACACGGGCAAACTGGAATGCCGAATGCCAGGTGCCGGGTTTTGTCGCCGGAGATAACTGCGTGGTGAAGCCCTTCAGTTTCAACTCGGTCACCGAGATCGCCGTGACCACCGATTCGGAGTTCGGAATCACCAGCGCCCTTCTGGACACGATCCCCGAAGGATTCGTTGGTGCCGGAGAAAAGCTCGCCACGACGCCCGGCGCACCTGTGGTCGAGTGGATCTGCGGCCCGGTGGCTCCTGCGGGTGAAGGGAAATTCCGCGTCTCGCTCGACCGCACATGGAAGACCGGCGCGGCCTGTTATCTCATCGCGAGAAAGGATGGCACGGCATCGGTCAGGCGGTCCGTTCAGCCGGCCATGGTCAAGCTTCTGGAGAACAAGGAGGGCACACCGCAGGTCATCACTTTTGAAAAGATTCCCGATGTTGCCGCGGGAACGGAATCCGTGCCTCTCGTCGCCAAGTCCGACTCCGGGCTCCCCGTGAACTTCTTCGTCGTCTCCGGGCCCGCCGTCGTGAAGGATGGCAAACTCGTCTTCACAAAAATCCCTCCACGCTCCCGGCTTCCGCTCGATGTCACCGTCGCCGCCTGGCAGTGGGGAAAAAGCTCGGAACCCAAAGTGAAGGCGGCCGGGATCGTCAGGCAGACGTTCCACATCATTGCTCCGAACTGAACGCCGATCCCCTGCCAAAGATGACAATGCTTCCCCCGTCATATCCGACCATCACCCGACTGTTGGCCACCCTCCCCGTCCTTCTGCTCTCAGCTGCTTCCGCGTTGTATGCGGCGAATCCGGTTGATCCGCTGCTCCCGTTTCTGGACGGACGCCCACCCGAGATTCTCCGGGAAATCCCCTCATCAGATCCGGTTCCCGAAAACGTCACCTTGAAGCAGGTTGTCTTCCGATCGCGGAACGACTCGGAAATCTTTGCCGTCATCGCAATCCCGAAAACTCCGGGCAGGCATCCCGGGATTCTCGTACTCCACGGCGGCAGCGGCAGCGCCGAGGTGGACAAGGCGATCGCGTGGGCCCAGCGGGGATATGTGGCCGTCGCCCCGGATCTTCCGGGAATCGCAGACCCAAAAAAGCTCACTGAGACCAAGGGCGCATGGAGCTCGTTGAAATATGGCGACGGCCGCTGGGTGGCGACGCCCGACGCCAGCGTCAGCGTGATCTTCGACGCGGTGCTTAGCGCGATGAAATCCCTCTACCTGCTGCGCGCACAGCCGGATGTGGACTCCGCCCGGATCGGCGTGGTCGGAATTTCCTGGGGCGGGTATGTGACCACGATGGTTTGCGCCCTGGCGGGAGATCAGGTCCGCGCCGGATTCGCGGTTTTCGGATGCGGGTTCTATGATTTGACCGCGCAGCTCAACGGCCCGAAATCGACCCTCGGCGGCATGCCGGAGGACGAGCGCGCACGGTGGTTGCTGCACCTCGATGCGGGCCGCCGCCTGCCGGGGCTGAAAGCCGCCTATTTTATTGCCGGTGCAATGAACGACTTCTTCTATTGGCCGCTCGCGGTGCAGGCGACGCTCGATGGGATTCCCGGCGAAAAGAATCATCTCTATGCGCCGAACTCCAACCACAAGGTTCCCCTGCCCGGCGGCATGGAGTTTCCGAAGGAGCCCTCCGAGCCATTCAAACCCACAGCCTTCCAGCCCTATCCCACACCAAGCGGCAGCAAGGCCAACTGGCTTGCCATGGAAGTGCCGTTCTTCGATTTCAACCTGAAAGGCATTGGCGAGCCGCTGCCAAAGGTCAGCGTTGAGACCGGCGCTCCCCGGCTGGCAAAATTCTCCATCACCTCCCCCCGTCCGCTCTCGAAGGTCGAAATCTATTGGGCGAAAAACAATCCCGATGTCAAAACGCGCGAGTGGATCGCCCTGCCCGCAACCGGAACCGGCGGCAATCATTTTGAAGCGAATCTCCCCTCCGAAGCTGCCGACTGGTTCGTCGTTGCTTCCGATGACCGCCCCGTGACCGTCTCCAGCGACTTGATCCACATTGCAACACCCTGAGTTCCGAATGATCGGACATCATGGAAACCCTCCGCCCAAGCAATGACATCACGAATATATCGTTGCGCTGTTTTTCTCTCGCTATCGATACTTTGTTCCGCCAGCGCCCACGCGATCCATGATCAAGTGGACTGGCCGGAGTTTCTGGCACGCCAGGACATGATCTGGGAGCGGATGCCTGAGGACTATTTTGAAGGACCTTTTGTCGGCAATGGATTGCTGGGGGCCATCCTCTTCAGAGACGATCAGGAGCCGAATACGCTGCGTTTTGAAATCGGAAGAACCGACGTCTATGACCACCGGACAACAGGGGCACATCCCGTCGGAAGATTACCGATCGGGCAGTTGCTCTTGACCCCTGTCGGTGAAATCCAGAATGTCCATCTCCGCGTCGATCTCTGGAATGCCGAGATCCGGGGTGAAATTAAGACGGCTGCGGGCACTCTCGAACTCCGCTGCCTCGTTCCCTCAGCCGGATCGCTGATCGTGCTGAACCTGAAAAGCACAGGGCGGGAAAGCGGTGCGAGGTGCGCGTTCCGACCGGAGCAGGGAAACCACCCCAGGCCGACCGTTGCCCCGAACCGTGACAAGAATGTTGTCTACACCCCCAACCCGCCGTTCCGCGTCGAAAGGCTGTCCGGAATCGAAGTGGTGACCCAAACCCTCCTGGACGGTGATGATTATGCCACGGCCTGGAGCGACGAGGCCAACCCGGATGGCTCGCGCACGATCCTGATCACGGTCGCCAATCGCTGGGCAAAAAACCTCAAGCCTGCGAATGGGTCCGCCGAGGACGCCGTGGCTACAATCCGATCCGCCCGCGAAGAAGGAAGAGATTACCTAGAAAAATCCCACCGCGAGTGGTGGCACCGGTTTTATCCCGCCAGCTTTGTCAGCCTGCCGGATCCCCGATTGGAGAGCTTCTACTGGATCCAGCTTTACAAGCTTGCAAGCGCCACTCGTGAGGACCGCCCTGTGGTGGACCTGATGGGGCCGTGGTTCAAAAAGAGCGTCTGGGCCGCCTATTGGACAAATCTCAATATCCAGCTCGCCTATTACACCGCTGAGACCACGAATCATCCCGAGCTCGCAGAGCCACTCTACAGGCTGATGGAACGCCGCACCGACCAGTTGATCAGGAATGTTCCCGAGGCCTACCGGAACGATTGTGCGGGTCTGGGAAACCCGGTCGGGTATGACTCACTGATCGCGCCCACGGCTCTGACGACCGATCCCTCCAAGCGGCTGAACCTCATCGCCCTCCCCTGGCTGATGCAGATGTTTTACCGCCACAACCAGTTTGCGATGGATGACGAACGGCTGCGGAAAACGATCTACCCGCTGATGAAGCGCGCGTTTCAGCCCTATGTCCGCCTGATGACTCAAGGCCAGGATGGGCGCTACCGTATTCCTTACGCGTTCTCCGACGAATACGGTGGTGCTCCGGACACCAGCATGAACATTGCCCTCGCGCAGTGGGGGTTTCAGGCGCTCATCCAGATCGCCGGGCGCCTGAAGATCGATGACCCGCTGCTGCCGACGTGGAAAAATCTGCTGGACGGGATGGCTGACTATATGACCGATGAGAACGGAATCATGATCGGGAGAGATGCTCCGTTTGCAAAGCCGCACCGGCACTACAGCCATCTCTTCGGAATTTTTCCTCTCAATACGATCAACGTCGACAGCCCGGCGGAACGTATCGCGCTGGCCAAAAGGTCGATCCGGCATTTCACCGATCTCGACGGAGACAATTGCATGTTCAAGTTCAACGGAGCCTCGTCGCTCTGGGCGTCACTGGGCGAAGGAGACAAAGCCCTCCACTGGCTGAACCGCTCTCTGGAGCTGCTCCCCCGGAAGGAGCCAACCATCGGGCCGAACACGCTCTACAGTGAGCACGGTTGGCCGACCTTCGAGTCCCCGATCGCCTCCTCCCGTTCCATCCTCGACATGCTGATCCAAAGCCGGGGAGGAACGATCCGGATTTTTCCCGCCTGTCCGAAGGAATGGGACGATGCCGTCTTTCACAACCTTTGCGCCGAGGGAGGATTTCTTGTCAGCGCAATACGCAGGGGCGGAAAGACCCAATGGGTCCGGATCAAAAGCCTCGCGGGTGAACCTTGCAGACTTCAGATCGATGGGAAAACTGAGGATTTACGACTGACCAAGGGAGAAGAGTGGGAGATCGGCGAGAGCGCCCCGGTCATCGCCCCGCTGCCCATCAGTCCCGAAAAGCAGAATGTCTGGGGCGCAAAAAAATAGGCGACGGGCGAGTCAAAGCGCACGAAATGTGCCACTTCATGGATTCCCAGGCGACGTATCAGCAGTGATGACGTGGGGAGGCATCACTTCAATGTCCTTCCGCCGGGACGCAGGAGTGACTTCAAGGCGGGTCACATTTCCATTTTCGACATGGCCCTCAACCGTCGTGTTGAGCGGAGCACACAATTTGAAATCGGCATTCCACCCACTTGGCCAAGCCGGCAGCAGAAGGAGCCTGGAGCCATCGGCTTGGAGAAGCATGCGCTGCAGGGCCAACTCGCCGTTGCCGCCATTGTCCTGATCGGGAGCATAATCGTGGCCTTTTTCCCAGAAGGCCGGAAAGCGCAGCCGGGGATCCCGGTTCGTCAGGTTCTTTGTGACATCGCGCCTGGCATCGTCGGCCAGGCCCAGATATGCGGCCCAGACCGGATCCTGGTGCCAGCATTTCGTGCGCTTGATCGCACGCGCAGCAAATGTGTCGAGAGCGAGTTGCAGTCCGGGTTTTCCAACGCCGAAAAGCCGGAACGGATACACCGCGTAGAGCTCTGGGACCTCGGAGTTTTTTGCCGGTGACGTCTGGTCCCCTTCGTAAGGGAGCAGAACCGTCCTGCCATTTTTTTCGCCGAGTGGGATCGGCGGCATCTCGGCGAGAAGGCGCTTCCACCCAGCCCTGGTATCCGCATCGACAAGATCATCCGGCAGGGCGATCAGGCGCGGAAGGAGAAAATGAAAAGCGGCGAGGTCGGGTGTCGGATTCCGGACCTTCCAGAACATCTCTATCGAATTGACGGGCTCCAGCAGGATTTTTCCATCCGCGCCCCGGGGAAAGTGCTTGTCGTAAAAGGTCACTCCCGCCGCGACCATCGGGAGGAGGGAGTCGCGGGCGAACGATTTGTCTCCTGTGTAATCATAGTAATCGAGCATCATCGCACACAGTTCAATGATTGGCAGGTAGTAGTGGGCGGTGTAGTTTCCGGCGGACTCGGGGCCGAGCTTCACAAGGTCGCCCCAGAACGGAGAAGTCTCTCGGAAGCAGGCGCCATCGTGGCCGTAATATTCTTTCACGCGCGCGGAATTCCGCGGCAGCATGTCACCATACATCTTGAAGAACGGCCGCATCAGATCAAAGTCCCCGGCCGCGAGTCGGGGCCAATACATCGGGCGCGTGTTCTGGAACCAGTATCGTCCGCCCCAACTCCGGTCATCAGCGGTGAAGGGGTCGGGCAGATCGGTCGGCGAGCCTTTTTCACGGCGTGTTTTTCCGGGGAAGTCCGTAGTGAAAATCGACCCGTTGAACTTGATCGCAAAAGCCCCGCGGCCGGCGCACCCGGTCAGGTAGCGCTGCAGGGTGTAGCCTTGAGTGACGGCATCCGCATCGGCGTCGCCGGAAAGAGCGATATGACTGCGGTTCCAAAAGGCGTCCCACCACTGCCTGTGCGCGGCGCGGGCTTCTCCGGCATCGCCTGTCGCGGGTTCGCGCGATTTCGCCAGCCACTCCGCGATGGATCCTTCGGCGGTGGTGAGCGGAAAGATCGAGACAGCCGCAGACGTTGCGGGAGATTCGGAAACAAGGACATTCCCCTTGGTCCGTTGGAATCCTTTGCCCAGGATGACAGCACCGAACGTGCGACCGGCCAGTTCCGGATTCGCCGCCTTTTCGCCATTGTGGTGATACCATGTGATCCGGTCCTTTTCGTCAGGCACGACGACATCGGCCGAGACGCTACCCTTCGGCTCGGCACGCCAGGGATCGAGGGCGACCTTCATTGTCGTCGGTTGCGGAGCTTCCATCTCGACGCGGATCACCGGTGCATTGGCATCGACCCAGAGACGGAGCGTCGCGCCACTGCCGCTGATGACAATCTCGCTTTCCCTCAACTTCAGCGTCTGGAGAAAGCTGCCCTCCTTCGTGAACGGGTTCGGGCTTAGCGAGACACGAACGCGGCCGACCTTGACCAACTCGCTCTCTTTCGACTCGCTCCAGGCATCAGTTTTGCCAATATAAAAGATCACGTCGCCGTTGGCTTCCGTCCAAACGTTCAGACCGATATCGCCGTTTCCGGTCGGCATCGAATCCTGAGAGTCCTTTCCAAAATCTGTCCACGAAACATTACAGGCATCAAGCCAGGTCCGGGCGTCCCCGGCGGCTTTGCCGGAATCCGAGGCCCACAAGGCGCTAGAAAATGCCATGACACCAAGCAGGCAGGATGCGGACTTCATCGCATTATCTGCCGGATTCGTCCGAGCGGAAAGGTGCGGCAGGAAATCCAGCCCGATTGAAAAGGTTCACGTTGGGGAGATCCGCCCATCCGTAGCGAAAAGTTGCAGGCTGCGGGACTTGCGGGCTGGAAACGATGACTTTGTCTCCTTCGATGGAGGCATCGGCAAAGACATATTTCCCATCCCTGCCAGCGATGACGAACCCCTTGGGACTCCCGTCGCGGGATTCCAGCCCGTCTCCGGCATTGTCAAAACAGACCACCGCCTTTCCGTCGTGGAATTCGGCCTTTTGGAAGACCGGGGAAGCCCATGGAATCTCGCGTCCGTAAACCATTGCCAGTGCCGCCCGGGCGGCGCGTTCTCCGATCGGTTCTTTTCCGGTATAGTGAACGTCCGGGCCACCCATGTCGGTGGTGACGATCAGAGCGGAGCGCGGGGTTGCGAGTGCGGTCTTCAGTTGCGCTTCCTGGACTTCCGCAATTCCGCTTTGCTCATTGGGATCAGTCTGCCACTTGCGATTGCGGGCGATTTGAAAGATGAGAAACGGGAGATCGGGCTGCCCGAAGGCGCTCCGCCAGTCCCTGATCATTGCCGGCAGAAGATCCTTGTAGGTGTCAGCGACCTTCACGTAGGCGTTATTCTCACCCTGATACCATGCGACTCCGCGGATGCGGTAAGGCAGAAGCGGCGCAATCTCCCCGTTCCAGAGCGTGCTCACGCCTTTGAACTCGCTGGGAATCCCCGCAGGTTGCGGTGGAGGCGGGAGATTCTTTGCAAGCGCGGCAGCCTTTTCCGCCTCGTATTTTTCTTTGAGCGGACGCGCCTCCGCGACCCGGTGGTCATAGTCCTCTTTCGCCAAGGCGAGGTCCGTCCACTTGTCCTGCGGCCAGGGTCCCTTCTTGAGGGTTTCCTCGGGCATCCAGCTCTGGATTGTCGTTCCTCCGAAGGAATTGTTGATGATGCCGACCGGCACGCCGAGTGCCTTTTGCAGTTTGATTCCAAACCAGTAGGGAATCGCGGAAAACGACTTGGCCTTGTCGGGCAGGCACTCGTCCCACTTTGCCGCGACCTCCGGCTGCGGGGTCATCTGTACATTATGAGGGATGCGGCACATCCGCAGCATTGGGTTCGCGGACGAGGCGATGGCTTCGGCTCCTCCATCGGATTTCGACAGCGCCCACTCCATGTTGGACTGGCCGGAGCAAAGCCACACCTCCCCGACGAGTAGGTTCGTGATAGTCACCTCGTTGTCGCCCTGGATCTTCATGAAAAAAGGCCCTCCGGGCTTGAGGTCTTTCAGGCGCACCATCCATTTTCCTTCCGTCGCGATGGTCGTGGCTTTTTGACCCTGGAACTCGACCGTCACAGACTCCCCATCACGAGCCGTTCCCCAGACCGGGACCTCCGCGCCTTGCTGGAGCACAGCGTTCTCGCCAAAGATCGGGTTGGGTTTGACATCGGCGAGTGACGTGCTCAGGTGCAGGCAGCCGAAGGCGATGGAAAGGCGGAGCGCTTTCATAGATTTTTGGGAGTCGTTTTGGTCTTCACACGTGCAGAATCACTCTCGGTGATCCTGGTGAATGTCCGGCGCCCCTCGGGTGTGACCGCTACCGCATAGACGTCAGTCTGGTCCTTCCACGCAATCGTCAATCGCGTCTTGTCCTCATTCCATGTCGTGGCGGGCAATTCGTCGCCCTGGCGGTGCGGGTAGAGCATCATGACGAAACCGGGCTCGACGGAGCGCGATCCGACAACCACCTGCGTTCCCATCCCGAGGCTCCGCCCGGTGAACTGGTGCGAGTCATCCGTCTTTTTGTATTCGATCGCGGCGACCATCGGGATCGGCTGCAAGGTCGGCAAAGCCGGCGCTGCAATGTCGAGCGTCCGCACGAGGAGGAGTCGGTCCCCTTTCGCCGGAACCAGACCGGTTCCGCCCTGGAAGGCGTAGTTCAGTTCAACTGGCTCCCGCTTCGTGGTCAGGTCGCCGAGCAGGATGTCGGGTCCCGTGATCGAGACGGCGGAAACGTCCGGCGGGAGATTCATCCGCCATTCGTAAAGATGTTCTGCATCATCCTTGCGGATGTCGTCCGCCACGAGCACGTAGGGGTGCTTATCCTTGGCCATGGTCACGGTGCGGAATGCCTTCTGCACCGGATACCACGGCGCGCGCACGACCCAGCCGTCCTCG
>CAZRIL010000072.1:0-26737 GCA_964600115.1 uncultured Chthoniobacter sp. | reverse complement strand
CGAGGCGGTTGAGGAACTCGGGTTTGAAGACGCGTTTGGTCTCCTCGAGAATCTTTCCGCGCATCGTGTCGTAGTTCTCATCCAAGCGCGGGGCACCGAAACCGAGCGTGGTCTGCTTTTTGATGAGCTCGGCTCCGACGTTGGACGTCATGATGATGATCGTATTTCGGAAGTCGATCTTCCGGCCGAGCGAGTCGGTGATCTTGCCCTCTTCCAAGATCTGGAGAAGGAGATGCATGACGTCGGGGTGCGCTTTTTCGATCTCGTCGAAGAGAACGACGGAATACGGGCGACGGCGAACGGCCTCGCTGAGCTGGCCGCCTTCCTCGTAACCGATGTAGCCCGGAGGCGAGCCGATGAGGCGGGAAGCGGTGAACTTCTCCATGTATTCGCTCATGTCGATCTGGATGAGCGCGTCGGCATCGCCGAACATGAACTCGGCCAGCGTGCGGGCGAGGAACGTTTTTCCAACGCCGGTGGGGCCGAGGAAAATGAACGACCCGATCGGACGGCGGGGATCTTTGAGATCTGCGCGGGAGCGGCGGAGGGCTTTGCTGATGGCAACGACGGCCTCGTCCTGACCGATGACTTTCCCGGTGAGTTCGGATTCCATTGCGAGGAGCTTTGCGGTTTCCTGCTGCTCCATGCGGGAGAGCGGGACGCCGGTCCACTTGGAGAGGACGTGCATGATCTCGTCTTCGCCGACGATGACTTCCTTTTCTTCCTTGTTGGCGCGCCATTCCCCGAGAATGGCTTCGAGGCGGTCCTTGGCCTGCTTCTCGTCATCGCGGAGCGACGCGGCCTTCTCGAAATCCTGCGCTTTGATGGCGGCTTCTTTTTCGATGCGGATTTTTTCGATTTCCGCTTCGATGTCCTTGACGTTCGGCGGCCGGGTCATGGCGGCGATGCGGGCACGGGAGCCGGCTTCGTCCATGACGTCGATAGCTTTGTCGGGCAGGAAGCGACCGGAAAGGTAGCGATCCGACAGCTTGGCGGCCGCTTCGATGGCTTCGTCGAGGATCTTCGCTTTGTGGTGGGCCTCGTATTTCGGGCGGATACCGCGGAGGATGAGAATCGTCTCATCGACCGACGGAGCTTCGACCTTCACGGTCTGGAAGCGGCGCTCCAACGCGGCATCTTTTTCGATGTATTTGCGGTATTCGTTAAGGGTGGTGGCCCCGATGCACTGGAGCTCTCCGCGGCTGAGGGCCGGCTTGATGATATTCGAGGCGTCCATCGCGCCCTCGGCCGAACCGGCACCAACGATCGTGTGCAGTTCGTCGATAAAGAGAATGACATTTTTGCTGCGGCGGATCTCGTCCATCACGGCTTTGATCCGCTCTTCGAACTGGCCACGATACTTAGTGCCGGCAACCATGAGGGCGAGATCGAGGGTGATGACTTTTTTCTCGCGGAGGATTTCGGGAACATTGCCCGCGACGATTTCCTGAGCAAGGCCTTCGGCGATAGCGGTTTTGCCGACACCGGCTTCCCCGATGAGGACCGGGTTGTTCTTCGTGCGGCGGCAAAGGATTTGGACGACGCGTTCGATCTCATCGGCCCGACCGATGACGGGATCGAGTTCTGCCTTCTTGGCCATCTCGGTGAGGTCACGACCAAAGGCGCGGAGGGCCGGAGTTTTGCCGTCTTTTTTGCCACCCGCCTCAGCAGGAATGGCATCGCCCTCTTCCTGCGGTGCGAAATTCGGGTCGAGCTCCTTGAGGATCTCGTTGCGGGTGCGCTCAATGTCGACTTCCAGATTCTTGAGAACACGAGCGGCAACGCCTTCGCCTTCGCGCAAGAGGCCGAGGAGGATGTGCTCGGTGCCGACATAGGAGTGTTGCAGGCTCTTGGCCTCCTTGCCGGCGAGGGCGAGGACCTTCTTCACGCGCGGCGTGTAGGGGATGTTCCCGACCATTTTGGTTTCCGGACCGGAACCGACCTGCTTTTCGACCTCCATACGAACCGTCTCGAGGTCGAGACCCATCTTCTGGAGCACGTTCACCGCCACGCCTTGGCCCAGCTTGATGAGCCCGAGGAGGAGGTGTTCGGTCCCGACGTAATTATGATTGAAGCGGTCGGCCTCTTTGCGGGCCAACGCCAGAACCTGCTGCGCACGCGGAGTGAAGTTATTCATCATGATCGGATTCCTCCGGCTTCGGAGTTTCCGCTTGGAGGCGGGAGATATCCGGCACCGGAATGTGGGTCAACTTTGCCCGGATTATGGCGGCGCGCAAGGTGTCCCTTTCCTCGGCGGACATTTTTTGGGCATGTGCACCTTTTTGGAGGTGGGCGGGTTGGGTTTCGATAAAAAGTTCGTCCACGGGGCAGCGGTGGGTCTCCGGGAAGACGCCAAGGTCAATTCCCAGCTTGATGACAGAGAGCAAGTTCAGTGCCTCTTTTGAGGCCATCGAGTAGGCATGGGCCAAAATCCCGTACGCGCGGCCGATTTGGTCGTAGAGGGTAATGGATTTGCGTTGGGCCAGGAGCGCGCGGGCGTTCTGTTCGTGTTCGAGGATTTGCTCGATGACGCGGTTGAGTCGGCCGATGATTTCCTCCTCGGTCTCGCCGAGGGTGGTCTGGTTCGAAACTTGGAAGAGATTTCCCATCGCCTCGGTGCCTTCGCCGTGGAGGCCGCGGACGGCGAGGCCGATTTTGTTGACGGAATTGATGATCTTGTTGATCTGGTCGCTCATGACCAGACCCGGCAGGTGAAGCATGGCCGAGGCGCGCATGCCGGTGCCGACATTGGTCGGGCAGGCGGTGAGATAGCCGAGGTCTGCATCGAACGCGAACTCGACCATTTCTTCGAGTTCCGAGTCCATGCGGTTGATCATGGAAAAGACCTTGTCAAGTTGGAGGCCGCAACAGATGGCCTGCATGCGGAGGTGGTCCTCCTCGTTGATCATGACCGAGAGGGTCTGGGGCTCGTTCATGACGACGGCGCTGCCGACACCCTTGGCCGCGTGTTCGCGGCTGATGAGGTGGCGCTCGACGAGAACCTGCTTTTCCAGCGGTGAGAGGGCTTCCAAGTTCTCCGAATAAGATACCTCCATCTCCGGAAGATGCTCAACGGCATCTTTCACGAGTTTCATCACCTCGATGCGTTCGGCTTTTTTGGCCCAACCGGGGAAAGGCTTGTCGCGCAGGTTGCGGGCGAGGCGGACGCGGCTGCTGACGACGATGTTCCGATGCGGGCCGTCGCCCGTGAGCCACTCGCCGGTGCTGGCGATGATGCGGGAAAATTTCATCCCTGGAGCTCCGCTCCGATCCGGCGGATTTGGTCCCGAAGGTCCGCGGCCCGCTCGTATTCCTCGGCCGCGACGGCTTTTTCGAGGTTTTGTTGGAGATCCTTCATGATGTCCGTGCGTTGACGGAGGCTCTGAAACGCACTGGGGGCCTTGCCGGTGTGCTGGGTCCCTTTGTGCATATTTTTCAACATGCCGCGCAGGCCCTCGGCGAAAACGCCGTAGCAGGAACTGCACCCGAGTCGGCCGGTTTTCTTGAAGTCGGCTTGGGTAAACCCGCAGACGGGACACTTGAGCGAGCCCGGATTTTTTTCAATGTCCTGCGCGGCCCCAAGGCCGAGCAAGAGGTCCGCCAAGGCAAAGCCGGTCGGGTCGTTGACGCCCTTCTCTTTCGAGCAGGATTCGCAGAGGTTCACCTTCTGCATTTTGCCGTCAACGATCTGCGTCAGGAAGACGGTGGCTTCTTTATTCTGGCAGACGTCACACTGCATTACTTCTTATAGATCATCACGCCCGTCGAGGCTGTCAACTCATGGAAACGGGCGATCATCCTGCGGGTGACCGGGCCGGGACGTCCTTCGCCGATCTCCCGACTGTCGAGGCGCACAACGGGAATGACCTCCGCCGCGGTGCCGGTGAGAAAACACTCGTCAGCCGTGAAGATGTCGTAGCGGGTCATTTCAGGCTCGCTGATGCGAATTCCCATCTCGGCGGCCATTTCAAAAATGACGGCCCGGGTGACGCCTGCGAGGGCTCCGGATGAGATGGGCGGCGTGAAGATTTCGCCTTTTTTGATGGTGAAAATGTTGTCGCCGGTACACTCGGCCACGTAGCCCTGCTCGTTGAGCATGAGTCCCTCGCCCGCGCCCGCCTGCTGGGCTTCGATTTTGGCGAGGACGTTGTTGAGGTAATTCAGAGACTTCACCATCGGGCTCAACGCGCCATGCGGAATGCGGCGCGTGGCGCAGGTGACCACCTTCAGGCCGTTCTCGTAGTTATCCGGCGGGTAGAGCGTGATCTTCGAAGCGATGATGAAAATGGTCGCCCGGGGACAAAGCGCGGGATTCAGACCGAGGTCGCCCGAGCCGCGGGTGACCACGAGACGGACGTAGCCATCCTGAAGATCATTTTGGCGGATTGTTTCAAGAACCGCCTCGGAGAGTTCGGCCTTTTCCAGGCCGACCTTCAGGCAGATCGCCTTCGCCGAGTCATAGAGGCGGTCCATGTGTTCCTCAAAGCGAAACACCCGACCTTGATAAAAACGAATGCCCTCAAAAACGCCGTCTCCGTAGAGCAAGCCATGGTCGAAAACCGAGATTTTCGCGTCTTCTTTTTCGTAAAACTTTCCGTCGATGTAGATCTTCATCCTGTGCAACCGGGTTAACCGGAACCCAAGAGACTACGAAGGCGGCCGCCAATCTCAAGCTTCAAGAATGCCCCGCGATTGACAGCCCGGCCGGTCAGCGCCCCGACACCGTTGATCGCTCCGGAACAGCCAGCTCCTTGATCACGGTGGTGAGATAAACCGGCTCCGGATGTTTTCCGCGGTATTTGGTAATCTCCTTTTTCTCGATCACGCGGAAGCCGAAGCGCTCGAGGAGCTTCGACCCCCGGCGAGACTCGAACGTGACCAATTGGCCGAAGACCGCCTTTTCGCCATGGGCGCGAAGGTATTCGAAGTAGGCATTGATGAGCGCGTGGGTGCCCGCCACGCTTTGCGCCTCGGGGAGAACGTTGAAGTGGAAGTGCGCCGTCCGGCGCGGTGCGGCGGGGACTTCGCGCCACGAATTGCGAAGGATCCAGCCGATGAAATCCCGCGTAGCGCGATTGTAGGTCGGGTAGCGCCGCAGGCCGGCGAAGAAAAGGCGGATGTTGTGGAAAAACCCGTGCCATTGCTGGCGGAGCGGACGGCGCGACCCGAGGAGGTAGCCCTTGACCACACCATCCTGCTCGATCACGAATGACGACTCCGGCTCCACATCGGTGTAGTAAGCCGTGAGATAATCCGCAAAGAGCTCGCGATCTTGAAAAACGTGGTCGATGGGTTTGCCCAGAAACCCGGTCTCACAACAAAGGCGGCGGATCGCGTCCCGGTCACGGGGCGCGTAGGGACGGATGACGATACCGGCAGGGAGAGCCACGTTCGAGGTTTAGGCCTTTCGGCAGGCGCGGTAAACCCAAAATCCACACCCGGCTTGCACCAAGCCTCCGGAACCGTAACATCCCGGCGATGATTTCTCTGCGCGAAGATGTTGGCCGGGCGGAGGTGAGTGCCTTCGAGCGCGAGATCCACGAGATGTTTTCCGAGACCGGGCGGCTCTCGGCAGCCTCGAGCTTCGAATACCGCCCCGAGCAACAACAGATGGCCGTCGCGGTGGCGCGTACGCTGGAAAGCGGACGTCAGATCGTGATCGAAGCCGGCACCGGCGTGGGCAAATCGCTCGCTTACCTTGTCCCGGCCGCCCTGCATGCGTTTCGCACGAAGCGCAAGGCCGTGATCTCCACGCACACGATCGCTCTCCAGGAACAGCTCATCTACAAAGACATTCCGCTCGTTCAAAAGCTCATCGACGAGGATTTCGAGGCCGTGCTCCTGAAGGGGCGTCAGAATTTTCTTTGCACAACGCGCCTCAAGCGCGCCCTCGCCCAGGCCGGCGATCTTTTCACCCCGGAGCAAAAAGCCGAGCTGGAGCGCATTCGCGAGTGGAGCCTGACGACGAAAGATGGCTCGCTCAGCGATTTTCTCGAGCAACCGGATCCCGCCGTGTGGGAGGAAGTCCGCAGCGAGCAACACCTTTGCACACCGAAAACCTGCGGACCGGCTTCCGGTTGCTTTTACCAAAATCTCCGCCGCCGCGTGGCCTCGGCCCATATGGTCGTGCTGAATCACGCGCTCTTTTTCACGCTGCTGGGCGCGGTCGAGGACGCGGAAAACCGCACGGGCGGACTGCTCTTCGCCAATGACTTTGTCGTCTTCGACGAGGCGCACACGATCGAGGAGGTGGCCTCGCGCCATATCGGCCTCGAAGTCTCCCAGCTCGGCCTGCGCCGGATGATTCAACGGCTCTACAATCCGCGAACCAAGAAGGGACTTTTTCAAATGATGAAAAACGGCCCTGCCTGCCGGGCCGTGGCGGATACGCTCCCGGCCGCGGACACGTTCTTCGACGCCGTGGCGCTGAACTGCAATTTTAAAAAAGGACGCGAATTCCGCGTGCGCGAAGCCGGACTGGCGGATGGAGAGGCGATCTGCGGAGGCCTGGCCAAACTCGGCGAGTTGGTCGCCGTCGAGGCCGCCCGCCTGCGCGAAAAGGACGAGACCGGCGCCGCGGAGCTGCAGGACGCCGCACGCAAGCTCCGGAGTGCCCGCGCGGCCATTACGGACTTTCTCGCTCTCGAGCAGTCCGACCACGTGTATTGGGTCGAGCAGGTCGGCCGCCGCGAGCCATTCTGCACCCTGCGCACCGCTCCCGTGGACCTCGCCGATGCCCTCCGGCGTTTGCTTTTCCGCGAAGGTGCCTGCTCGGTCCTGACCAGTGCCACGCTCTCGGTTGGCACGCCGGATCTCCGCTATTTCCGCACGCGGGTCGGGGCCGAAGACGTGCCACCCGTCCAGATCGGCAGCCCGTTTGATTACGAAAAACAAATGTCGCTCCACCTCGTGCGCCAGATGCCCGAGCCAAAAGATCCCGGCTACACCAAAGCTCTGGAGCATTGGATCGCCCACTTCACGGAAAAGAGCACCGCGCGGGCCTTTGTGCTGTTTACGAGTTATCAGACGCTCCGTACCATCGCCGAGGCCATGGAGACACACTTCGAGAGGAAAGGCTGGCCGCTCCTTGTGCAAGGCACCGGCATGCCCGCCCAGCGCATGGTCCACGAGTTTCGCGAAAATCCGCACAGTGTGCTCTTTGGCGTGTCGAGCTTCTGGACCGGCGTTGACGTCCCAGGCGATGCGCTGTCGAACGTCATCATCACCCGCCTCCCCTTCGCCACTCCCGACCACCCGCTCACCGAGGCGCGACTGGAGGCCATTGAGGCCACCGGCGGACGGGCGTTTGATTCCTACTCACTCCCCGAAGCCATCCTCCGCCTGCGGCAGGGCGTTGGCCGCCTCATCCGGTCGAAATCCGACACGGGCACCATCGTCATTCTCGACAGCCGGATCGTCAACAAGCCCTACGGCCGCGCTTTTCTTCGCGCCCTTCCGAAGTGCCCGGTCGAGATCCACTGACCCGGCGGAAATTGTTCGCCTCGCCACGGCACCTCGTGTAAAAGCTCCGCTCATGATCCGCATCGCAGCTCTCCTGGTCGTTGCCGTCGTCCTTTCCGCCTGCGCCACCACGCAGAACAGCGGCACTCCGCTGGCTCTTCAAAAACTCGCCCAATCCGGCATTGACTCGCGCACCTACGCCAAGATCGCGTCGGGCCGTGTGCTCACCTACGGCGATATTGAAGGCCTCGTCAAAGACAACATCCCCGACCCGGTCATCATTTCCTATCTGCGCAGCACCAAAGCCCCGTATCAGTTCACGGACGCTCAACTCGAGCACCTTCTCGACATCGGAGCCGGGTCGGATCTCGTGAATTACCTCGGCAAATCCTCCGGGTTCTTCGAAGCGACTCAGCGAGCCCAGACCGGTGATGCCAAATGGGACAAGCACTCGTATTTCTCGGATCCCTACTTCTACGGCGAGCCGCCCTTCCCTTACGAATTTCCGGCGGAGTGGTATGACCCCGCCATTGTGGGTGCGTGGTTTTGATCCGCTTGCCAATTCGCGCGGGAGGCGCATCTTGACGCCATGCAGGGTGTAAGAATCGGCAACGAAAAACTGATCCGTGTCCGCGACGCCGCCAGCGCCCGGCTTCGGATGCTTCTGGAAAAACAAGGCCGTCCTCAGGGCGCGCTGCGAGTCGCGGTGATCGGCGGCGGTTGCTCGGGCCTCCAATACAAGATGGACCTCGTTGACGGTCCAGCCAATCGCGACATCCTCGTCGAGTCCAATCGCGTCAATGTCGTGATCGACCCAAAAAGCGCACTTTTCGTCAGTGGGTCCGAACTCGACTTCAGCGACGATTTGCAGAAAGGGGGATTCAAAGTCACGAATCCCAACGCCGTCGCCCATTGTTCCTGCGGCGAGAGTTTTTCGGCGTGACGAACGCCTTCGCCTCCCTCGGCTTCGATCCCCGTCCTCACCTCGATCCGGAGAAAATCAAATCCCGGTATCATGAGCTCGCCGCGACGGCCCATCCGGATCGCGCCGGTGGATCCGGCGCGGGCTTGTCCGCCCTCAATGAAGCCCGGCAAATCCTCAGTTCCCCGCCCCGCCGCCTCCGCCATCTGGCGGTCCTCATGTTTCCGGACGAACCCGAGACAAAAACGGCCGATCCGGACTGGACGGTCTTCTCCACGGTGGCCGATGTCTGCCAACGCATCGCCGCCTGGCACAGCCGCCGAGCCTCCTCGGGCAGCGCGCTCCAGACATCGTTGCTTCTTTTGCAACGCGCCCCCTTGGAAGCGGACTGGAAAAAGGCGCACGACCTCGTCGAAACCTCGGGAGCCCGCCTTGATGCAACACTCACCGCCCTCGACGCCCGCTGGCCTCTAGTCCCCGCGACCGAGCTTTTCGACCTCGCAGCCCGTTGGACGTTCTACGACCGCTGGACGGCCTCGCTCGCCGAGGCCCGTGCGCAACTGGACGGCGCCTGATCAGCCGGCTGCCCGCAGTTCCTCGATATTCGGAGCCGTTCGTCGAGAAGCTGCGTCAAGGATACGATCTCGTGATGGGCAATCGCTTTCAAGGCGGCATCTCCCCTGGAGCCATGCCGTTCATGCACCGCTTCGTCGGGAATCCCATGCTGAGTGCACTCGGGCGTCGGTTTTACGATCACAAAGTGTGCGGGGACTTTTACTGCGGGCTTCGGGGATTTCGCAAGGAGGCCATCCAGAGCCTGCGACTTCAGAGCCGCGAAATGGAATTCGCCCTCGAAATGATCATCAAGGCCGAACTCAACGCCCTGAAAATTCCCGAGGTCCCAACCACCCTTTCCCCCGACGGTCGCGACCGCAAACCTCACCTCAAGACCTACCGCGACGGCTGGCGCAGCCTGCGGTTCTATCTCCTCATGAGCCCGCGGTGGTCCTTCGGCATTCCCGGACTCCTCGCCAGCACCCTCGGTCTGCTTGCGTTCTTCGTCGCCGGCACGGGATGGCTCGGGGCATCCCTCTCGCCCCTCCTCCCCATCGCGGGATGCGGACTCACCGTGGTCGGCTATCAAGCGTTCCTCCTCGCAATCTTTGCAAAATTCGTAGCCATCGAATCCGGGCTCCATCCGCCCCTCACAAAGTTCGCACGTCTCCGGGAACACGGGGTCGTGGAGGAATTCCTTGTTGCCGGCGTCCTCCTCGCCATTTTCAGCCGCGCCTTCTGCGTCTGGGTCTCCATCCAATCGGCAACCGGCCTGCCCGCTTTCCTCGCTGTTACCGCCCTGTGCATCAGTGGTCAGACCATCCTCGCAGGGCTCTATTTCGGAATCCTCGGACTTCTCATCGAGCGCCGCCAATTCCCCCGCAAGCGACGCGGCGATTGATTTTTTTCAAAGAAAATTGACACTTTTTTAATCACGACCATACTTGTCGTGATTATGAATCCAACGACTGCTGAATTGCCTCAAGGGCGACCCAAGTCGACCTCCGTACGGCCTTCTCGGGAGAAATCCGAGGTTTCGGATCAGAAACCTCCCGCGAAGTTCCGGCCCGCCTCCGCAAAGCGTTTCGTCGCACGGGCCAAGGCAAAGCCGCTAAAAGAATCCGAGGAGGTCTTCGAGGGACTTTCAGAAGCCGCCCCTCAGGCACTCGTCGTCGAACGCAAACATATCGCCATCGTCACCGCCGCCGTTGCCCTTGCGTTCCTGTCCTTTCTCCTCGGCGATGCAACCGGCCGTCAATCGGAGCGCAAGGCCCTCACGCTTCCGCCATCCCTAGGGAACGCCCTTACCACAGCTCATTCGCGGTGAGAGGGATTCTAAGCACTCAAATTCGATTTCCTACCGGCCAGCCTCGCGGCGATAAGCTCTCATGCTGAAGTCCAAAAACGCGGCATAGCCAAACTTAGCCCGAAATTGTGCGTCGCTGCGAATTCTTGAGTCATTCCAGTTTTTCAATTCCTCGCGTGTTTCTGGGAACACTCCTCCCACCGCTTGAACGAACTCTTCCTCCACTGTTTCAAGACCAGCTTCTTGAACCGGTTCTAAAGTCCCGGACCCAACGGGGTCTATGCCTAAGATTGCCGGAGGAAAAATCTCCCCTGGAAGAGTTTGATTATTTGCGTCATCGCTAATTGTCCCAATAGAGCCAGCTTCACTGTTGGAATCTGTCTCGTCTGGATCAGTTGATCTAGCTTTGCTCGGGATGGGGTAATCCCCAGAGACGCTCTCGATGTCGGGAGTTTTTGCCGAAAATGCCGCGGTGGCTGGTAGCGAAGAATTGGGTTTGAGCGGATCGTCCGAGGTCTTCAAAAGCTCTGACTTATAACTTGCTTGACGAGCGACGCCGTCTCTTTTCGTGACTTGTTCCGCATTCAAGTTCGAACCGGCAAACGCTGAGTCGGAGCCAGCGGAGTGCTGAACAAGAACCGCCGTGGTATTAACCGACACCCGTGACTTGTCCCAACTTTTCTGGGTCCCAGAATCATCTTCAAGCAAAACCGTTTCTTGCGATCCAGTGTCAGAAGATTCGTATCCAATATTCTTCTGAAATTCCGAAGGCGGATAATCAAAACTCAAAAAAAACGCCGAACCGAGTCCGAACATGAGAAGACCAATCGAAATAGACAGGGTCAGGAAACTGGTTTTCATATAGCACTAGTGCCAGTGCGGATAAAATTTCCGCACTGGCACGATCGCGTCTAATCTAACTGAATTGCTGGTTTATGGAATGAATTGACCCTGCACAATCACTCCTCCGTCTTCAAACCGCTGAACGTTAACGTCTTTCAGCAAGACCGGTGAATCAAAATTGATCAACTGGTTCGCGATTGCGGTGTGAGTGGCAAGTTTAACGCCTGAAAGCCCGGCTCGATAGGGCAAGCGGACATAACCCCAAAGGTCATACTGCCCATTCGAAAGCTCAGGGGTGGAGGAGCCAACATTGGTGGGGTTGTTCTCCTCGCCATTGATGTTTCCGTAGGTCCCAAGCGTTCCCAAGAGGTTACCATTCCATCTCACCCGCTTTGCGCCACCCTGAATCGCTGAATTAGCGTCAGAGTTGCCCAACACCGTGATGTAGATGTCTCCAGGATTGCCGCCCGGGAGATTCAACGTCGAGGTGAGAGCGGTAAGAAGTGGTCCAAAGGTTGGATAACCTCCATTGCCCAACCCAAAGCTGACTCCAAGAATCCGCGTATCCGGCGACAGCGTAGAAGCCGGCCACAGGGCATGACTTGTCACAGTACCGCCCTCGATGACAGCACGCGCCGAGGCAAGACTTCCGCCACCACCGGTAAGGGTAACTGTTGGCGCAGAGGTGTAGCCGCTTCCCGGGTTTGTGACTGTGAAGCCGGTGATTCTGTTATTTGCCACCGTGGCGATAGCGGTCGCCCCGGATCCCCCACCACCGGAGATGGTCACCGTAGGAGCTGAGGTATATCCAATGCCCGGTGCAACGACCGTAACTCCAACAACGGGTTTGTTTGTAGTGTTCGTTGCAGTTGCCTGCCACGTGAGAATAGGAGTCGAGGTTCCCAAGCCGTTTGCTGAAGCCCACAGCGTGCGAATTCCGGAATCGATGCCCCGGCTCAACGGGTACACTTTTTTGTTAAAATCGGCGGAGTTGCCGGTTAGCTGGGAGAGCCTCAGCTCACCATCAAGGTAGAGTTGCTGCGCCAGTTGGGGCGTGAGGTTCAAGCCCTCAGGCGCTCCTTTGCTTGCGACCAACTCCAATGGCAGAATGCCAACGATGGCGTCCACCAGATTCTGATAGGTTGTCGGTCCGTTTTCGGGAAAGGAAACGGAATTGGTGCCTACCCATGGCGTCGAGGCTTGGTACTCGTTGCTGATGTGAAAGTCCGGAACCGCTGACTCCGCGAGCGCCGCCCCATTCGTCAACACATCGACCTGACCGCTGCCCAAACCGTTCACGGAATCCGGAAGGAATCGGACCGTCTGTGACGCGGCGTTCGTTTTCCACCCCCCTGCCGATCCATTGTAGGTGAGCTTGATGGTGACGGGATTGCCATTGATGATACCGCCGGTCCAAGTGACCACGTTGGCCGTGATAATCGCCGAGCCATTGAAAGCCCGCTGGACGCTGCTCTGGCCGAGAAGGAGGTTTTCAATGGCCGTTGTGAGTTCGGTCCGCAGGGCCGGAGCACCCGCGATGTATACTTTGGTTTGAGCAAAGGCCGACCCGGTCAGCCCAAGCGCGACGGTGGCCGCCGCAAGAAGTTTGGAGATTTTCATTTTGAAGTATTTTTTAGAGGTTTTTCAGGAAAAGGTTGTTCAGGATTGGATGGTTAGATGTTTTCTTCGACGGAGAAGGCGTAGGATTCCCGCCGCGCTGGCAATGCCGATCAGCGCGTAAGTGGAAGGCTCTGGAACGGCGGTAAATTGAAGTTCCCCCGTATTGTTCAAGCTAAAGCTCCCTAGGTAGGTGTTGCCGGTTGCGAGTGTTGATCCCGTGTTCGGAGACAACCAGAGATCGAGTACCGAGTTGGTCGGACCGCTGAATGTTCCCGAAGGAAGCTGCTCAACCGAATTGCTGGCTCCCAAACCGAAGCCCCCATTCGCTTGAATGCGGGTACCCCAGTTGTTGGTATCGCTTGCTGCGCCGATGTAGGCAACACTGCTGTTTGAAGTGCTTTCCTGATTGATGTAACTTCCACCACCAATTCCATTGGCAAAACCATTGAACTGGGTGGCAAAACCCGAGCGATTTCCAATCGCCGACAGTGGGGTAGAGTTAATCGATGTCTGAGTACTCGGGTTGACTCGCTGCCTTGTCACGAACAGAGTTCGTGCCGCATACCCATCAATTGGGGAATTATTTACAGCGTTGGACGTAAAGCCAACGACCCCCCATCGTACCCCACTTCCATCTGTCGGATTGCTGGCCCAATTCGAGCCAAACGTGGCCGTCAGGTCAGCATCTAAACTGAACACTGCAGTAGAAGTGTTTGGAACAACGCCGAATTGCACGTTAAACGTTTGATTCGCAACTGCCGTTCCGCCAAGGGTCGGAGTCAGGAAACGCGTCGCCGATCCGATGTTTACAGCCAGCGTATTAGCGTTACCGGTCTTGCGGAACCCCAAGAAGAGGTCACCGTCACTGTAGGAGGTCACTACTGCCGAGGCATCGGAACCCGCGAAGGCGACCAAGCCCGCTGCAAGAACCGACCTAGCCAGCAAGGAATGTTGAATGGGTCTTTTTTCTTTCACTTTGTTTTTTTTGATTGGGTTTTTGGTTTCCAACTCCCGCGGTCGGGACGTGAGATTGTTAAATACGACTAGTTTTGTCGTGGTTATGCTCTCATTCATGCTCAGAATAAGTCAATACTAACTTTTCTCTTTTTCAGAGGGTGAGTAATTACCGCGCGAACCGACATTGACAGGTTAATCTTGTCCATCTGTTTCCCCTCCATATCCGAGGATCTCGACGGTTATCACCGAAGGCAGCACGGGAGCTGTTGCGGCACCGGACTGAGCCTGCTGGGCGACGGTGTCGGCCGCGGCAGTGGCCGCCCCGGTGGTATTAGAGGCTGCCGTCAGACCAGCAACGTTGGGAGCCGCGACTGGAGCAGCTGTCGGGACGCCGGACGTTGATCCTCCGACATTGATGTTGTCCGAATTCAAAATCCTTACAGCGGCGATGTTGAGGTTCCCGCTCGCCCGAATCCCTGCATCCCCGGCATCCACCGTTCCGCCTGGCGCAATGAGATCAACGCTACCCGGCTTGACTCCATCCACCGTCGCCAAAACACCGATACCGCCACCAGTGGCGAGGCCTGCGAGATCGACCGTGAGCGCTGCGCTCTGAGGATCGAGGAGGACGCGGGTCGGCGGAGCGGACTGGATCGTCTTCGAAGAAGAGCCGGCTGCGATGTCCCCGGCAGAAGACCAGATGACCTGATTTCCTCCGCGGAGGGTGAAAATGCGCGAGATGCCGAGGTTGACATCGTTTTTCGTAAATACGGAGATTCCCCCTCCCGCTTCCGTAATGACGCCCGGAGGCGTAAGAGGCGTGCCGATGGTCGTTGTAGTGAGCGTCAGCCCGCCCCCGGGAGCGAGGAGCGTAATCGAGCCCCCGCTGCGCGTCCGGATGTCGCGGGAGCGTGTCAAAATATCGCCACGCCCGGAGGAAAGCCCGAAGAGTTCGGCGATCGCTTCGAATCCGCGCTCGTATCCGCCCGGATTGCCACCGCCCGAGCCGGTCGCCGCACGACCGGTCTCACGGAGAGTCAGGAAGAAAAGCTCCAAAGCCACACGGGCTTGGAGATCCGGGGACAGGTTCCGGAGGGAGGCGAGCGAGAGATTGGCCGGGAGGTTCGTATTTTGAAGCAACATCTCTGCGAAAAGCGTGTCCGCATCAGGCGCGCTGACGAAAGACCCGAGAAAGCCTCCAAATCCCGGGATGGCACCTGAGAGACCGGAGGCCGGACCAAGACCCGCCGCCGCGATCAGGTCGGCTCCGGCGAAGGGGAGGTTGGGGTTTCGGGCATTGCCAATGCTGGAAATTCCAACTCCGGTGCCATCCGGATTGTTCGCCCCGGTACCCAGATCCAAATTTCGTCCGGAAAGTACGGCGAGAGTGCCCGGTCCGTTGATTTGGATATCGCCGGCCATGGGAACCTCGGCCCGATTCAGGCGATTTCCGATCGCCTGCGCCCGGGTCCGCAGGATCGAGTTCGCATTGTAGGGAATGATGTCGCCCCCCGCAGAGACGACGCTTACATCCGAGGTCGAATTGTTCTGCAAATACAGAGATACGTCCGACAGATCACGACGTGCGACGATGCGCGCAAATTTTCCTGAAAAGAATGTGAGTCCGGAGATGGATCCGCCGATCGCATAGATCCTCGCGGGCTGCGCATCACCCGCCCGGAGCAACGACGTTCCATGGAGGGCCTGCTGGGTTTGAATCACGGCCTGCACGCCCGATGACGAGCCGGACTCCCGGAAGAGACTATCGACGGAAAGAAGGAAGTTGCTGGCCGTGCGCTGCGCGTTTGCCCCGACCAGTCCCACCCGGCTTTGGTAGCCGAAAGGAGACCGGACGCGCGGAAGGGCATCGGGAGAGGCATCCGAAAGATTGACCGTGGCCGCGCGCCAAATGGTCTGTGGGATATTTCCTGCGCTCGGTAGGGAGACGATGCCAGTTGGCTGCAGGCCGTTGACGGAACCGCCGGCCACCAATTCGAAAGTGCTGCGGGCCGCCGGAGACAGGTTGAAATCTCCCACCAAGTTTACGTCACCGACAAAAGTGGTGGCCCGAAGCGAGGGAGGCAGGATGGTGAAGACCGTTGCAAATGGGGTCAACTGGGTCTCTCCAATGCGGAGCCACGGCTGCACGAGCGAAAGGGATCGGGGATTTGTCGAGAGCAAGTGGATTGTCTCCATCCAGTTTTGAAGAATCGGCGCATCATCCTCGACGCCCGGCGCGGTGGAGTTCTGACGCAGAGTAATGTTGCCGCCAAGCGAGGTGACCTGAACAGCACTCTCTGGAGCGTATGTTGAGAAATAACTCTTTCTCCAAAACGAGTTGTTGATGCCGATAGGGAGCAGGAACGGGTTCACAGTTGGTCCGAGCGTGATGTCTTTTCCCGCGAGAACGTCAAAGGTTCCTTTCCCCAAAAAGAGCGTGGTGGGGAGCCATTGAGCCGGAGAAGGATTTGGATTGGTCGCCGAGATTGGGTCGAGGGACCCGAGGGAGGCCGATCTTGTGCGGTTGGTCAGAATGCTCCCGCCTGCAACGAGAACGCCCTGACCACGCTCCACGTAGTAGATGCCGGCGTCGATATTCCGTCCGGCCACCACGCGAACATCGCCGCCTCCGAGTTCGACAAGAGTTTGATTGGCCGGCGTGCGGTCGCCAGAGGCGGTCCGGTAGGTGAGACGTGCATTGGTGGGAGTAACTGCATCAACGTTACGGACATCATTGCCGGCGAGCAGTGTGACGTTTCCGCCGCCAAGGGCTCCGACCCCTTGGAAGAAATTGCTGAAATCGATCCACCAGGAGGTGGAGGCGATATCGCCATCGCGCGTTACGCCGAAACGCCCGGTTGCCGGATCGATGTATCCCCGGCGGTAGAGCCAATTGTTGGGAATCTGCTTTTGCGAATCGTCCACCAGCACGCCACCGGTCTGCGTTTGGCGTTTGATGTCTACCCCGGCCCGGATAAGAACATTTCCCCCTCCGAGGCTGTATTGCGCAGCGTATGTGGGACTCTGTTGAACAGCCCCAAGAGCGCCTTGACTGCCGATGAACGAAGACGGCGGAATCTCGAAGGTCCCGCCCAGAGTGGGATCGGCCACACGGGTTCCCGCCGTGTAGATGGTGGCGAAGGGATTGAGGAACTGAACGTCCCGAGCGGCGTGAATTTCGATGTTCCCACTGCCGGTGCGGATGACCTGATAGCGATTGGCGAGGGCCGCCGTGGAAACGGCATTGGCATTTCCCGTCGCCACCGGATTGCCATTGTTTGTGGTGACCAGCTTTCCGAGTTGCAAAGACCCCGCGTTCGCCGCGAGAGCCGAGAATGGACGGACCACTTGAAAAGCCGTGGAACCGAAATCGGCCCCGGCGGCCATGCGGTAGGACCAGGATTGGGCGTTTGTCGGAAGCGCGGCATTGAAAGGGGTCAACTCCGCGCGATACAACCAAGCCGCGTCGGTATTGCCGAGGGTGGGAGTAAAGCCGTCGCTGAGCGCGTTGAAGAAGACCAGATTCCCCGCGGCACGCAGCGTGAGAACGCCCGGTGCCTGTTTGGGACCGAACCGGAACCCGGCCAAGTTCCAGTCGCTGGTGGTGGTGGATCCGCTTGTCCCCAGGATCAGATCCCCGGTGCGATTGATGAGTTCAGCCCCGGGGACTATTACAAAAGCCGACTCCAATCCGGAATTGTTGGCAAGGAGCGCAATGGAGAGAGCGCCAATGTTTGCCCCAAACGCGAGTCCGCTGGTCCGGATGTTGTTTTGAACGGCAGCGGTGATTGTGCCGCTGCCTGTGAGGTCTGTGAGTTGGTAGCCTTCCACGATAATGCTGGAGGCATTGAGGATCGTGCCGTTAATCGGGTTCACCTGAAGCCCATTTGTTCCAATTCGCGGAGCCCGGAGATGCAGGGTACCGGTGAAGCGACCGAGGCTGGCACTGGTTGGAGTGCGGGAGGCGACCGAAAGGTCAATCAGACTCCCAGACTGCACATCCACATACCCGGAGGTGTTGATGATGCCATTGCGGTGGGATCCCGCTTCCAACGAGATCCGTCCGCCCTTCCCGGCCGAGTCGAAATTCCCACCGGCCACGCTGAGCCGCGCCCCGGATTCCAAGATGACGCTCCCGGAGGCGACGAGGTCGATCCGTCCGCCGTAAATTCCCGAGGCATCGATCGTACCCGTGGGAGCGACGGTGATGGAGCCCTGGTCAGCCGAGAGACGATACGTGAGAGCGCGCGCAAGGGAGTCGACGCGAACATTGCCGGTTCGCACGCGGTAAGTTCGCGACTGTAAAAAGCCTCCGGTATTGAGGATTTGATCGACCGCGGTGACCACGGGAAGGGCGGCGACATCGAGTTCAAACGATCCCGATTCCCCCCCGCTTCCTCCACGTCCGTCAAGCGCGCCAGCAAGGACAAATCCTCCGGTCGGAGTCTGAATCGCGACACGTCCCGCATTCCCGCCGCTCGGAGACGCCGCGACAGAGATCCGGCTGAGGGAGCCGAGGGTCACCGACCCAGCGTCGGCCGCCAGGGTCACGGTTCCGCCATTGGTCGCGCGGACAAGATCATTGAATCGTCTGGAGATGCCCCCAACATCAATGAGGGCAGGCGAAAGCGTGCCAACTGTCAAGTCCCCGGCTAGAGCCCGAAGACCGAGTTGACCGCTGGGCAGCAAGACGTCGGTCTCCAGCGAGAGGCTCCGGCCGGTGAATGACAGAGAGGCTCCCAGACCGGGAGACACGGCGATACGGGTTGCCGTCGCGGGGCGAACGAGGCTGAGATCGCCGGTTGCAGAAACGGCGTAGGAGACGGTTCCCGCTGTGACCACTGGCGTCGAAATCAGCAGACCGCCATTCACAGAAAGACTGCCATCTGCGTCGGCCAAGAATCCGGCAGAGGAGAAAATGTCCACGCGGTCAAAGCCATCCACGATCACCGGGCCGGAGCCGAGCCGGACGGTCTCACCGGTGAAAACCAACCGTCCGCCGGGAGACGACGCCGCCGTTCCGACCCCAGCCTTTCGGTTGCCAATCAGGAGGTCGGACGAAGCAAACTCGATGACTCCCCCGCCGGTGTTGAAAGCCCGGAACCTCCCTGCTTGGAGAGACAGCGAACCCGCCGTGCGGAAAACGCCCGATCCATAGAGGTCCAACGTGGAGTAGCTCTGGAGAGAAAGCTTTTGCGCGCTCTGAAGCGATTGCAGAGCGGAGCCGCCGAGTCGGAGTCCGGCGATCGTCGGCACGGTCCCGGCATTGTCGAACCGGACCAAGATTTGTCCGCTGTTGAGCGCCACGTCGCGACCTTGCAGGATCGCCGAGGGATCGAGCGAGGTTCCGTAGGTGGAGTCGAACAAAAAGGCATTCCCCGAGAAGCGGGAGCCCGCACCAATCGAAAGAACTGGCGGCGTCGCCAGTGCGGCTTGGGCACTTTGAGAGCTCACGTTCGTCCGGATCACCTCCGTTGGAGTGTCGCTCGCCCGGAAGAGAAGACCATTTCCGCTGCCGGCAACGGCCTGATCTCCGATGAGGATCGGCACGGGGGTTTGGACGATTCCGGCCCTCGTGGTGCCGGACTGCGCGATTTCGGAGCCGGCGGCAAAATGGAGACGGTTCCGGGAAGCCAATAGGACCTCGGAGACCGACAGCGGGGTGCCAGAATTGGCCACAGTGATGTTTGAGGAAACTACGTTGATTCGCGTCCCCGCCTCGGTCGTCTGCCGGGTTCCTCCAATCAGGAGACTGTCGGCGCCGAAGGAGCTCAGGAGGGCCGAATCCAAGACCGTGGTTCCGGAGGGTCCCGTGCCCACGGCTCCGACCACAAGAATATCGTCCGCCGTGCTTAGATCGATCTCCGCCCCAAAGCCGCCAACCGCAGATCGCCCGGCAATACTTCCCCGGACTTGCAACGATTGGAGACCGGAAAGAACGACGCGACCCGAGTCCTCCGGCAGCCGCGGGAGCGGAATTCCCAGTTCAGCCACACTCCGGGAGAGAAACTCTCCGGCAAGATAGGTTTCGTATTGCGCTCGGGTTCGGGTGATTTCAAACGGTGAGATTTCGAATCGTGCGGCAACGGCGGGGGACGCGGAGCCCGGATTCAGACCGTTGAATCGGTAGCCGGACACCCGCGAAGACCCGTCAGGAAGAGAGAAGGTCCGCCGGGCGGAGCCTGTCGTCGGCGTGACCAAAACAGCGCCCGGGAGGATGGCGTACCGGGCCGGCAGGAGTGTGTAAGACCCGGCCGGAAGACCATCGCTCGCGCCAAGATAAATCCGGTCTCCAACCGAAATTCCGGTTCCGACATAGCCCGGATCACTGATCGCTTGATTGCTCGGATTGGCACGATCATTGAAGGGGGCGAAAGGGGCATAGCCAACTTCGTAACCAGGAATTACCGCAAACCTCTCCGGAACCAGGCTCCAATCCAAACTGATGGAAGGACGAACCCCTTGGCTGGCGCGACGGGCAGACCACGTTCGCCCGGCAAACCGGATCAACTGGCCGGCCGTGTAAGAGGCGGAGCTATCCCAATCGGCCGTGGCCTGCCCGAGAATATCAATACTTCCGCCGTTGCCGCTCACCCACCGATACGAGAAAAGTTCTCCGCCGCCTTGCACATCAATCGAAGAACCTGCCTGCGTGTCTACGCTCAGTCCAGAGACACGAACTTGTCGGGCCGGAAGCCCGGATCTAAGGAGATCCGCTCCGCTTGGATCGACCCAAAGGTTTTCATTAGAGTTGAATCCAAAGGGGATCAAAGCGCCCTGGCCCGTTCGGGGATCCACAGCGGAGATGGAGGTAACACTTCCGGCGACGAGACGCACGTTTTGGGCAACGGGGACCGACCGACCGACCGTTATCCCGGCCCGCGAAAGATAGTCGATCGGGCTGCTTCCCGTTCCGTCCCAGCCGAGGTTGATCGAGCCGAACGGAGCCCGGAGCGTCCCGCCCTGGGTGATGTTGGAGGCGTAGATGCTTAGGGTGCCGCCGGCAGAAAGCGGGAGCGGACGGGTTCCCGATCCGGTGACGACCACCGACCCGGCACCCGGGGCGAAGGTCAGGACCGTTTCGCCAGTAATCGTCGTATTGGCATTTGACTCGAGCGTTACAAGATCGCCGGCGATCTGTTGGACGCGCGAACCCAGAAGTGGAGAACCGACCGTGAAGCCGGTAGGAAGACTGGAGGATGCCAACCGGACGGAGCGTGAGGTCGTTGCACTTGAGATCACCCTGACATTCGGATCGAATGCAACCACGTTAAACTGACCCGCGGTCGTCGGGTAGACCTGTCCGGCGCGGAGTTCAATTTCCCCCGCGACATTCAGCGCTCCATTTCCCCGAATATCACCCCCGTCCGCAATGAACGAGGCTGAGCTGATGTTTTGAAGTGAGAGATTGCCAAGATCGATGAGCGAGCCCCGAACAACCAGACGTCCGATCCCTGAGGTCGGAAGGATGCCAATCTGCCCAGGGAGGCTGAGATCGTTCAGGTCGCCAGTTCCGGCTTGGGGAGGAGTTACAAAGGCCCCGCCCAGCGCTACATAAGGGGCCGAGAGTTCGACTAAAGCATCCGCGAAAAGGGTCCCGCCTTCGGCCACGGAAATCCCACGCCGAGCGGAAATTGACACAGGCCCCGTAAACGATACCGCCCCAGTGTCCGTCCCGCTGAGCTTGAGATAGTCGAATCCTCCCTGCGCGAACGCATCCACTGAAAAATGTCCTAGGCCTAAGTCGGGGTTGCCCCGCACCAAGGGAACCGGACGGCCGATGGCTGTCCCCCCGGCGGGATAAAAGGGTCCAGCGATGTTTCGTCCGCTTTGAGTGACGAGGAGGTTGATATCCAAAGGCGAAGGCGAAAGCGTCTGGGTCGGGTCAAAGTAACGCCCGGAGGAAATCTCCAAACGTCCTCCGCTGGCCGATGGCCCGCCCGCAAACCCGCGGAGCGTGGCATCGGTGACCAGTTGCTGGGCTCCCCGGAGGACGATGGTTCCAGCGTCGCTCTCGACGCGGGTCGGCACGGCCGCACGACTGTAGAGAGGTCCGGTAAGGCCGCTGTTAACCGGCACGAGCGGTTCGGAACGCCCCGTGTTAGAAGTTGAAATCGATCTCGCGAGCCCTTCCGGCGGAAGGTCAAGCACCCCGCTCGCGCCAGAAACGTCGATCACCGCCCCGGCCTCCGCCACAATGTTTCCCGATACGGTAACCGTACCGCCGGGCAGAACCTTCCCGATCCGCCGGCCAAAGGAATCCGGGGTCAGGACAACTCTCCCCGCGGTCGACAGGACCGAGCCGGGAGCCAGATGCACGGTCGGCAGGGCCCGGTTCAATTCAGGAGGAGGCAGGCTCTGCTCAAAGGCTGGAAAGAGCCTCGCACCCTCGATGGCTATCGAACCGCCCGGCGCGATGATCGAACCGAGAACGGCAACCGTCCCGCCCTTCAGGCTCACACTCGCACCCGGATCGGTTTCGATACGGGCTCCCGCTCCCAGGATGATGTCGCCACGCAAAACCGTTTTCGGGATTGTGTCGAAGATATCCTGCGTCACGAAGGTCTCAAACTGGAGGCTGACCGGCGCCCGCAGCCCCTCGGGACGCTGAAATGGCTCGAGCACAATCCGGTCGCCCCGGGACTTCGCTCGCCAAGTCTGAGCAATGGGGCGGATAACTGTTCCCGGCGTGATGTCGATCGCGGGAAGGAACTGACCGAGGCCGGCATTAACCGCTTTTCCAAGAGCACGGATCGTGAAGTTTGTAAAGCCGCCTCTGGAGAAGAAGTCCGGAGAAAGGTGGAGTAATTCATCTTTCTGAACCTCAGTTTGACCAAAGAGGAAAACCGGATCTCCACCCGTCTTCGAAGCAACCAACTCGGGGAGCGTACCTCCCACTTGGACAAGCGGAGCTTGGAGCGTCAACGCTCCGCCCGTAGCCCCGGAGTAGGCCCGGAGGTCGGACCCGAGTTGAATCTTCCCGCCCACAAGCCAAGTCAGATCTGGATCCCGTCCGGCAAAGATCTTGATCTCCCCGCCATCACCGAAGTTACGATTTCCACCAGAACTGACTGTGAGACCGCCGGAGGCGTCGATGGAACTCCCTTCGGATAACAAGACATCATAGGCACGAATGTCGACCAAACCGCCTTTCAGAACCGGGCGGGACACATCGAGACTTGCGGACTGTAGACGGTAGTCCGTGATCCGGCCCGCAACGTTTAGGACGGCCGACGGCCCGAGGACAAAACGGCCGCGATTCAGATTCGGAGGCGGCGTAGGAGGGCGCGCGGCGGAGTCGGCCCGGAGCTTGGCTCCCAAAAACGGAGAGATATTATACGCGATGAATTCAATGCTACCTCCCGGGACCGTAACCGTCCCGTCGACCTGAATATTGGCCCCTTTCAGAGAAATCGACCCCTCAACGGGGGCTTCAACCTCCACACCCGCCGGAATCCGAATATCGCCATCACTATTGTCAACTATCAAATTCCAAAACCCGCCCTCTGTCAGGAGCTTCGGAGAGAGGATGACCTGATCTTTCCGATCCGCCCGCAGGGGAATCGACGCTCCGGATGAATCCAAAGCAAATGGGGCGGCTTCAGACAATTTATCCGAGGGGTGAAAGGTGATCTTGGGCGGGGTGGGAGATGTGAAAAACGAGGGACGAATCGCGTCCGAGGTTCGAAATGAAAGGGCCAAGGTGGCCAACCCGGCGGGATCAGACCCGTCTTCGCTGGTTTGGCGGGCACCTTGGATCGTACGGCCGATCAAGTTTCCGTCCAACGCGACAGACGATGCATCGATGGTAATGCTTCCGGCGTCCGCGCCCGCCAAGTAGGAGGACTCCATCCGTTCGCCGGTGGGAGCAAGAGCTCCTTGAAACGTCTTTGTGATTCCCCATTTCTCGTGAACTTTCGACGAAAGACCTGTGTAGATGCCGTCATAAACCCGGTCCGGAGTGGCATCCGCGACATCGACCAACCGGCCCTTTTCCAAAAGTCGTGAGGTCCGCACACGGCCTCCCTCGTAACGCACCCAACCTCCGGAGACATCAATTTCAGACCCCGGCCGCAAGATGACCGCCTCGCCAGCGCTGAGACTGACGGATCCCCCGGCGGTGGTCAATTCCGCCACGGAGCGCTCGACAACTCCAACGAAACCGGAGACGTCTCCAAGCGGGGTGCCCATCCAGAATTGTCCGTCATAAGTTCCCTGCTTCCGGATGTCGACCATGAGGGACGCCCCCCGGACCGGACCGTTTCTCTGGAGCGGGGAGTTGGCCAACTCGGCTCCGCGCAATTGCACCAGAAGGAAATTGCGGGAGAGCGGCAGGGAAACGTTTCCGGTACCCGCGACGTCGATGGTAGCCCCTCGATCAAAGTAAATCTGCCCGCCGATGTTTGTCCAAACCGATGTTAACGCCGTGGCAACCCAACTTCCAGCCCGTACGTTCACGCCGGCCGCCAATCGCCCGAGGGTATTGTCACGCGACCCATCCCGAGGGATAACCGCTCCGGCCCCGCGGGGAATCGAAGCGTTTGGGGCCAGGATGGTCGAGCCGGGACCAAAAAACACAGACTGTCCTTGGATGTTGATCATGGAGGGCAGCGCCAAAGAGGTCCCGACCGCCCGGTCCTTGGCCTGCGTGTCAGGGAGAATGCGGATCAAGCTGTTCGCGCCCAGTTCGACCATACCGGTGGAGAGACTCTGGAAGAGCGGACTTACTCCCGGTTGCCGGAAGTCATAGTTCTGGTTCGTGCGGGCACCGTAATTGGCAAGCAGGTCCACACGCCCGTTGAGCGCGGTGGTGGTTGAACTTTCGATGACACCCAACTGGCGGACGTCCCGGCCCGCAAGGGTAGCGCTGGCCCGATCAATCTCGATCAACCCGGAATTAATGGCGGTGCCCGCCCGGCGCTGCCTCCCACCGACCGGGTAGTTCACTTGGCCGATGTAAACGTCCAGCCCGCGGAGACTGGGGTCGGAACTCGGGTGCGCGTCGAATCCCACCTGAAGCCCGGCTGCCAGAATGGTTTGGCCGTCGGGCGTCGAGATTCGTCCGGCATTCGTCACGTTGGCCCCGACCAATGCGATGCGCCCGCCGACGCGATCCGCCGAGGTCGGGGAGATCAATTCAGCCCCGGCCTCGACGACCACATCGCCAAAACTCCCATCCGGAAGCGAGGACACAGGCGGTTGAAATTCCGGAGTGGGCCCCTGAGTTCCCCCAGTTAGAGGAGTCGCGGAAAAGAGAAACTGCGCGTCCGGGTTGTTCAACAACCCCCGCTGGATCAGGTTGTCATTAATCGGGAGGCCGGAGGCCACCAGCGTCCGGGCGTTGACCTGACTGTTGCCGCCGAAGATCACCCCATTTTGGTTGATGATGTAAACTTGGCCGTCCGCTGAGATTTTTCCGCGGATCTGGGACGGCGCCTGGGCTCCGAGGACGCGGTTGAAGGCGACCCACTTTGCAGCATCCGCCCCGCCGGCGCTTTGATCGAATCGCAAATGGGTACCCCGTCCCACGTTGAAACTCTTCCAGTGCAACACCGCCTGCTGAAGAGTCTGGGTGATGGTCACATCATTTCCCGACTGGACCGGTGCATTCGCCCCGTCCCAGCGGAAATTCGCCTCTCCCGGCTGGAAGCGATCGAGACCTCCGGTCACCAAACCATTCGGAACCCCACTCGTATCGACGACCGCCCGCGCCGAGGCCTGAAGCGCCCGCATGTCATTCACCGTTCGGGTCGTTCGCGCCAGGCGATCCTGCGCCCGAACTTGCGCGGCCGCAGCCGCCTCGGCACCCACGGCACTTCTCGATTCCGAGGCCGATCGCGTCTTTCCCGCGGTTGCCCCGCCTCGGAGGATGTCTCCCGCATACGCTTGGAACAGACTGCCCATGGCAGCAGCCGCCGCAGTCGTCAGCAGGACAGCTGCGCGGCTTTTTCCAGTATGCTTCAACATACGACTTAACTAGTCGTTATTATGTCCTCCGTCAAAAGTTTTGTTACCTCGAGAGGCGAGTAGCTGGGCCGATTTTTCCTTGCCGAATCCAAATAACGCCTTATTCAGTCGTTTATGCCGACACGAGATCAAGATTTTGCCGCCGCCATCAAAGTGCCCGCTTCCGCTTCCGGAGACTGGCTGAAAATTGTCAGAGATCAGGTGGAAGCCCTCCGATTTGGATCGGTCTCGATCACAATCCACGAGGGGCGGGTTGTACAAATCGAAACCAGCGTCAAAGTGCGCTTTGAGAAATCCAACTGAGTCACCCCAGCTCCATCCCACCTCGCACGGAGCTTCCGACGTTTGTTACGAAATTGTAACAGTCGGCCGGTTGTCGAGGACAGGCCGGACCAGTAGCTCCATCGCTGACATGTTGTATCTTTTGTCAACGTCGGCGCGATGGCCGGGAATGCTTTGGATGCCGTTGCTCGTTGCAGCTGGCGTCACGCTGGCGTCTGCCGAGACGCCGACCCTGCAACTGCCGCCGGTCCCGGACCGCCCGCCCTCTGCGCAGGAAACCGCAGCCGTCGTGGCCAATGCGGTGCCTCCAACGGAAACACTTTACATCCGCGAATATCGCATCATTGGGTCCAAAACCCTGCCCCAGGCGGACGTGGAGACGGCCGTTTACAATCACTTGGGTCCTGGTCGGACAGTCGAAGATGTGGAAAACGCCCGGGCGGCTCTTGAGAAAGCCTACCGGGCCCGCGGCTATGAAACCGTGTCAGTGAATGTCCCGCCGCAGCGACCCACCCGCGGGATCGTTGTGCTTCAGGTCACCGAGGCTCCCGTGGGACGTCTGCGCGTAAAGGGATCGCGGTATTTCGACATCGAGCAGATCCGAAAAATGGCCCCGTCGCTGGCGGAGGGCAAAGTGCCGAATTTCAACGAGGTTCAGCGGGATCTCATTGCATTGAATCAGATGGCTGACCGTCAGATCACGCCGACACTCCGGCCGGGTGTGCTTCCGGGAACGGTGGATGTGGACCTGGAGGTGAAGGACAAGTTTCCGCTCCACGGGAGTATCGAGTTGAACAACCGCTACAGCGCGAACACGACCCCCC
>CAZRIL010000071.1:0-26814 GCA_964600115.1 uncultured Chthoniobacter sp. | reverse complement strand
CCTGCAAGACCCGGTTCTGATCTCCTGGTTGGTCGGGGTCGCTTGCGAGCAGATGAGTTTGTCCGCAATGATGAGCCTTTGCGGGACGGCTGAGGAACCGGCCCCCCGCATTCTGGATTTGCTGGAAGTGGCCGTGAAGGAAAGCCGGAGCAAGGCCCGGGCTTCCCTCGTCAGGGCTTTTGACGGCGAAAGAGCGTTCTTTGGAGGGAGCATCTTTGAAGCGCTTCTTTCCCGAAAGACCGGACCTTCTGAGATGCAGGCGCTGACCGGCCTCGTCAACCAGTCCGGGCAGGAGAAATGGGGAGGAATGGCCGCGGTCATCTGGCTGTATCAAGTTCCCTTGCGTCCGCTGCTTATCGCGGATGAGGCCGCCTATCTTCGCTTTATGCTCGCCGCCAGATCAAAAATTCTTGATCCGAACTTCTCCGTCCGGGAACCGGAGAAGCTGACTGAGCAAATCCCCCGCACTGCAGTTCTGACCCGGCTGGCGGCCCCCGCGCTTGAGCCCACAATTCGTAAGGGGCTGGAGGTCGAAGCGCTCCTCGATCTCGCGCTCATCGGTCTCAATGCGGAGAAGTTCCGGATTGCCAACGGGCACTACCCGCGCAGCCTTGCGGATCTTCCCTGGGAGGGCCCATTGCCGCAGGATCCCTTTGCCGGCGGGGATTTTCGTTACAGGGAGGAATCCGGCGGAAACCTGTTCATTTACAGCGTCGGCCCCGATTTGATCGACAATCAGGGAGTTCCGGGAAATGCGAAGGGAAAGAAGGACATCGTCTGGTCGGTCCGGCGCCATTCACCAGCGGATCCGGGATGAAAGTGCAGGAGCAATTGCCTTGAGGCCGTAACAAGCTGCCTGGGCGCTGCCGCCGGTGACGCAATCGACTGTCGGATTGCTTTCAGATAGCCGGAGTGTCGGTGGCTACTCCAAAAATGTATCCCCGTGGCTGTAGGGCGGCGCGCAGCAGCAGAGGAACCGCAGATCGCTGGAGGCGGCAATCCGGTGCCAGGCCCCTGGCGGGATCAGGATGGCATCGCCCGGCCCGACCAGCCGGACCGATTCGTCGATCTCCATGGTCCCATCACCCTCGAGGATGAAATAGAACTCCTCGCTGGCCTTGTGATGGTGGCGGGTGGTTGAACCGCCGGCCGGGACGGTGGCCTCGGCGAGGCTCTGGTTTTTGACAGGAGCATTCGTATGGTCCAGAATGCTCCGTATCTGCGAGCCATCGGCGGTTATGAACGGTTTTTGGCTGGATAGGTTCCGAACAATCATTGACATTCACATCTATGAAATTTTTTGAGGGATGCACAGCACTGATCACGGGGGCTTCCTCGGGCCTCGGGGCTGAATTTGCCCGCCAGCTCGCCCCGTATGCCAGAGGGCTCGTCCTGGTGGCCAGGCGGAATGACCGGTTGGAGGAACTGGCCGGCGAACTGCGCGGCATCCATCCACAGCTCGATGTCAGGATCTACTGCGCCGACCTTGCCAGAGAGGATCGGCGCACGGAACTTGCCGGGTGGCTCGACAAGGAAGGGATCGCTGTGGATTTTCTCATCAACAACGCGGGGCTTGGAGACCACGGGAAGTTTGATGCGAGCGATTGGAGCCGGGTGCGGGCGATGCTGGATGTGAATATCGCGGCGCTCACCCATCTGACCCATCTGCTGGTGCCCTCCATGCTGAGCGGGGGAAGGGCTGCGGTTCTCAATGTGAGCAGCGTGGCAAGTTTCTTTCCGCTCCCGCACATGGCGGTTTACTCGGCCACGAAGGCGTATGTCACAAGTTTTTCCGAGGCGCTCGCCATCGAGCTCCGCCCGAGGGGCATCACGGTGACCGCCCTCTGTCCCGGTCCCGTACCCACGGAGTTCTTCGACGTCGCCACGCGTGAGGGCGAGCAGGACTCGGCCTCCCATTTTGAAAGTTTCCCCGCTTTCGTCGTGACACCGCAGGAAGCGGTGACCGCCGGGTTGCGGGCGGTTGCCAGCGAACGGGCCCGCGTGATTCCCGGCCCGCTTCTTGCCGCCGCGGTCGGGCTGGCCTTGGTGATTCCATTCTTTGTCGTCCGGCGCATTCTTGCCTGGAAGGCGGATTCCATCTGATATTTCAAACTTCCGATCATGATTTCTGCTGAACCGATTTCATTTGCCCAGGCATTCGAGCTTATCAATCCCCACCTCTACACGGTGGAGGAACGAATACGGGCTCAGGCCAAGGCCTTTGATCCTGCGGTCGAGGGATATGTTTCTTATGTCTGCGGTGCCGGCGGGAAGCGTCTGCGTCCGGCGCTCGCATTGCTCTCCGCGGGCGCCACCGGCAAGATCACCGCAAGCCATGTCGATCTGGCGGTGATTCTGGAGCTGATCCACATCGCGACGCTTGTTCACGATGACATCATGGACGGCGCGGAGCTCCGCCGCGACCAGCCCACTGCCAATGCGAAATGGGGGAACGCGATCACGGTGCTCCTCGGCGACTGCCTTTTTGCGCATGCGCTCCGGCTTTCCACAAATTTCAGCAACAGCGACATCTGCCGGCGGATTGCCGATGCGGCCGCCGAGGTGTGCTCGGGGGAAATCATTCAGACCCAGCGGCGGTTCGACCTGAAGCTCACGACCGCCGATTACTATCGCATCATCGAGATGAAGACCGCCGCGCTTTTCTCCGCTGCCTGCGAACTGGGAGCATTCATCAGCGAGGCGAGCCCCCCGGTGATCGGCGCATTGAAGTCTTTCGGGACCAAGCTCGGGGTGGCCTATCAGATTTATGACGACATTCTCGACCTTGCAGGAAGCGAGGAAGAAACGGGAAAAACGCTCGGCACGGATTTGCGCAAAGGCAAGTTCACCCTTCCGGTCCTGCTGATGCTCCAGTCCGGGAAGGATGTCGCAACAATTCGCGACCTGCTCCTGAAGGAGGACAAGGTGGATGGTGAGCTTCTTGTCGCCATGCTCGGCAGCGCAGGGGCACTCCAGGCTGCCAAAGCCGTCGCTTTCCGCCTCATCGGGGAGGCCTTGGCACAGCTGGATGAAATCCAGGACAACAAATACGCCCGCGGACTCAGGGCGATCCCGGTCCACCTGGGCACCCTGCTCGAGCGGCTCTAAGCGTGCAGACGACCCGCATTCTGGAAATGCCCGTCTCGGATCGCCCGAGAGAGAAAGCCGACCGGCATGGCATCGAGGCCCTGACTGACGCCGAGCTCCTGGCGATTTTTATCCGAACCGGGCTGCCCGGAAAAAATGCCCTTTCGATTGCATCCGAGCTTCTGCAGTCCGGAGCCGGCCTTGTCGCCCTGTCGCGCGCCACCGCGGCCGAGATCCGGAAGATGGTTTCCGGAATTGGAAAAGCCAAATCCATCGAGCTCGCGGCAGCGTTCGAGATCGGAAAACGTCTTGCGCGCAACCGCGAGGAACGTCCTCTGCTGGATTCGCCCGCCCGGATCTTCGAGGTTTTCGGGCAGGAGTTTCAAGCGCTGCGCCGGGAATCCCTGCGGGTGATTCTGCTGGATACGAAGCTGCGGTTGATGATGGTCGAGGAGGTGGCGCTGGGTTCCATCAACGAGTGCGTCGCCCATCCGCGGGAGATCTTCCGCCCGGCGATTATTCACAGCGCCTACTCGCTGGTTCTGGTTCACAACCATCCGAGCGGAGACCCCCAGCCAAGCGCTGCGGACCGCCGCCTGACATCCGCCCTGCGCGAGGCGGCCTCGATGCTGCAGATCAATTTGATGGATCACATGATTCTGGGATCGCCCGATGGCGGACGGCAGCCATACTTCAGCTTCCGCGACGCCGGACTTTTATGAGTATTCATTCCACTGCAATTGTCTCCCCGTCCGCCCGCCTTGCCGGGGATGTCGAGATCGGACCTTACGCCATCGTTGGCGGAGAGGTGACATTGGGGGCCGGCTGCGTGATTCAAGCGCACGCGGTCCTTGAAAGCAAAGTGACCATGGGATCGGGGAACGTGGTCGGTTACGGGGCGGTGATTGGTGCCGCTCCCCAGGACTTTGCCCACAAGCCGGAGATTTCCAGCGAAGTCAGGATCGGAGACAACAACCGGATCCGCGAGTATGTGACCATTCACAGGGGAACGAAGGAGGGGACGGCGACGACAATCGGGAACGGATGCTTCCTGATGGTCGGCACCCACCTCGGGCACAACGTCACGATTGCGGATAACGTCATCATCACGAACAACTGCCTGCTCGCCGGCTACGTCGATGTCGGGGAGGCGGCGGTCCTCGGCGGCGGAAGCGTTTTCCACCAGTTCATGCGGATCGGGCGCCGGGCGATGGTCGCGGGAAGTTCGAGTTTCAACAAAGACATCCCGCCATTCGTAACCGCAAATTTCCGCAACCTTCTTGTGGGAATCAACGTGGTCGGGCTGAGAAGAGGCGGGATGAATGCTCAGACCAGAATGGAGATCAAGCGGGCTTTCAAACTGGTCTACCGCAGCGGGCTCCGGGTTCGCGAAGCGATTGCGGAGGCCGAAAAAAGCGAGTGGGGAGCCGAGGTCCGCGAGTTTTTTGATTTTATTAAAAATTCCAAACGCGGCACATGCACATCGAACCGCCTGGGCGTAGTGGACAGCATGGAAGCGGAAGATTGAAGCCGAAGGGGTGATTGGACATCGGGGCAGGCATGATAGATATTTGTATCATGCCAACTGCAACAGTAGCCGATTTGCGAAATAACTTTCGAAGGGTATCCGCTTGGATTGATGACGGGCAGCCTGTCGAAATCACCCGCCACGGGCGCCCGTTCGCAAGGCTTGTGCCGGCGGTCGAACCGGTCAAAAAGAAGGTTGTCTGGCCTGATTTTGAGGCTCAGCGCAGGGCGACCTGGGGCGACCGGGTATTCAGTGCCAAGGAGGTCGCCGAGATGGAAGCGTATGAGCTTGAAGGTCAGGAGGGATGAGTCCTTTCGCCGACACGTCGTTGCTCTGCGCCCTCTACTGTCGCCAGGATAACACGGACGAGGCGGATGCTTTGGTGGCAGGTTTTGGTGAGTCCCTGTGCATTTCCTCGCTGGTGGCTTTTGAGTTCCGCCAAGCCACCCGGCTTCAGGTATTCCGGTTTTCCCGCCACCGCCCGCAGGGCTTTTCAAAAGCCGAAGCAGAAAAAATATTTATGGATTTCGATGAAGATCTCACCTCCGGAGTATTGGAGATCCTCCCTGCGGAGTGGGGCGATGTGCACAGCCTGGCCGAGCGCCTGAGCGCGCGGAAGACGATGGGAGGCGGGCATCGGACATTGGATGTTCTGCATGTGGCCACCGCCCTCCATGCGGGCCTGCAAACGTTTCTGACGTTCGACGCGAACCAGGCGGCTCTGGCGGAGTCCGAGGGACTCCAGGTTCCCGGCTTCCAGGTGGGCGGATAGCGGGTTCGGACGGGGGTTTTACCCTCCGGCGAGCGCGCTGTAAACCGGCGATCGGAGCCGCGTGTTGTCGGGGCGGGAGTAAACCATCTGGGCGACCGTGATATGCCGGGTCCCGAATGCCGCCTCGCAGTAGCAGAGGTAGTAGCGCCACTTGCGGATGAAGACATCATCGAATCCCAGCCCTCGCACCTCCTCGAGTTTGGATTCAAAGTTTTCCCGCCAAACCCGCAGGGTGTGGGCGTAGTGGGGTGCCATGTCCTCGTAGTCGAGAAGGTTCAGGTCGCCGGACGCGTTCATGGCTTCCGCGATACGGGCGTTGCACATGAGGAGCGACCCGGGAAAGATGTGCTTCTGGATGAAATCCACGCCATCGCGAAGGATCCGGTATTGGCGGTCCGGGCACAGGATGGCCTGCAGGGCAAGCAGGCCGTGTGGCTTGAGAAGCTCATGGATTTTTTCGAAGTAGCCGTTCACGTAGCGGTCGCCGACCGCCTCGAGCATTTCAATCGAAACCACCTTGTCAAACCGTCCCCGGATCGTGCGGTAATCGCAGAGTAGGATATCGATCTGGTCCGAGAGGCCCGCCTTTTCAATCCGTGCCGTGGCCTCGGCGAACTGCTCTTCCGAGATCGTCACCGTGGTGATTTTGCAATGGTAGTGCCTGGCCGCATGGATGCTGAAGCCGCCCCATCCGCTCCCGATCTCCAGAACCTCATCGGTGGGCGACAGATGGAGCTTCCGGCAAAGGAGGTCATATTTCCGGACCTGTGCGGCCTCCAGCGAGGTCTCCGGCGCATCGAAGAATCCGCTGGAGTAGGTCATCGTGGGGTCGAGCCAAAGCCGGAAGAAGTCGTTGCTGAGATCGTAATGGTCGCGGATATTTTTCCGGCTGTTCCGGAGGCTGTTGGGCCGGCGCGTGTGGTAGGCGCGGTTGATGAGGTTGAGGATATTGAAGAGGCCGGTGCCTCTTGATCGGCCTGTCTGGAGCGCTTCCGCCTCGTGCGAGTTCAGGATGAACCAGGCGATGACCTTCGTCAGATCGGGGGTTTCCCACTCGCCGGCCATGAAGCTCTCGGCGAATCCAATGGCTCCGAACAGGACGCTGCGGCGGAAGAACGGCTCGTTGAGAATCCGGATCTCCGCATGGATGCCGGGAAACACGCCGCCGAAGACCCGCTTCGTCCCATCGGGCAATACGAGCGTCAGCGTACCATTCTTCAGCTTCGAAAAGCTTTTGAGAACCAGATGCCGGAAGAACATTTTGCGTTCAGGTTGTTGTTCGTGGGGGCGGTGAGATTTCTCAGGCGGAAAGGTCGAGAAGAACTTTGCCTCCGCGTTGCTCCTGACCTGCTACCTCGACGGCCTCCACGACCCGCGTCAGCGGAAAGGTGGCATGGACGGGGGTGAAGAGCTTGCCCGCATTCAGGAGCCCTGCAAGGGCGGCGTAGGTTTCTCCGAGTGCGGCCCGGTTCGCCTTCTTCCTCCAGCGGTTCAGCCAGAAGCCCTCGAATTTCAGCCCCTTGAAAATCAGCAGCCCATTGGGAATTTTCAACGGCTGTTTGCTCATGGCTCCGAACGTGACCATCGTTCCGCCGGTGGCGAGTGCGTTTGCAATATTCAGGGCGCTCGGCCCCCCGACCGCATTGAGGGCAAGTTTCGGCCGGGCCCCTCCGCAGAGCGTTTTCAGTTCTTTGCGCAGGTCGCATTCCTCTGTCACAACCACGGTTCCGCCGGCTGCGGTGAGTTCGTCGACAAGCTCCGGGCGGCGGACCACATTCAGGGTTTTCCAACCAAGCGCCTGCGCGATCTGGATGACGCTCCGGCCCACTCCGGAATTCGCGGCGTTTTGAACGACCCAATCCCCGGGTTCAAGCTTCACAAAATCCTGGAGCATCCGCCAGGCCGTCGCCGGGTTGACCGTCAGCATTGCCGCCTGATTTGTGTCGAGGCCCTCCGGAAGCGGGATGACGTTGCCCGCGGGCACAAGCATCTGCCTGCACCAGGTCCCGAAGGTCATGGGCAATACGAGTTGCCCGGGCTCCAGGCCGGTGACGCCCAGCCCCACGGATGAAATCCGCCCCACCCCCTCGTTGCCGATGGTGGCGGGAAGCTCCGGAAGATCCCCGTAGGTCCCTTCGATGACATTGAGATCGGCCGGATTGATCGGGGCTGCCAGCATGTCCAGAACCACTTCCTCGGGACCGGGCGAAGGGAGCGAAACTTCTCCGGTAGACAGTGATTCGGCGGGTTTTCCGAATTGATGGAGGAGTGCAGCTATCGACATGTCCGCATTTTCTCCTCTTGCAGGTCGCAAGTCGAACCGATTCTCAAGGGTGGTGAAGAATCCCGCCCCGCCGCTCGTATTCCAAAATATCCGCGACCCGGTCGGAGGTATCCTTCCCGAACATCCGCTCAAGAATCCAAAGCGACAGGTCGAGCCCGGAGGCGATCCCGCCCGAGGTCAGGATGCGGCCGGCATCAACCACACGCGAGGAAACCGCGTGCACGCCCGCAGCTTCCAGATCTTCCATGGCACTGTGGTGGGTGGTCGCGGGAATTCCGTCAAGCAGGCCGGCGGCCAGAAGCAGAAAGGTTCCGGTGCAAACGGACGCGATGGTCGCCCCTTTTTCGTATTGCTCTTTTAACAGTCGTGGCAGGATTCCTTCCTCCATGGCCAAACGGACCCCATCCTTCGCGCCGGAGATCCAGGCCCCTCCCGGAACAATGATGAGGTCGTAATATCCGGATGCCTCCTGCAGCCCGCTGATTTGCAGGCCGTGAAAACACCGGAGAGTGGAAGCTGGGGAAGTTGTGATCAGTTCGACACTGAGGTCCAGCCCGGTTCCTTTTGCCACGCCGAAAACTTCCAGAGGAGCGATGGCATCGAGTTCCTCAACTCCTGGAAAAACAGGGATTGCGATCCGCATGGAGGCCATGATGGCCGGTTGGCCGGATGCGTCGAGCCGAAATCAGGAATGCAGGAAGCGCTTGCGCATGGCTGGCAGAAAAAGCAGCACCCCGGCTCCCAGAAGCATATAGGCAGCCGGTTCGGGGACGGCGGTGATTTTCAGATTATCGACCTCAAATGTGTCTGCCAAGGACACGATGGATGAGAAAGTTATTCTGATGCCCACATTCGAGAGCCCATCGAGCAGACCGGAGGAGAAAGTATGGCTGACCAGCGAGTAGGAGGTCGTCGGAGCTGCCAGGAGTGCCGCCGTCGTCCACCCTCCACCGGTATTGTATTCAAGCTTCAAGATATCGCCGAATTCAAAAGCCGGCGTGCTTCTGACCGCAAAAGAAAACGTCGGGGTGGTGAGACCGGTTAAGTCCAGCGAACTCACCGTGACATGTCCGGTTTCAAGAACCGAGGCAAGGTTCACAAATGCCAGCGACTGACCAGCTGAGAAGCCCGATTCCAGGTTCACAGTGCTTCCAGACCCGTAGCCCAGAAAGGAGATTCCAAGCTCCTCAAGATCTCTCGTGAGAACACCGGAATCGCCGGAAGACCGAGCCTGGGTGCCATTCATGTCCCAATACCCGACCAGGGTCTGGGCATGTCCCGTCGCATGCATAAAAACCCACAAGCCCGCCAACACGAAGTGCTTCACCATGGATTGTGATTTATCCGGATTTTGACCCAAGTCAATTGTCTGAGTGCCAGTCAGCGCGGTGCAGGCAGACTCTTCCTCCTCGCCAAAATCGCATTTTGCAATCAGTGTTCAGCCATGAAGCTTGAGCTGCCGCGGCGCCTCCGCCGCATGAGAAGGACGGAAAACATCCGGCGTTTGGTCCGTGAAACCCGACTCCACACGAACGATCTGATCTGGCCGCTTTTTGTTCAGGACGAGACGTCCCCCTCGGCGATCGACTCCATGCCCGGGGTGCTCAGAAATACGGTCGACTCCCTCGTTCAGTGCTGCCTCGATGCGGAGAAATGGGGGATCCCTGCCGTGGCGGTCTTTCCCTGTATCCAACCTTCCCTCAAGGACCCGGATGGTTCCCACGGACTCAATCCGGACAACCTTCTCTACAAGGCTGTTCGCGCCGTGAAGAAGGCCTGTCCGGATCTGCTCGTGATCACAGACGTGGCGCTCGATCCCTATACTTCCCATGGGCACGATGGACTGATTTCCGCCGACGGGCTCACCATCGAGAATGATCGGACGGTTGAAGCGCTCTGCCGGCTCGCTGTCATGGAAGCCCAGGCCGGGGCTGATATCGTCGCTCCCTCCGATATGATGGACGGCCGCGTCGGTGCAATCCGCAAGGCACTGGATAGTGCAGGGTTTCCGGATATCGCAATACTTGCGTATTCCGCAAAATACGCATCCGCGTTATATGGCCCGTTTCGTGATGCGGTTGGGAGCAAGATTGGAAAAGATGCGATCAGTAAGGCGACATACCAGATGGATGCAGCGAATCGAAGGGAGGCATCTAGCGAAGTGGATCTAGATATCGCAGAAGGAGCTGATATGGTGATGATTAAGCCTGCATCCTACTACCTCGACGTCATTCGCGAAGTTAGCGATATTTCAGCGGTTCCTGTTGCTGCTTATCAGGTGAGCGGGGAATATTCCCAAATCCACGCGGCCGCCAAGCTTGGGTGGCTCGATTATGAGCGGACGCGGAATGAGTCGCTGATTGCGATCAAGCGAGCAGGAGCGGACATGGTCCTTACTTATTTTGCCCGGGAGGTCGCTGAAGAAATTTCCCTCGGCCGGTTTTGCCGATAAACTGTCCGTCGCGTGCGGCGATTTCACCGCGAACGGTGACGACCGCTGGGCGGCCCTGGATTTCCCAGCCCTCGAATGCGTTGTAGTCCACGGCGGATGTCTGGGTTTTCTCGGAGAGAATTCCCCGGTAGGCGGGATCGAAAATGACGAGGTCGGCATCGCTCCCGGGTTGAATGGTTCCCTTTTTCGGGAAGAGGTTGAAGATTTTAGCCGCATTCGTGCTGGCCACATTCACGAAAGTCTGGAGATCGAGACGCCCGGTACAAACTCCGTGAGTGTAGAGGAGGGAGATCCGGTCCTCAAGAGAGGGGATCCCATTCGGGATTTTAGTGAAATCCGACAGGCCCATGGGCTTCTGGGTTTCGAAGTCGAACGGGGCATGGTCGGTGCCGACGGTGTTTATGAGGCCCTGACGAAGGCCATTCCAGAGGATGGCCTGATTGGATATCTCCCTCAGGGGAGGGGACATGACATATTTTGCGCCTTCAAACTCCGGCTTCTCCGCCCAGGTTTTGTCCAGCACGAGATATTGGATCAGGGTTTCGATACGCACGTCGACACCCCGGAGGCGGGCACGGATCGCCTCCTCCAGAGCCTCCCGGCAGCTGAGATGCACAATGTAGACCGGGGCCCCGGTCATCTCGGCGAATGTCATGAGGTGATGGACGCCTTCGGCCTCCACTCTGGGCGGACGGCTTTCATGATGCCATTGAGGGCCGGTTTTGCCCTCCGAGATCAGCTTTCGCTGAAGTTCGGACACGAGGGTTTCGTTTTCGCAGTGGGCCGTCGTGACGACGCCGAGTTCCTTGGCGAGCCGGAGGGTGGCGAAGAGTTCGGAGTCATCGATCCCGAACGCGCCCTTGTAGGCCAGGAAGATTTTGAACGACTGCACGCCTTCGGCAACGATCTTCCGCAGTTGGGCCTCCGTTCCTTTGTCAAACTTCGTGACGCCCATATGGAACGTGTAGTCGCAGCAGGCGTTGCCTTCCGCCTGCGACAGCCAGGTGGCAAATCCATCCGCAGGCTCCTCCGCGCGCGACGGACAGCACATATCGAAAATCGTCGTCGTTCCGCCCGCCACCGCCGCCTGCGTGCCCGTCGCATAGGTGTCCTTGGCAAACGTGCCCATGAAGGGGAGGTAGATGTGGGTGTGCGGATCGATGAAGCCCGGAAAAATATATTTCCCGGTCGCATCCACGACCTCGGCGCCCGCAGGAGCAGAGATGTCCTTGTCGATACGGGTGATTGTCTCCCCCTCGCACCAGATGTCCGCCAAAAACCTTGAACTGCCCGTCACAATTTCCCCGTTCTTAATCAGGAGTGCCATGCCGGGTATCAAAGCACGGAGTGATTTTTCCCCATAGGAAAATTTTCGTGGAGAACGCGGGTTTTGACAGGGAATAGAAGTTGATGTTCGTCTCTCGCTCGTTTACTCATTCTTCACATGAGCACTGCCATCCAGGACTTCAAACAGTTGCCGGTCTCAGAACGCATTCAAATCGTTGAGGATCTCTGGGATACCATTGCCGATGACTCGTCGGCGATCGGGCTGACGCCTGCTCATATTGAGGAATTGGATCGCCGGCTGGACGCGCTTGAAGCGCTGCCGGAGACCGGCACGCCTTGGAATATCGCCCGCGAGCGAATTCTGGCAAGCCTGTGAACTTGCCGGTCATCGTCCGTGACGAGGCGGAAGCCGACATCGCGGAAGCGGCAATCTGGTATGAACGGCGTTCCGTCGGACTCGGCGCGGAGTTCGTCCGCAGCATTGACGCCTGCTTCAGCCTGATTTCCAGACAGCCGGAGATTTATCCCATCGTCTATCGTCAGGCTCGCATGGGACTGCCGAGAAAGTTCCCCTTCCTTGTGATCTACCGGGTGTTGCCGGATTTTATATCCATCGTCGCTGTCATGCACGGGAACCGCCATCCCAAGAGATGGAAATCGCGGGTCTGAACACAATGCCTTCCTCCAACCACATTCGTGGCATCGGCATCCTGCCGATGCGTTGCTGCTTCGCTCATTGTCTGGCCCTCATTTTCACGCAAATAGGCCTGCCTTTTCGCCTATCACGGAGATCAGACCTCACATCTTTGGCGCTCTGCGCAGATCAGCAATGCGTGTGAGACATTGGAACTGCCGCATTAACTTATACCCGATCCCTTTCGCCTTTGCGCAGGGGAGCTTGTTCGCAACCAGTCTTTCCAGCCATTCCACCCTTTACTTGCATAGGCTTTCTGAGGGTTTGACGGTATTTCGAGAGGGCGTCCGTTTTTGCTCCATCTCTGATATTCAGTTTGACTTCTGATTTGAAGTTTTCGCACAAAGTTTCGGGCTTCGTAAAATGGCAGAAATTCGCGCAAATAATTTGCAGTCCTACCGGTCCCCAGCCAGTCCCCCCATCCAGCCCAGCCTTTTTTCATATATGTCTGCCTTGGCGACGCAGGAATGTCGTCCGGCAGCTTTGGAAGACCTGAGATACGCCCTTTTGAGAATTCAGCCCATTCAGATTGACCTTTCAGCCCTAGTCGTCGAGCAAAACTGCGCGCATGCTCAAATGATCTATACTTCCGTATCTGGCACGCAATTGTTCCTGTTCCAAGCCAGTCACCCATACTTATCCAGCCCTGCTCGGAGTATTTTTGATTCGGATTTGTTGGAATATCACTTGGCAGCAGGCCTTTCTCGGGGAGTTTTCCTGCACAAAACCGCCGCCATTCAGAGCTGCTTTTCAGGCAAAGTTTGCGGGCAAATGAGCGGGCTTTTCTGAATGATCTATACTGCCTTAACCTCGGGGCAATGTTGCCGGTTCCGAGCCAGTCCCCCCAACCACTCCAGCCTGACCCTCGATAAGTCTGAGGCGGGTTTGCTGGTATGTCTGTAGGAAGAGAGGATTTCCCTGAGGGTTTGCCTTTGCAAAATTCGTGCCATTCACCTCCTGTTCTTAGCCCAAGGCTACGAGCAAAAACCTGTGCTTCTTCATAAGTGCGATATTTCCGGTAGCGAGATGCTACATACCCAGTTCCGAGCCAGTCACCCCAGCCTTTCCAGCCTTTAGCTCGATAGGTTTGTGCAGGGTTTGCCGGGATATTTGATGGCAACGAGCATTTGTCCAAGAGACACCCCTTACAAAACTGGCGCCATTCACTTGCGCTGTTTAGTTGAAGGCTACGTGCAAAGGCACGTGCTTTTTGAAATGTTTCATATCGTCGCAAAAAAGTGGCAACAACATCTGTTCCAAGCCAATCGCCCCAGCCATCCCATTCCTTTGTATAAGTGCCAGATGGAAACCTGGGGATATCTGATGGTAAACTAGCTAGTGCAGGAATATCGCCTCTGCAATATCTGTTCCACTCATTTCGGGTCTTCAAATGGAGTCCGCGAACAAAGGCACGAGCCTTCCGAAAAGTTCGATATACCCGTAAATTTGATGCTACATATCCTGTTCCGAGCCAGTCACCCCAACTGATCCAGCCCTTACCTGCATAGGTGCCGGAAGGAAATGCGGGAACATCATTTGGAAGAGTGCCTTTTTCAGGCAAATTGCCTTTGCAAAACTCGTTCCATTCATTTTGCCCCTGGATGCCAAGACTACGCACAAACGAACGGGCTTTGCTGAATGCTCGGAAGCGGCGCAAAAATGGAGCGACGGAGCCTGTTCCCAACCAATCACCCACGCTTTTCCATCCATCATTGGCATACACATTGCGGGGAGTTGCTGGAATATCTGAAGGCAGCGTTCCTTTGCTGGGTAATTCCCCCCTGTAAAAGCGAGTCCATTCAATTGACTTTTTAACTGAAGCCCATGCACGAACTCCCGCGCCTCCTCAAACGGCCTCCACGACAGTTTTGCCAAGCGATCCCAGCATTTGAGTTCGATGTCCTGAACGAACTGAGAAAGGTCGATCTTCCTGGAAATCCGCTCGTCCAAATCAAACTCGACGCTCCCTCCACTTCTGCGTTGTCTGCCTTGTGAGACAGCCCGGAAGTAATCGATAATCCGGTCATCATTTGCGGCCAGAGAGCGAAGGGTTGTCAGGATCTCCTGGAACGAATCCGAATCGAAGAGGTCATCCGGCGAGGCATCGGCATCGTGGAGGATCGGCACGATGACGTAGCCGAGTTTCTTGCCCGGCGCGGGACGCAGGGCGCGGCCGACGGCCTGAACGATATCCACGGCGCTGCGACGTGGATCGGCGAACAGGACGCAGTCAATCCCCGGAACGTCCACGCCTTCTGTGAGGCAGCGGGCGTTGGTGATGAGCGCACGTTTGGTCCGGGCAAAGTCTCCGATGATGCGAGCACGGGTGCCGGTGGGGGTCTTCCCGGAGACATGGAATGTCTCCAGCTTTCCAAGCTCAGGAAACGTGTCTGCAAACACATCGTTGTGGGACTTGAACAAATCCGCGCGATGGATGCTGCTGTGAAACGACACCGCATGTCGGATGGGATGTTTCATCATCGCCTTCCGCAGGGCGATGAGGGATGCCAGCATGTCGGCTTCGATTTCCTTGCTCCATGCGCCTTTGTCCGGCCTGACAAAAATGTTTGCGCGGATGAGTTCGGCGACTTCCTCCCGCGAGACCGAGATGCTGATGATTTTGTAATCGCTGAGGATCGGCGGTTTGTATTCCAGCGCCCGTTTGAACGAGAGCAGGTGGAAGGTTTCGCCGTAGGTGTCAGGATCGTCCATGCTCAGGACGGTGTCGCCCTTGCCGGCATATCGGCGCTCGGTGGCGGTCATGAAGATCCTGCGGGCCACGGGCAGGTTCTTGTCATGCAGCAGGTGGGAAAAGAGCTTGCTGCCGTCCCCGACAGTTTTGTGCGCCTCATCCATGACCCCGAGATCGAACCGGAACCTCGCAAGGCGTGCGGCCTTCGAGAGTGCCTCGCCGCTTTGATAGGTGGTGAAGACAACGGTGAGGCCCCGGTGTTTCCGCTTAAGCCAGGTAGCGATCTCACCTGGGGCTGTGAGGCACGGGACGCCGAGATCCTGCCGAAGGACAGCAACGTCATCGCGTTCGATGCGTCCGGCGGATTCATCACTGCACACGCAAATCCACTGCACCGCCTGGTGGTTGGCCATCGTCTCGCGCAACCACACCTTAAGCGTCTGCCGGATGAGCGCGAGACTCGGCACGGCGATGACGATGCGGCGGGATTTCAGCTTCCCTGCGATCCAGTAGGCGGTGAGGCTTTTTCCGCTTCCGCAGGGCATGATGAGTTTCCCGCGCCGCGCCTTACCGGTCACAAAGTGACGGTGCCCATCCTTCACAGCCGCCATCTGGTGCGGGCGGGGCTTTGCAGGTTTGAGAATCTCCGTCTTGTGAGAAAGATGCGCGCGCAGGCGTTTCAGCAAACCGGCGTCGAGTTCCTGCCAGACATCCAGCGCACAGAAGCCGATCCGCTCCCGATCTTTGAGCACATGCGTGAGGCGCTCTGTGGTGGAGCAGATGATGCCGAACTCGAATCCCTGGCAAGCACCGAAGGTGAGGGCGACGAAGGTCGAGATCTCCCGCCAGTTCAAGGAATGGTCGGTTTCCTGCCGATACTTGCACTGGATCGCCCAAAAATTCCCCTCGTGAGTCTCGGCAACGAGATCGATTCCCTGGTCGGTCGCGGGCAACTTGAGCTTCTTCGCCAAGGCAATCGGCACTTCCCGCCCAAGCCAGACGTGCTTGAGCTTGCTCGCATATTCGGGCTCGACTTCAAGGTAGGCTTTGACGAGTTCCTCAAAGCGGTCGCCCTTTTGCTTCGCGGGAAGCCGCTTCCATTTGGCCTGAATCTCCTGCCAGGAGGAGCATCCGCGAATCGCTTCGAGTAGCCCGGACTTCATCGCTGCCATGATTCGCGGAAAATAATCGCTTCGACGCTCACGGGCGAGATGATTTCCGGGGGATTTGAGCTGCTCTTGCAGATGGGGGCGTGCCTATATGTTTATTCGCAAATCGCGTTTACGAAATATGATCCGCTGCACAAGCCCGGCGGGGGAGATCACAAAAGCAGGGCTCGTCAAAAATCGGTGTCTGCGAATGCACCGGCAACCGTCAATCCATCGCGGATGATGCAGCGGGTGAGATGGGATCCCGGGGCGACCGATGCGTTTTCCCAGATTACGCAATTTTGGAGAACCGTATCCTCGCCGATGCTTGCTCCCCGGCCAATAGCGCACGCCCCACGCAATTCTGCGGTTGCCGCAACGCGGGCGTCCGGCTCCACCGCTGCCGGCCAGTTGTCAGGCAGGTAGGAGAGGTGCCTTCCGCCAGGTTGAAGCAGGCAGTGAGCGTCGAGATACGAGTCCCTTGTCCCCAGATCAAACCAGAGACCTTCGTCGATGATTTCGGCACCAATCCTTGCTCCGTTCCGGATCAGCTCCAGATAAATGGGGATGATCGATACAGGCTCTCCGGCGGGGATGTGCCGGAAGATTTCCGGCGAGAGGATCGTGATCCCGGTGAACAGAAACGCCGGATCGTTCCCGTTGCCCAGCCTTCCCCGGATATCGGTCACAAGGCCGTCGCGGGATTGGACGTGAAGCGGACCGCCGGACGATCTCAGAACCATGGTGGCGAGGTTTCCGGAATCCAAATGGCGATCAATGGCCGGACGCAGCGGGAAGTCGGCGAGAATGTCGCCGTTGTAGGCGACGAACGGCTCTTCTCCCACAAACGATTCCACATTTTTGATTCCCCCGCCCGTGTCGAGGAGGATGGGTTCATGACGGTATTCGACAGGGAATCCCCTGTAGTCGGCGCCCGGCAGAAGTTGATCATAGGCCTCCGGGCAGTGGTGGGTGTTGACGATGAACGACGTGATTCCGCTGGCGATCAGATGGTCGAATCCAAATGTGATGAGCGGCTTGCCGTAGAGCGGAACGAGAGGTTTCGGGCGTCTTTCTGTGAGCGGGCGAAGCCGGGTGCCCAGGCCCGCGCCGAGCACAAAGGCTTTCATGCTTCCCCCGAAGCCAAACGGAGGATCGCATCCGCCGCGCAGGCGGCACCGAACCCGTTGTCGATATTCACCACGGTGACCTTGCTGCTGCAACTCGTCAGCATTCCGAGCAGGGCCGAGAGGCCGGACAAGTTCGCGCCATAGCCGACGCTTGTCGGGACCGCGATAACCGGCCGGTCAACAAGCCCGGCCACGACGCTTGGCAGTGCACCTTCCATCCCGGCGACGACGATCAGAACCGCGAAGGAGCGGAGTCGTTCTTGTTCCTCGAGAAGGCGGTGGAGTCCGGCAACACCGACATCGGTGATTCGCTCGATCCGGTGCCCGAAGGATTCCAGCGTCACGGCCGCTTCATCGGCCACCGGCAAGTCGGAGGTGCCCGCGCAGATCACGCCGGTGGTGAATTTCGAGGTCGTGGAGGGACAGGAGCCGATCGTGATGCAGCGGGCCCGCTCATGCCAGACAGCACCGGGAAACCTCAGGGCCACCGCATCGAAGTGCTCCTTGGTTGCACGGGTTGCGAGCACCGTCTGGCCTGCCTCGCGGAGGATTCGCGCAATTTCCGCCACCTCTGAGGGCAGCTTGCCTTCCGCAAATATCGTCTCCGCCCGCCCGCAGCGCCGGGCCCGGTCGAGATCGACCCGCACAAAATCAGGATTCATGCGTTAAGATAGAGCCTCATCGGAATCATCCCGCTCTCGGTGAATCCGTGTTTCAGATAAAACTTCCGCGAGTCGTTCGGACGGTCGGTCAGAAGCGTGATGCGCAGAAAATTCTTCTGCCGCGCGAATTCGATCGCATGTTTCATCAGGCGCGAGCCGTAACCCTGGCCCCGGTGTTCCTGCCGTATTACAAGATCCTCCAGCAGGAGCACAAAACCTCCCTCGGCCGTGCTGATGGTGATCAGCAGATTGATCATGCCGATGATTTTCTGGTGGTTGCGGACGACAAAAATTCTTCCGCGCGAGGGTTGTTCGAGGATGAGGCGCAACCCGCGCAGTTGCTTCTCGCGGTCGGGGGTGAAGTCCTCCTCCTGGGAGAACAAGTCCATCAGAAGTCCCGTCAATTCGGACAGATCATCCAATGTTGCCGGTTCGATGCGGAGTTCGCTCATGACGAACTCCCTATTTCATTCCGCCCGATGAAGCAATCCGCGATGCGACTTCCCCTGCACTTTTTATTATCCCGAATAATAGGCGATGTTCAATGCACAGCAGCGAGGGGGGCGGTCGTGATGAACACGCGTGCGCCGGTGCCGACCGTGCTGAAAAGTTCAATGACATCGACCGATCGCATCCGGATGCATCCGTAGCTGGCCGGGAGGCCGATATTTCTCTCTTCCGGCGTGCCGTGGATATAGATGCAGCGCGAGAACGAGTGCCTGTTTCTATGCTCCCGGCCCTCCAGCCAGAGTATCCTGGTCACGATCGGATCCCGGCCTGGGGCATCGACGGGGATGATCTCACCGGTCGGTCTCCGTCCTTTAAAGACGGCTCCGGCAGGGGCTCCGGTTCCGATCTTCTTTTTGACGCTCAGCACGCCCAGCGGGGTTGCATTGCTTCCGGGGCGGTCGCCAAGTCCGAATTTGGACGTCGAAACCGGGTATTCGGCAATCGGCTTGCCATCCCGGGTGACCAGCATTTTCTGGTCCGCCGTGCTGACGATCATCCGGTGGCGGGTGTCACCGGCGCAGCCCGCCAAAACCAGAAGCACGAAAATTGCGCAAAGCGTGCGGATCATGTTTCAGCAATTGCGGAATCCGGGGGCGCCACGATCGAGGCCGCCTGCTGGATCCAGAACCCGATCGATTTCGCCGACACATAGCCGAAACCCACCAGGAAGAGGAGCAGGAACGGCACGCTTGTCCATGCGCCTGAGGCCACAGCATTCCATGTGCAGAAGGTGAAATACAAAGCGAACAGGATTTCCACCGCCGGCAGAATCGACCGGATTGGCGGATAGCGCACGGCGCGCCTCCGTTCCACTGCGACCGACTGGCCGTATTTCGGTGTTCTGGTGAACTCCGATTGTTTTTTGAAGAGCGCCTCAAGAACTCCCCGGGCATTGTTCACCGACATCCCGATCGCGAGCGCCAGCAGCATCGGCATGAGAAGGAGATCGCGCATCCACGACGCGGGGTTCAGATGGCGCTGGGCGACAATGTAGAAGGTTGCGATCGAAACCGTGGTGGCCAGAAATATCGGAATATCCACGAGCATCGTCTGCATCCAACCCCCATGGGCGGCGTGGCTCTGGGGTAGAATCAGGACGCAGAGAAGGAGGAGGAGCAGGTAGCCGAAATTCGAGGTCAGGTGCGCGGTGGCTTCCAGCTTGATGATGAGGGGAAGCTTCTCGCGCCAGACCGCCGGCAGAAGTTTCAGGCACGTCTGGATCGAACCCTTTGTCCAGCGGTGCTGCTGGGACTTGAACCCGTTCATGTCGGTGGGGAGTTCGGCCGGAACGACGACATCGGGGAGGAAGCGGAATTTCCATCCGCGGAGCTGTGCCCGGTAGCTCAGATCAAGGTCTTCGGTGAGCGTGTCATGGTGCCAGCCGCCGGCGTCCTCAATGCAAGAACGCCTCCACATGCCGGCCGTCCCGTTGAAATTGAAAAACCGTCCGCTCCGGTTCCTCGCGGTCTGCTCGAGCAGCAGGTGCCCGTCGAGAAACATCGCCTGCACGCGGGTGAGGAGCGAATGCTCGCGGTTGATGTGCCCCCATCTGGTCTGCACCATGCCGATCTCCGGATCGGTAAAGTGATGGATGCATTTCTTGAGAACCTCCGGAGTCGGCACGAAATCGGCATCCAGAATAAATACAAACTCCCCATCGCACTCCCGCAACCCCTCCGCCAATGCACCGGCCTTGAAGCCCTCACGGTTGATCCGGTGGATGAGCGAGACATCAAATCCCCGCGCCCGCATCTTCTCCACCTCCGCAGCAGCGATGTCGGTCGTCTCGTCGGTGGAGTCATCCAGGACCTGGATCCGGAGTTTTTCCTTCGGGTAATCGAGATTTCCGACCGCCTCCATGAGCCGACGGATCACGAAGTATTCATTGAAGACCGGAAGCTGAACCGTAACCCTCGGAAGATCCTCAAACTGTCTGGACGGCAAGGGACCTGCCCCCCTGTGTTTCAAAAAAAGATAGATGATCGAATAACGGTGGATGCCGTAAGCCGACAATCCGAGAAGAACCACGATATAGCAGATGCTCCACAAGGCGTTGTTGAAAACGGCGTCTAGAGAATCATTTATGGACATTATTTTCCTTCCGGGAAAGCGGTCACATCAAATCAGCCGCCCGGACACCGTCAAGAGCAAAAACCCGAAGCCTGATTTCCACAGTTTTTATGAGTGGTGGAAATGTGCAGAAAAAAATTGACCAATCAATATGTTGTGTTGAAGTGACCCCATCAACCCTGTTTGCCCACAATATGCGTTGCCCTAAGTGCGGCTCTTTGGAAGATAAAGTCATCGATTCCCGCCTTTCCAAAGATGGTGGGAGCATTCGTCGCCGCCGCGAATGTTTGAGCTGCGAAATCCGGTATACGACCTACGAGGAACTGGAGCGTCTCGAGTTGCGCGCCATCAAACGCGATGGCCGGCACGAACCGCTGGATCGCCACAAGCTCCTCGGGAGCATTGCCAAGGCCTGCGAGAAACGGCCGATCGGCCTCGAGGAAATGGAGGAAGCGGTCGAGGATATCATCCACGAGCTTGAGGCAGCCCAGGAGCGGGAAGTCCCGACCAGAACGATCGGGGCCAAAGTCATGGAGAAGCTTCACGGGCTCGATCCGGTGGCCTACGTCCGCTACGCCTCGGTCTACAGGCAATTTCAGGAGATCGGTGATTTCATAGACGAGATCCAATCCTTCGAAAAGCGCGCGGGAAGAACCCCCGCCCAACCGGAGCTCTTCAAAGCATGATCGCCTTGAGGGACAGTTTGCCTCTGGTGCGGTTCCACGACGGGAGCGTCATGAATTTTGAGCGGAGCTGGCTCTCCACCGCGCTTGTGCGGGCGGCGGAAAATGCGGGCTACAAAAAGTGGTGGCTCGCCGACCATGTTACCGAGAGCATCACGAGTTATCTCGAACAGGATTTCAATGACAACGTCGTCACGATCTGCCGGATTGAGCGGGCCGTTCAATCGGTGCTCCAGGTCATCGGGTATTCCGATGTCGCCCGCCATTTCCGGACGATGCCCCCGCCGGTACGGATTTCGCTGGTGGAGATTGCGCGGGATGCCGGCGAGGGTTACGAACTCCTCTTTTTCGAACTCCTCCGGGCCCGCCTTCGCGGGATCATCTTTTCTGAGGCCCAGCAGGTCGAGATCTGCGATCTCCACCGGTGTGTGAAACTGCTGCGGTCGGCGAAGAACTGGCGGAGGGATTGCTCCGGGCTCCGCGGAGAAATTGTTTCCTTCGTCCGCGGCGAGTTGGATCTGAGCCACCGCGCCGAGGACCTCCAGCTTCAACTCTCATGACCCTCTTCGAGAAAATTGCCGCCCGCGAAATCCCGGCTGACATCGTCTATGAGGATGACCTGTGCCTTGCCTTCCGGGATATTTCTCCCAAGGCCCCGGTTCACATTCTCCTGGTTCCGAAGCGCGTCATCCCGCGTGTGGCGGAATCACAGCCGGGTGACAAGGAACTCCTTGGGCATCTCCTCTTCACCGCCGCACAAATCGCCAAGTCCGAGGGCCTCGCGGATTCCGGATTCCGCCTAGTCGTCAACAACGGCCCCGATGGAGGTGAGACCGTTCCCCACCTCCATGTCCACCTGCTCGGCGGACGCTCCCTGACCTGGCCGCCAGGGTAGCCCCCCAAGTAGAGGTTGCAACGCAGGACGCGAAGCGTCCGAGGCCGGGCTTTCCATTCTGAAAGAATTTCTCTTGGCCTTCTCCGGGCTGAATCTGCATCAGAAACAAATTTCTTTCAGAAATCCGCTACGAGGAAACAGCTTCATGTGCCAGCCAGAAGCTCGTCCAAAATTCCGGCGTTCGTGGATTGAGCGAGGGATATCCGGGAACAAGGCTCCCGGCATACGGCCAGACAGAAAATTTACCAACCAGCCGGGCGCGCACCGGGTTTTCCAGAATGTAATGAGCCACGCCTTCAAACGCTCCCCGTGCCCGTTCGTCTTCGCGCAGTAAATGGTCGTAACTTTGACGCTGGAGTTCCGTGCCGGGTGGAAGCATGGATGTCCAATGCCGCCTCAGCATGCGGATCGCGGGCCTTTGATCCGCATTAGCTCCAACGCCCATGAGCAGAAAGTGAGCATGATCGGGCATGAGGCAATAGACCGGGCAGACCAACGAGTAGCGTGAGCACACGTGCAGCAGGATCTCCCTCAGGTGCGCGTGCATCAACCCGTCCAGCCAGCCGGTGGCGCGTTTCTCGATTGCCATGGACCAGTGGACGCATGCGGTGCCGGTATAGGCCAGCGGGCAGAGGCGGCGCAGCCGGCCTTTGTGAATGCGGGGACTGTCGAGGTTATCCACGCGCGAAATTCTTTCAGAATTCCGCTACGAAGCAAATGCCCGCATGCCGGCCTGTAGAGGAATTCTGAAAGAATTTCTCCTGCCTGTATTGTCCTCATCCTTCCCGCTCTGCCTCCAGCTTCATCGGCTCGCCGTGATCAAGCGCCTTCCGGCAGATCTGAAAAAACTCCGCCTTCGTCATGACCCGGCGGATGTCATGCAGGAATTCGCTTCCGATTCCAGCGCCCAAAAAGTTCATGTATTTTTTCATTTTGTGGACCTGGGATTTTTCCGGCACGTCATCCGAGCAGGAGGACTCGTAGAGAGCTTCGACATATCCGAGCACCTCCCGGCCGGTCGGATGCTTGACAGGCCTTCCTTCATATTCATCCCGGATCTGCTGGAAAATCCACGGGTTGCGGATGGCGCCGCGCCCGATCATCAATCCCTTGGCTCCGGTTATTTCCATGATGCGGCGGGCTCCGGCGACCGAGTCGACATTTCCGTTGGCGATGACCGGGAACGGCATCCGCCTCACCGCCTGCGCGATTCTGTCGAGGTGGACGTGGGGTCCGTATTTTTCAGAAACGGTTCTTCCGTGCACTGTCAGCAGGTCGATCCTGTGGGATGAAAAGACATCCAGCAGGCGATCGAATTCCGCGGGTTCCAAAAACCCGATCCTGGTCTTAACGGTGAAGGGGCCGCTGATGCCTGCCCGCAGCACACCCAGAAGATCGTTGATCCGGTCGGGCTCGCGGAGCAATCCTCCGCCCGCGCATTTTCGGTAGACCACAGGAGCCGGGCAGCCAAGGTTCAGGTCCACTCCGGCTACCGGATACTTTTCGAGTTGCTGCGCGCATTTCACCATCCACACGGGATCATTGCCGATGATCTGCGCGATCGCAGGCCTGCCGGTCGGATTCTCGATGATCGAGCGCAGGATCGAACGCTGCAGCCGGTAGCCTTTCGTCACCCGGAAGTATTCGGTGAAATACAAATCCGGGCCGCCGTAGCCGGCGATCAGCTTCCAGAATGCCCAATCCGTCACGTCCTGCATGGGCGCCAGCGCAAGAAGCGGGCGGTTGGCTGGGAATTCAATCATCATTGAGCGCAAACTTTGCGGCGGCCTTGCCCGCGCGTGTTCCGGCGGAAAAACATCCCTGCATCAAATAGCCGCCGGTAGGTGCCTCCCAATCCAGCATCTCACCGGCGACGAACAGCCCGGGAAATTTTCTAATCATCAAATTCTCATCGACCCCACTCCAGCAGACTCCTCCCGCCGAGGAGATCGCCTCCTCAATCGGACGCGGGCCATCAAGTGCAATGGGCAGCGATTTGACGGCGCTGGCGAACTCGCCTGGAGTCTGCCAGCCCGGGCGGTCCGCGTGGTGTTCCAATATTATCCTCGCCGTTTTTTGGATCCGACACCGCTCAAACGCCTCGTGTAAATGGAAGCGTCCTCCCTGCGGCATTTTGGAAACCAATTCGTCGAACGGGAATGCCGGCTTGAGGTCCAGGCAAAGCAGAGGAGAAACTCTCAGCGAGGGCGTCAGCGTGTAGATCACCCCCCCTTCAAGCCCATAATCTGTGATCAGCAATTCGCCGTAGGCCATCGCGTCGCCGGCGATGCCCCTGATATTCTTTAGCGGGAGTCCGGCTGCCTCCGCGATCACCGGCTTTGGCCATGCGACCTTCCAGCCGCAGTTGGCCGGAACCAGGGAATTGACAGTGACGCCCATCGAGCGGAACACGCCCTGCCAACTTCCATCCGAGCCGGTCTGCGGCCATGATCCGCCACCCAGAGCGAAGACAACCGAGTCGGCACCGACGCTTGCGCGGCCTCCCGGCGTGGTGAACCCCAGCTCGTATCTCTTGGAATCCTCGCGGATCGACGACCATCGATGTCGGTGATGGAATTGGACGCCCTTGGACTTCAACCGTGCGATCCACCGCCGGAGCAGGGGGGCGGATTTCATCTCCGCGGGATAAATTCTTCCGCTGGAAACTTCGAAGGTCTGGACCCCCAGATCCTCCGCCCAACGGCGCAGGGCATCTGGGCCGAAATCCGCCAGCAGTTCGTGACAGAGTCCGGGTGGAAATCCGGAATACTTTGTCTCAATGTCTTTGTCCGTATTGGTCAGGTTGAGGCCTCCGCGTCCCGCCACGAGAAATTTCCTGCCGGCCGATGGCATCGCATCAAAAACCGAAACAACCGCCCCCGCTCCGGCGGCCGCCTCGGCGGCTCTCAATCCCGCCGGTCCAGCCCCGACAATGCACACCAGGCGGCTCATGGCGAAAGGAGGAAATCCCTCGCCACTGCCATGTGCTGCATCTGCGGTGCGGCGCTGTCGCCCGCCTGCACGGGCGGAACGGCACCGAGAGGCGCAAAGACCCTGCTGTCAAAAATGAGGCCCGAGGAAAATTCCAATCCGGCGATTTTGACCGGGCTGCAGAGTCGCTGGGTGCCCGGATCGACGAGGACCCAATCATACGGACGGTTTCGCGGACTGTTCGTGTGGAAATTTCCGGCACCATCCGAGGGGAGGTCGTCCGGCACCACCACCACCGCCCCCAGTTCCTTCAACGCCTCCTCCGACAAATTGCGCAGATTGAAGTCCCCTCCGATCGCCACCCGCTCGCCGGGTTTGGCATTCGCTTTTACGAATCCGGCCAATGCCCTCGCCTCCTCAGTCCGCATCTCCGGTTTCTTTGCGGAAAGATGAACGCTCACAGCCAGAAGTCTGGAGCCATCCGGCAGTGCGATTCTCGCCCAGACAAAATCCCGGTTATCCTGCAGCGGATCGTCCCACTCGCCGGATTCCAGAATCCGAAACCGGCTGATGATGCCATTCGGGATCTCTGCCGATTCCTCCCTGACAAATGCATAGTTCTCCCCGAGCGTTGCGTTGACCCACTGGCGCACGGGAACAGAGGTGTTGAACTCCTGGATTAAAACAATATCGGGCCGCAGCCCTTTCAATATTCTCGCTCCCGCGCCCTCGGGATTGGAGTGGTTTCCATTGTCGGGCGAATAGGATTGCCGGCTTCCGGATGTCAGATTCGCCGACACAATCCGCACCGTGTCCGCGGATGCCGCCACGGCGAAAGCCAACAGGAGTGCGATAACCCGAATCATGCCCGCGCAGAATGGTCGAGTTGCGGGAAATTACCAGCCTGCAGGGATGGATGGCATCCGATGGAGGCGGTTCCTCACTTCGGTTCTGCGCCCGTGAATTCCGCGTAGAGGCGCTTCAGTGCCGCCTCGGCTGCCTCCGTGGGGGACAGCGATGTAAAGGAGGCCTGGGCCGCAGCGCTCCCCAGCCATGAGCGGGTCTTCTCCATCGCGGCGTCAATCTTTGCCGTTTCCCTCAGGAGCTGGCTGCCCGGTTTGATCTCCGGACGGCGGAGCGGGAGTGGCACCTTTTGTGGCGGGGCTGCGGGCTTGTCATCGCTGCCACCGAGCCAGGCCTGCAGTTCCGGCAGGATTTCCTCCGGGTTTTGAAATCTCTGCCAAACCTGCTCATCGTAGTCGGGATCGATGGATTCGATGAACTCCTTGGCCAGGTTGAAGGAGGTGTTGGCCCGGATGAACTCCTTGCACTTGTCGCTGTGCATTTTGATCCGACCCTTCGTGCCCGTGCTGTATTTGCGTGGTTCCATGGGGATGGTTGTGCTACCGACGGGATTGGGAGTCCAATCATTTCCGCGGCTTCACCCATTGACTCCGCGGCGTTTGCCATTACATTTCGCCGCAATTCATCAATTACCATGAGCAAACCCGAAATCACTGCCTACCTGAAAACTCAATGCGGTTGGAGCAAAGGCGTCCGCGCCGTCCTCGCAAAATACGACATCCCCTACACGGAAAAGGATATCATCATCAACCCGGACTTCCGGTTTGAAATGGAACAACTCAGCGGCCAGCCGCTCTCCCCCTGTGTGGTGGTGAACGGGGTCATGCTGCCGGATATCAGCGGCGAGGAACTCGAAAACTACATGCTCTCGAACAAACTCGTCGGAGAGTCCGTGCAGGAAACCAATGTCCCGCTCAACGCCGCCTGCTCGGATGCCGAGCACGCCGCGATGGTGAATCTCAAGCTATAAGCGGGAATAGTCACGGGTCGACAGCCCATCCTGCCGACCATTTGGCCCCCGCTGCCGCTGGAGATTTATCCGGCCCAACGTAACTGCTGTGCCCCTTGCCGCCAACGGAGCGCGGGCGTCCCGCCAATAGTGTTCGGCATGGGAAGTGCTTTTGT
>CAZRIL010000070.1:0-26964 GCA_964600115.1 uncultured Chthoniobacter sp. | reverse complement strand
GCGATTGGATTTACCTTTCCGTAAATGAAGCCTTCGAGAAGCAAACCGGATTGAAGAATGTTATCGGAAAGCGAGTCTCTGAGGTCATTCCGGGGATTCGGGAATCCGACCAGGATTTATTCAAAATCTTTGCGCACGTATCGCAGACCAGCAAACCTGAAAGCTTTGAAATATTCGTCAAATCCCTCAATGAATGGTTCTGGATTTCTGCCTACAGTTCCAAGCCGGGCTTTTTTACGGCTGTATTTCAGGTCATCAGCGAGCGCAAGTTCTCCGAAACTCGGGTCCAACGCCTGACACAGCTCTATGCGGCACTGAGCCAGTGCAATCATGCTATAATGCACTTCGAGAAAGAGGAGGAGTTGTTTGCAGCAATCTGCCGAATCGTGGTTGAACATGGCAGGTTGAAAATGGCCTGGATCGCCATGCTCGATGGGACTGGTCGTCAGATTCGACCGGCTGCTGCGTATGGCAATGGGACCGAATATTTGGATGGGATTGAGATTTCGCTGGAGGCTGACGATCCATTTGGCCGAGGACCGACGGGCACTGCGATCCGCGAAAACAAGCCGGTTTGGTGTCAGGATTTCCAGAATGATGCGACCACGGAGCCATGGCGCGAACATGCCGCACAATTTGGTTGGGGCGGTTCCGCTTCGTTGCCATTGCATTTGAAGGGAAAAACGTTTGGCGCCCTCACCATTTACAGCGACAGATCACAAGCGTTTGACGAAGAAGTACGAGGGCTCCTGACGGAAATGGCTGAGGACATAAGCTTCGGTATCGAAAGCTCTGTGCGCGAGGAGGAACGGAAGCATTCGGAGGAGCAGGCGCTGTTAAATCGAAACATGCTGGCACAGGTTATCAATGCCATTCCTCATTCCGTGTTTTGGAAGGATCCCAACAGCGTATATTTGGGATGTAATGAGGTGTTTGCTCGATCAGCTGGTCTCAATAATCCGGAGGAGATCGTGGGGAAAACCGATTTTGATCTCCCGTGGGTCGGACATTTCGCCCACGGTTACGTTGCGGATGACAGGGAAGTCATGGAAAATCTCCTGCCAAAGCGACATATCATTGAGACAGTCAAACAATCCGACGGTAACAGCATCCTGGTTGACACGACCAAGGTGCCTCTCGCCGACAGCGAGGGGCGTGTCTATGGAGTTTTAGGGGTTTTTGAGGACATCACGGAAAGGAGTCGCGCTGAGGAAGAACTGCAAACTCTGCGAAAGGCAGTCGAGCAGAGTGCAAATGCCATCATCATCACCGACACCACCGGGATAATCGAATACGTTAACCCGGCGTTCCAAAAGTCTACAGGCTTCACGGCGGCAGAGGCCATCGGCCGCAATCCCAATATTCTGAAATCTGGAGAACAGAATGCGGCATTTTACCAGGATTTATGGGCCACGATCTCGTCCGGGGGAATCTGGCGGGGCCAGTTTCACAACAAAACCAAAGAGGGAACACTATATTGGGTCTCGGCCACCATCTCGCCGGTTTACGACACAGCGGGGAAAATTCGCCACTTCATCGCCATCAATGAAGACTTCACCGCCCTGAAATCTCTGGAAACCAGTCTTCTCGATGCTCTCGCGAGAGCCGAGTCAGCCTCTCGCGCCAAGAGCGAATTCCTTGCGGTGATGAGTCATGAATTGCGCACACCCCTCAACGGGGTGCTCGGCTTTGCGGAACTTCTCACTGTTGCGCACCTTGATGTCGAACAACAGGAATATGTGCAGACAATCCGAAACTGTGGGGAGCACCTTCTCAACATCGTCAACGACATTCTGGATTTTTCCAGCATCGAAAAGGGCAGCATGCGCCTGGAATCCGCTCCAATCATCGTTTCGAGTCTTGTGGAGGAATCCTGCCTGACCGTCCGAAAGGCCGCCACCGACAAGGGGTTGGATTTCCATTGTGTCATGGACCCAACCGTGCCGGTGGAAATATCGGGCGACGGGCGTCGTATCAGGCAAATTCTCATCAATCTTCTCGGTAATGCGGTAAAATTTACGTCACAGGGGTCGATTGTCCTGAATATCTCTCCAGGCTCAATTGACAACCAACCGACCTTGGATTTTTCCGTCAAAGACACTGGTGCCGGAATTCCATCCTCCATGACGGATAATCTATTCGAACCCTTCACGCAGCTCGATTCAAGCCTTCACCGCCAATTTGAAGGCACGGGTCTCGGGCTCGCGATTTCAAAACGACTGGTCGAAGCGATGGGTGGCACGATCAAAGTTGTCTCCACTCAGGGGCAGGGAAGCACATTTACCTTCCGAATTCCGGTAGGGACCCAAGCAAATTCTGCATTCGACAAGAAGGAGGAGAGTCCAGTCTTCGCACCGCCCCCTGCGACAAGGAACTTGGTCCTTGTGGTGGAGGATGACCCCTCCAGCAGCACTCTTGTTGGAAAAATGCTGCAGTCGCTTGGATACCAGGCGGAATTTGCGCTCAACGGAAAAGAGGCAGTTGAAGCTTTTGTCCCAGGCAAATATTTCGCGATCGTGATGGATATGCAGATGCGGGTGATGAGCGGACTGACGGCTGCAAAAATGATCAGAGAAATCGAATCCTCCACGGGAGGGCAGCGCGTGCCGGTCATCGCGCTCACGGCAAACGTGATGCCCGGCGATCGCGATCGATGCCTTGAATCCGGAATGGATGATTACCTCACCAAACCGTTCAAAAGGGGCGAACTCGAAGAAAAGCTTAGTTTCTTCGCACCCAAAGGTCCTGATCGATCCATTTAAGTGGGTTTCACCAATCGGAGTTCCGGCAAGAATCGATTCCAAAGCGAATCACATTACCCGATGGCAAGAATTCCCGGCATTATAATGAGATGCTTGGGAAGCAGCAACAGGAAGCAAAGCAGAAGACTAGAGGATGGGCGAAGTCACACCGAAGGTCCCTGACTTGCTCTCAATCTGGACAATGCCAACCTTCGTTCTCTGCGCATGGACGCGCAGTGACGACAACTCGGCAGATGGCGAGGCGAACTCATTTTTGACAACCCAGGATTTGGAGGAGAGCCGGTTGAGTAATGTAGGCGCCCGACTTCCATTGCTCATGGACATGGCTCGGCGAGAGAAGTCTTGTCCAAGGGAAAACTGTTATACATGGGTTGTGCATGATGCCGGTGTGAATACGGTGATCTGCTCAAGCCATGCAATGGTGAACAAGTGGGAAACCAGGCAACTGCCGAATAAATGTCTATTCGGGCCACTTCTCCTTTTCCATTATCCCGTCCTGCTCCTTGAATCTCCCCAGCCATCGAAGACCGATGCATGCAGTGTTCAATCCGCAATTGGCGGACTGAAGTGGTTTGAGGTCGGAGTCACCAAAATTTGCGACAGCAGTGATTTTTCTGCCATTGGATCAGGAATCCATGCTGTAATTTAATACCGTCCATTTTGAGAGTGGAGTAGAATCCAAAAGGAATTGATCACCATGGGAGTCAGTCGCAATGCTAAATCGATACTCGCGGAATTCACACGCGAAGTCTGGTGCGAGGGCAACGTTGACGCCTCAGACAAATACATCGCATCGAAATACGAGATCCTCCACGATCCCGGTGATCCTTGGGAGGGCCGCGAGCTTGATCTCGCTGGTTATAAGGAACGGGTCAAAGCTCTGCGTGCCGCATTTCCTGACCAGTGTTTCGACATTCAGGGGCTGTTTGCAGATGGGGACGCGGTTGTGATGACATGGCTATGGTCTGCAACGCACAAGGGCGATATTTCTGGTTTTCCAGCTACCGGAAAACAAATCTCAATGTCCGGAGCAACGGTTTACTTTTTCGAGTGTGACAGGCTTGCAGGGCACTGGCAGATAACTGATCGTCTCGGCGTATATCAGCAACTCCAGAGAGCAAAGGTGGGACTTGACACCCCGCCGCCCAACAATCATTACACCGGACATTCGTAAAAATCCATGCCGGCCGGTAAAATCATGCGTTTGGATAAACAATTATGTCCCAGAATCTTATCAGTAAATGGCAAACCCCAGAACTTGCACACACATTCCTAGAAGGAGTACGCGGGGCAATTCCTGGAGCGGACCTGCAATTCGCTGTAATCGCGAAAATCACAAGCCTCTGGACTCCTTCGCCGAAGCGAATCCTTGATCTTGGCTGCGGTAATGGAATTTTGGGGAAGTTCCTCCTCGCCATCTACCCTGCAGCAGCCGGGGTATTTCTGGATTTTTCTGAGCCGATGCTCCATGCCGCCCGAAAAAACGTTGGAATAAACCCCAACGTCACCTTTTCGAAGGCGGACTTTGGTAGCCCGCAGTGGCTCAGTGTAGCAAATCCGCACGGCCCCTTTGACGTGGTGGTATCTGGCTTCGCCATTCATCACCAGTCCGATACGAGAAAGCGGGAGCTTTACCGCGAGATTTATGACCTACTCACCCCCGGCGGAGTATTTCTGAATCTGGAGCATGTCGCTTCTGCATCAGATGCTGGAGAAACCTTGTTCGACGACTTCTTTATCGACCATTTGTATGCATTTCACTCCAAGTCAAACCCCGACGCAAACCGTAGCTCAATTGCTGGCGAATATTATGGCCGCCCAGACAAGAAGGAGAACATCTTGGCTCGGGTAGAAAATCAATGTCGTTGGCTGACGAAAATCGGCTTTGAGGATGTCGATTGTTTCTTCAAGGTATTCGAACTCGCCATATTTGGAGGAAGAAAACCGTCCAGCAATTCCGTCGAGCCAATCTCACTTCGCTCGATGGATTGCAACGGACACTGAGACTTTCAAAAGGTTCACTTCTGCGATTGGTTCCGCCGAAGGCAGCTTGCGATATTTCAACCCATTGCATGACCATGCCATATCTAGAGCGGGTATAATGCGTGTGGGACGGTCGAGATCATCGACATGAACTAGCAGCAGATTGCCCCACTGGGTTTCGTATTACGCCGTCAGATGGGATCCAAAGTCAACGACATGCGTTCGAATACCAGAATGCAGCAGTCACCCGCATGGAGCGCCTCCACGCTGGGACCAAGGATACCTGAGGATGCCCGCCTCAAATTCCATGAAAACCAGCGATGCCCTCTTCAGAATATGGAAATCTTCTTCAGCGTGGTCGAAGTCAACGCCATCCTGACTGACTGGCGAGTGGACATATACCCCCCCCATCAAGCGGTAAAAAGCGAATTGATACATTTCTCACCAGATGACGCAGGATTAATCATGAATATTTGCTCATTCGGCAAAGATGGCGTAGCGCAATCACAAGTTACCCAAGGGTTGCCACATGAAAAGAGGGAGAGCAACCTTGCGATTGCCCTCCCCGATTTCAATCGGCTTGATGCCGGTTGTCATCATTCTCATGAATGCTTCGCTTTCAGCGAGGCTCATGGTAACTTTGGGTTCACCTAAGTTACAATTTGCGCGTTCTTGCGGGCGCGACGTGTTCTTCTCCGTTTCCGTCGAAGTTCCCCTGTAGCCGTGAATGTTGGACATTCCGGGAGGAGCGGTGAAAACCGCTCCGGATGGGTCCTGTGTGATCGAAGCGCGAGCTTCTACTATCAAGGTTTCCTTTTGTCGCAAGCGACCACAACGATGTTGTTAAAGACATGTCTGATTGAAAACCAACCCTCAAGTCGGCTTTCTGTTGCCGTGGCAGCAGGAGATTTAGGAGCCTGGGTTCCGGGGCGGTATCAATGTGTGCCGAACGGCATGCAATCCTGAGCGCAAATTGTCGACAGCAAAAAATACGATTGTGATCGCGTTGCCCGGCACGTTCTCGACGCGCATGGCGACGTCGTCGAGGGCAAGTTGCCAGATCGTCTGACGCGCCTGATCCGGATGCAGGTCATTGAGCTGGTAGTTGTGGCGGTCGAAGGCTCCCGCGGCAATCAGCCGCAGCACCTCCGCAGAAACCTCGGAGTATGACTTTTGCGAAGGATTGAAATGTGTCCTGGAAAACAGGACAAAAGTCAGAACCGGCGGTTTATTGCCGATTTCTTCACGGGTAACAACGGGGTGAATCTCCAATGCCTTCGTGATTCGAGAGATCAGACGGGAGGCATTCGAGTTCCTCGCCTGGTTCTGATAGGATTTGAACAACCGCAGCGCCTCGGTGGCATCCGGTTCCGCCTGTGCGAGTCCGGAAGCCAGAAGGCAACCTATGCTGCAAATCAGGAGAGACCTCACCATGGGAAGGCAATGCTGAACAAAACGGAGAGGTCATGGTGGAGCTTTTCGACGGCTTCTGACGACTCCAGCAGGAACCGGCAGTGGTGCTGCGATTCTCTGCCACGCGTTTTGATCTCTTCGGGTGGAGTTGACGATGGCAGCCGCTTTTTCAGGCTATTCTTTTCGCCGTAGTTCCCATCGGCGATTTCCTTCACGGAAAGTGGCACCAATTTCCCCTCCGAGCTGCCAATATAAAGGAATCTGGCCACCCCATGGGTCAGTTCGAGATTGAGTTCGGTGACCGGATAGCGTTCCCCCTCAAAATGGATGTCATACTTGGCGAGACGAAAACTTTTGATCGATCTCGGGTAGACCATGAAGGCCTGCCCTCCGGGTAGTTCGGGCGACCAGAAGTGCCTCTCCGGATTGTCCTCCGCACAGAGGACGCCAGCCGTGATCAGAAAAATGACCGCCGCCAATTTTATGGTGCAGAAGCAATCCATGCGTCACGCAGGTTTTTAAACAAATCCGCAACCTTCGCCTCGGTTGATAAACGGAACTCAACCGTGCCGGCTATGGCGGACTCGGGATAGATCTTCACGACACGGAGCTTCTTCTGCTTGTCCTCGGATTCTTTGTCCTCCATTCCGGGAATGAGCCCAGCAGCGGCGGTCTTCGCCTGATCGACCGGCCCCTCCTGTTTCTTGTTCTCATCAACGAAATAGAACCGTGCGGTCTTGCCTCCGACGGTTTCAATGGAGCATTCGGTGATGGGAAAAACCTTGTCTTCAAATTTGAGGTCATATTTTTCGAGCGCGACGGAACAAATCGAATTGAGGCTGACGGCATATGCCCCTTGGGCTGTCGGGATGGGAGCGGTCCAAAGCGGGAACATCGGTTTGCTCGGGTTTTCTTGAGCCCGGAGCAGAACAGGGGTGAGGAGGACAAGGAGGAGACGCTTCATTGTTTTGCGATATGGGTGGCAACGATGCTTCCGTCATCCGAAATCCGAACGTCGAATAGGAGTTTCTGTCCCTTTTCGACGTTGAAGCCCGGATTGACGCTTTCGGGAACAACAACAGGGAGAGGATTTCCCCCATTCCCGGTGACGGAGAAAACAGCCCCGGCCTCATTGTGAACCAGCCGCTCGGCAACACTTCCTTCGAGAAGGAAACGATTGCCTGACACCGCGGTGGGGTTGTCGAGATAGCCCACAACATCCAGACGCGGCTTTGTGCGGTTCTTGTCGATGAGCAGTGGCACAAGGGACAAGCCTCCGAGGATCAGCGCGACTGCCACGCAGAGGGCAACAGGAAAACGAACTCTTTTTCTGCGTGCCATCATTTAGTCTTTCTTTAGCGACGCCAACTGGGCTTCCGACAGGGAAGTGACTTTCCTGCGGATTTCGTCCGACGCCGGGTTGAGTTGAGAGGCTGAGAGGTACAGGACAGCTGCCTTTGCGGTTGCCCCTTTCGATTCGGCTTCCCGGGCAGCCGTTACCCTTTTCACGTAATCAGGAACACGCATCGCATAGCCTGTGGTGACCCGGGTGAGTTTCCCGTCCATCGGGAATTTCTGGGAGACAGATTCCACGGTTTGCCAAGCCTGGGCCGGTGATCCTTGCCGGTCGTATTCAGACGCCCGTTCGATGGCGCGTTCGATTTCCACGATCTGATCCATCGCGGCGCGCAGTTTTTGCTGGCGCGCCGGATCGTTGGCCACGGCAGCGGAAAAGACTTCGCGCTTTTCCTCAATGCCGCGAAGATCATTCTTTGCGAGAAGCCCATCCAGTTCCTTCAAGGCTTGGCTCATCTGGTCGAATTGGTCGAGCAGGGTTGAGGCTCCGGATTCAAGGCTTGGGTTCTGGGGCCAGAGCGTCGCGGCAAGTTTGACTTCGCTTTCCATCGTCTCCTTGTCGCCGACTGTGGCCGCGTTGCGTGCCTTGGCTAGATGCAGATTGCTTTCTGATTGGGCGGCGGCAATGGCTGCCCTGATCGGCGCAGGATCGTAATCCGCTGCCATTTTTATCAACTCGTTGTTTTTGTCCTCTGCCCGGGCAAAATCCTTCACCTCGACTGCCTTGGTCGCCTCGCGACGCGTCTGCCGGAAGGCCAATATGGCATTTCGTTGCTCGGCGGGAAAACTCAGCATTTCGGGAAGGTTTTCCCCGATCATGAGAGTTTCCATGAGACGCTTTTCGGCACTGCTAGTGCATTTGCCTCGGAGCATATTGCCAACGGAATTGAGTCCCTTGCGCACTTCTTCGATCGCCTCAATGGTGGCGGCTTCCAGAGTGGTGACGGTGAGCGGTGTGCCGAGCTTGTCGCTCAGCACCTGGTTGAGTTTGGTATCTGCGGTGATGGCCATTTCTCCATCGCCAAAACCGCTTCGGTAGAAGGCCCCGCCGATCAGCACCTGTTGGAAACGCCTTGTGGCGAAAAGCTGGAGCAAAAGGGTTTGAAATTCCGTTTTGGCCACGAGCATCTTGGCTTCGGCCTGGGCGGTTTTGGCTACCTGAAGGGCCTGGAGCTTTGCGATTTCCCGGGCGTATCCTGAGCCTGATTGAATGGCATCGGCGGCCCGCTCGGCGTTTTCCTGGGCGCGATCGACTCCAGTCCGTTCACTGTTGCGATCCATGCGGGTCTTCACTGTGACGTTCATATTGCGCTGGTTGCGCTGGATTTCCTTTTCCAACACGTCGGCTTCGGTATAGAGCCTGCGCCTGTCCGCCATTGCGGAATTGAGCGCATCAACTTGGTTGGCGAGTGTGGCGGCCACTCCCCCGTCATAGTCTGCGTATTCTGATGGGAGGCTGCGCAAAAGCTGGTAGGCTTTCGCAAAATCCTCCCGAGTGGGGCCGGTTGCCGCCCGTGTGCCATACGGATTCTTTGGACACAGGATGCCGAGGATGTCGTTCAGAGTTTTAAGGTATTCCTCCTGCTTCTTTCGCAGGAGGACATCCTGGTTGAGGTAACGATCAAAGCGTGAGTCAACAATTCGGTTGTCGGTAATGTTCCAGATCGCTCCCGTCTTGGTGTTAACGAGTGTGTCATTCGCGGAATCGAACTCAATATCCTTGGCTTTTTCGGCGGCAACCTGCTCTGCGGCTCCACCGGAGGCTGGGCTCGACATGGATGTGGATCCGCCGGAGGGCGCTGTGACGGGGGCGGTCACAGAGGTGTTCCCGGGATTGATGGTCGGCGATATATTGAGACTCTGGCTGTTGGTGCCGACGCTTGGCGAATCCGGGAGGACGACTTTTGCGGCTTGGTTGATGTTGCCGGTAATTGGCGAGTCCTCAAGGGCACTGCTCGGCACTTGGGCCTGTGAGGTCGAAAAGACCAGCATTGCCATCCCAATCGGCTGGATAAGCCGGGAGTATCTCAGGTTTTTTCTGATACGCATATGATGGAAAACGTCACCTGAAGGAGATGTGTTTATTGATTACCCGTTTCTATTTCGCCCAGCACGGTGCCATCCCCTAAAACGATCTGCACTTTCGTCGCCTGGATAGGGATCAGTAGTGCGCCTGTGGACATGGGGCCCTGAACCGGATTGACGCTAATCGGACCATTGATCCGATACGTCAAATGTGCCTTGGTTTTGTACCAATCCCGTCGCTGTCTGGCCTCTTTCGCCACGGATTCCGGAACGGGGACAATAAACTCACGAGTTTTAAGACCTGCCGGATCAAGCACCAGGAGGTTTCCCAAAAGTGTGCCATAACCAGGATTGTACAAAACAGGGAAGCCACCCTTGTCGAAGTCGTAGGGATTGAGGGTGCCAATATCATCGACCCAATCGAGGATCTTGGCCACTGCCGATTCGAGTTCAGGAATGTTGGCGCGCAGTTGGGTTTCAGCATCGCGCCTCTGGAACTCGTCCTGTTTCTGACTAGAATTGCGGTTTTTCCCCAGCCAAAAGGTGGTGAAGAACTCCTTCTTATCGGCAGGTAATTGGCCTTTTGCAAAAGCGGCAAAAACCAAACCGGCCTCCAGCTCTTTGGACATGTAGTTGGGCAGTTTGCTGACATCGACTTCCACCTTTTGAGCGAAGACACCGGATGCTGTGACCAAAAGAATCGTGGCAAGGAGGCGATTATTCATTTTTTGACTAGCGAGGTGATTGTTTGTGAAGAAGAGCTCTACTGACCATCGTCGGATCTCACGCGTTGGGATCGATTAAGAACCATTTATTTGGGCGATTTTGCCACATTCCGTTATCGGAAGATCATTGTCGAACAAACGAGGCAATATCAAGTCTCATCTTCCGATTACGGAAGGTGTTCACTCATGCCTTCCGCTCGAAAGAATATTGTGGGACTGGTTGTCCGGAAAAGACGCATTGCCCTCAGCCTTGATCAGGATGAGCTTGCAGCACGGCTCGGTCGTCTCGGATGGCATACCAGCGAAAATGTTCTGTCAAAAATAGAGACAGGGTATCGATGCGTTTCAGATGAGGAGGTGGTCTTTTTGGCTCGGGCTCTTCGAGTTCCAATCGAGGATCTCTTCCCTGTCTCTGCTCCGCGCAATCGTCGCGGCGTTTGAAAAGCAAGGATTGTCTACGTCCATGCAGGATTAATTGATCACAAGGCGAAGCTGCACACCCAGTTTAGAATCCGAAACGAAAGGATTCTGATGGCAAGCTGCTCCGCAGATCCGAAGACTGCCAGTGTCCGAGGGTAATCAGTTGGGAACAATGGCGTTTCCTTCGCAGGGAGGGTCTTCCAAACGGACGAGAAAATTATTGGATCGACCATCGCATGGCTGGTTCACCAAATCACGCTCATCTATCCGGTTCAAGACGCAGATCGGGCAGAAACGCTTGTGGCAGCCCTCGAGTGACTCATCAGCGCGCCGAAGGTAACTGCCAGTGCTTTTGCCGCGCTCCATTTCATTCGGATGTTGATCAGTGGTGAGCCACCGATCAACCGATTGGCAAGCCTATCCGGCCGATCCAGGATTTCCAGGCCCACACTTCACCCTGAGCCACCTTCTTCATATCATTCCGGCACTTCGGAAAGAATACCAACGGTTCCATCCAATGATGACATGATCGAGCAAGCGGATCTGAAGAAGCTCAGCGCCATGTCTCAAACTTCTCGTCATTCGGCGGTCCGCGTAGGATGGAGTTGGATCACCTGAAGGGTGGTTGTGTACGATGATGAAGCCCGATGAGGCGACGATCACAGCGGGTCGGAATATTTCTCTCGGGTGGGATACGCATTCGTTGACGCTCCCCAGGGCGACTCGATTCCACGCGAGCACACGCATTCGCACGTCCACAAGGATGACGCAGAGGTTTTCTTTTTCCTCCTCGTGGTCCTCCTCGCGTGCAATCACCCTTCTCCAAAATCTCATAATGGCACTTCCATCTTTCAAGGGATACCGCACGCGTTGTTTGGCCGCATGAAGTGGTGCGCCGAGGCTGATGATTTTTATGCGCATGGGATACAGGTTCATTGCGGAGGGAGTTCGAGGGTCTGGGTCATCTTGACCATCTTTCCACGGATGGATTTTAGACTCTGATTCACGGCCGCCCGGCTCACTCCTCGTTCCCGTGCGATTTCCGACTGGCTCATTTGCTTCGTCAGCATCTCGATCGCAAGGGATCCAGCATTTTTTGTGATCTGCCTTTCCTCGATCGCAATTTGGAGCATTCGAAGCGTCAGCGTATGTCTCGCCGGATATGGCAACTGCCAGAAGCTCCCCCTTGGGCGGACGTGCGTGCGTCGGGGTAGGTCTTCGGCGAATTCTTCCAGCATTTTTCGTTCGGCACATTTTTGTTTGATGAGCCGGTGTCTGATAAACCGCTGCATCAGCGACATAGATCGATCGAGTTCATTTGCCACCGCAACGCGATTTCCCTCCGATGTTGCCTTCGCCAGTCTTTGGTTTCCTGCAAAGAATCGATGAAGGAGTTCAATCGCCGTGTTTTGACGAATGTCTTCTTCGAGTCCCTGGAGGAGTCCACGGAATGTACCATTTGGAAGTTTCCTCCGAAGCGCCGTGTCGAGTTCCTTTCCAAAGGTGTTGAGGTTTTGTTGATTAGCCGGATCGCGGTCCAATAGAAGCCAGGATTCGACTAGGTTCTCCGCTACTGAAGTAGCGGCCATCTGGGTGCAGTTTTTTCTATGCATTGCACCGACCTCCCCAAGTTGTTGGAAAACCCCCGATCGTCCGGGGAAAACCGGGCGCTCGAAATCCCTCATTTCTCTGGGCCAGGCGAATACCGCCTTAACAATTGGCACTTTGAGGCGTGGTAATAGTATGAATACGCCGCAAACAATAATTGAGTTGATCGCAGAGCAATCTGCCGAAACCCGCTCCCCCAGTTCACTGGCTGAGGGCCTGGGAACTCTTCGCCTGCTCATCCACCGTTTGGAAACGGAACTCTCAAAACCTGAGGAGGATCAGGACACCGAAAAACTGTTTCACGAGTTCGTTGGCATTTCCTCTATCGCGATGGCGACTGCTGGAAATCTTCTGCTCCCCGAAATGGAAAGGGGGAGCCGATGAATACCCAGGCTTGGAATGCGGCGGAAATTGAAAAAACCCTCGGTCTTTACGAGAGCGGATTTCCTTGTGGCGAAATCGCCACGATGATCGGGAGGACAGAGGCCGCCGTTCGCTACAAACTTTACAGTCTCGGTTATTCCAGCCGGAAAATTCGCACAAGTGCGGATTCCTGCATTCCAGAGACCAGTTCAACGCTTCCAATACCTCCAGCACAGGAGACGGCCTCTCATGAATCTGCAGACGAGGATTCTGACTATTTCAGAATGCGTGCGGAGCGTGAGCTGGAAGTTGGAAGCAAACGCCGTGGGGACCGCGAGAAGGTTGAGGAGGCAAAACGCCTACTTCTCGAAGATCGCATTGTGGACACGTTTCGCCGCCACCTTTGCGATATGCCGCCTCGGATTGAGATCTCAGTCCCACCTGTCGTATCAACTCGCTCAGCCGGTCTTCCCCTGACGGGAGTTCTCGTGATCAGCGACATGCACGGCGGACAGGTCGTCGATCCCCGGGAAACCGAGGGACTTGGGGAGTATAACCCCGCCATCATGATCGCCCGTCTGCGTCATCTGGAGTTGGAGGTGGGGCGCATCCTTTCCCATCGTGCGGTTGACAAACTCCTCCTGCTGCTGGGTGGCGATATTTTGCACGGTCATCTGGGCCATTCTTTGGAGGACGACCTGACTATCCCGATCGCCCAGCAGGCGGATTTACTTCTCCATGCTCTATTCCCATTTGTCATGTCCCTGGCCGGGGCCGTCCCGGCCATGGAAATCTACGGGGTCGCGGGCAACCACGGCCGTTGGCCGGGAATGCGCAAAATGCCCACCGACCGACGCTGGAGCAATCTGGACACAGTTCTTTACGGGGCCTTGGCGGCTCTGATCCAGCATTCCGGAGCAGAACACATCACCTTTGATGATCGGATTTCCTCGCGTCGGACGATCGATGCGGGAAAGTTTCGCCTCCAACTCCTCCATGGAGATGAGGTCCGCGGAGGCGCATTTTGCGTGGCCGGCATGACCAAGGAGGTCTCCAACTCGACTCTCCGCCATGTTCAGCGCGGTTCTGCGCCCATCGACTACTACGTCATGGGAGATAAGCACTTCACCGCCTCGGTGCCATATGGAACCGGTGGATTTGTCGTCAACGGTTCTTTCGTCGGCCTTGACGGGTTCGGAATGAATTTTTTGCCAGCTCCGCCGAGCCAGACCCTGTTTTTCCTGCACCCCAATCTGGGCAAAATCGAAACCCACGAGATCCGACTGGATCTCGCGGAGTTGGGAAGTGATCTCCCCTACCCGTTTAAACCTTCTCTCGCAGAACTCATCAACCAATACCGCTCATGAAATACACTCAACATTTGGCCGACCTACTGACAATGCCGGACGCCGATTTCGAAGATTACCTCACCGCTGTCCACCAAATCGGTGAATGGCGAAAAACGGATCGCGTGCTTTCGATTCCGGCACCACGTCCGCATTCCACAAGGGAGGTTCCCCAGGAACCTCTACAAAAGCCGATGGTGCGTCCTACCCTGCCGCAACGAGCGCCACTTCGCCCGCCCAAACCTGAGTCGCTTCGCGCTTGTGTCCATGGCGTCTTGCGCGACAAAGGTCGACCGACAAAGCGCACGGACATCATCCAAGCTGTAGCGGAACGCCGCGGCCATCGGACGACCGATCAGTTCAAATCAAAGGTTGGAGATATTCTCACTAACCGCCATGACCCATTCATCCGCCGCATTGGACACGGCACCTACACCTATGTTCCAGAACAATAGTGCCTCCTCCCAGACCATAGAGGGCAAGTCCATGGCAGACCTCGCCCGTGGTATATTGTCCATGGCGCCGATCTGCCAGGATGATCGAGAGCTGCTGGAGGTCCTCCTTGACCCGCCCTGGTTCTTGGAAGTGTTGGTTGCCTGGGCGATTTTACACTGTGGAGACGCCATTTTGGCGGGCGAGAGGTTCGCGGCCGCACGCCGGATTGTAAAATGGGCGATGCGCTGTGGACTTTTTCACGATGAATTGAACCGGCATATGCGTGGAATATTTCTTGGGGTCGTCATCCTGGTCGCCGAGAAACTCCTGATCGCGCAGAAGCGCCACTCGGCAAACTGACAATGAAAGTATATGAAGTGTCACAACCGTGGGGGGGGACGTTTCTGCACTGCGGATACTGTTGGGGCTGGGAAGTTGCCAATGATATGCTCAAGCTTCGGGAGCCGTTTGTGCGCTTTCATCTATTTTCCGATAAGGGAATGGTGGATTGCCGTGGAGCATGGCGCCTGGGCGACTGGCTTCCGGCTGATTTTTATCAAGTCACCACAGCCACCTACCAACCGTGGATGGATCTGGACATGGTGGACGTTCTTGTTGCCATGGATCTCTGCGCGGAGTGCCACGTCACTCTCCCTGATGCAGGATACTCGCGGCTGACGATTCTATGACGCTCTTTCCCCATCAACGATTGGTTTGCCGGGAGCTAATGGCCACTGCTCGCGTGTTTTTTGATTCGGATTGGGCAAATCTTCCAGTGTGTCCCCGATTCGCCCGGCTCATTGTCGGTCCGACCGGGGTTGGCAAGTCTCATCTGGTCCGTGCGCTGGCGGCAGAGCTAGGCGTCCCGTGTTTGGAATTAAGTTCCACCAACTGGATTCCCTTGGGGGCCAACCAGAGGGGAGCTCGGCCAACATGGATCGATGTCGCAGACTTCTGCCGACAAAATATCCGTGGGCTGATCTTCGTGGATGAGATCGACAAACTGTTCGGTTTCAGCCCTTGGATCAATTATATCCGGGTAGAGATATTCGGTCTTTTAGACCGACGAGCACCTGACAACCTCGCATTCCCGAGTGAGGATGAATCTGATCCCGAAGAACTGCGTGCGTTGATGGAGGCTGGCAAAACAAGACTTCGGGAGAGTGTGTTTTTGGTAGGGGCCGGAGCTTTTCAAAATCTCTGGCAAGAAAAACGGTCCCGCCCGATTGGATTTTCGGATTCCGGAGAGACTCATCCCTCGGATCTGGGCCATTCAGACTTGGCATCCGTCCTTCCTGCGGAAATTGTGAACCGGTTTTCTAGTCCCGTTCTGACGCTGCGGCAACTCTGCCGTGAAGACTACGAATCCATTCTTCGCGAGGTTCTTGCCAAACTTCCTTCGGCACTCGTGAAAGAAACCCGTAAAGTGGCCGATGCGACAATCCAGGCGGCTATCGATTCCCACACTGGATGCCGGTGGATCGAGGAGGTGATGCTTCGGGTTCTGATCAACCAATCGGACAATTCGATGATCTCGCCCGAATTGCCTTTAGCAGTTATCGACCCATGACCTCTGATAGACGCAGTCTCTTTGGCTGCCAGAACATCGCAAGTTGGTGGCTCGCCTTCGACGCCAACTTCTGTCATAAAGGCTCATTCCATGAATTTCTGCATCGTTCTTCTGCGAAGGCTGTTTCGCCTTCCTACTCCCACGAAGCGGATCTTCACTCGCTGGACTCCCCTCTGATTAAACATGGGCCGGAAGAACACCAATCTACCACGGGGGCTCAGCCGGGTGGATCATGCCGCTTCTGGCGTTCATTTGTGGAGGGTCTGGAACCCAGATGGCTCCTACAACTATTTCGGTGATGCGAAATTCGGTTCGAAGGAAGCGGCCATGCATGGCATCCTGGCCGCATGTGTAAACCGTGAATGGTGCTGTTCCCAGAGTCTTCATCGTAAATGCTTGTGCCGCATCTCCCACCTTCAGCACTTCTGAGGATGAAATGCCGAAATAGTTCGCCTGCTCAGCAATCCTGTCGGGGAATCTCTGATCTCCGGAGTGCTCGGGAGTGTCCACGAAATAGAGGCGGATGATGAGATCCCGTTCTTTGCATTTCACATGAAAGGAATCACCATCGGCATATTTGGTGTCACCAAGAGTGCAGCCTTCTAGTTTCTCCCAGTTGGGTTCCGTGGCGGCATGGAGGGATGCTGACAGAAACAATGACAGTGCCGCGATCAGGGGGAGTTTGGACATACGGGGATATATGGGGGCTGAAGATGTGAATGGGAAGGCATTTTGCCGTGCCGGATGGCTCGCGTTATTTTATCGAGGTAGAAAATTCACCTCTGTGGAGAGTTTGTTCTTCGAGCTTGGACTGGAAGACCAGTTGTTTGCCACACCCGTGAACAAACGCGTATCCGAGGCACCTCATCCGACGCACCGTTTTCAAGGGAAAGGGTGCGTAGGAGTGCGCTGCCTATTGCGGTCGCGCATTTCATGGGGAACAGGCGACTCAACAATTTTCAGCCTCGAATCCGGGCTGTCTATTTTGCCGCCCACTTTGTGAGCCGCTTCTGACATTCATCCGCTGGGAGGAATCCACCGGCATTCCGGATAGCTTCGAGGGCCTCACATGCTTTTAAGGAGGAAATCTTTGATTGTTCCACGAGTTCATCCAGAACCCAAAGAATGCCTCTGACTTCAACGTCAGTCGCACGGGCAGCTTTCCGGAGCTTCGAATCTCCAGTAAGGAGAATTGCGCCTTCTAAACGGGCCAGCAGCCAAACTGAACTGTCAGGGACACTAACCCCTGTGTCTTTTGAAAACGCATAAATTGCTTCCCACGCATCGGGCGCTATGTCCTGTAATCGAATCAAGCCCGAGTCGATGAAGGGCTGAACATGCTCGCGTTGCCCTGTATTCGAAACTTCGTTCCACACAATGTGAGTTGTGTAATTTTCGTAGCCCATGCCGAGCCAGGTGCCGAGGATTCCGCCGTTGACGAGATCAAGCAACACATTGGCATCTTCGACGACGATCTTCATTGTTGGCTCTCACGCGAAAAGTTGCTGAAACTCGCCTCGGAAATCATCCAAGCCGATTTGGAGAAAAGCGGCGCCGCGCGAAGTGCTGATTTTGCCTTCGCCGACCGCCCTAAAAACGAGCTGCCGAAAGCGACTGTGGCTTTCGTTTCCGCTGTATTGCTTGTCACCGGGCTCACCTTGGCGCCGCCATCCCTGCTGATTTGCGATGATGCAAAAACGTTCATAAACGGGACGGGAAATCATGCGGAGTTGCTCCGCACGTTTCATAATCGCCATAATGGACACGCCAAAATACGACTTAATTTGGATGAGCTCGCCTAAGGAGATCGTCTGACGGTTCTCTCCAAACATTTTTCGGAAGGAATCTTCGGGAAGGAGAAACGCCCCTGCAAAACGGCTGACAATTCGCTCGGTCTCCCGAAGCGGAATGTCACTGGGGATGTTCAAAACGATGTGTGCCAACTCGTGAACTTCCGTCATGCGCTTGCGAGGAAGGTTGTCATTTAGCCAGGCCGCGATCACCACGACAGGTGAACCATTGGCAGTTCCGGAAAATCCGTCAAATGCGTCGTCGGTCGTTTTTGATTCGTGGACCTTGATTCCCTTTAGCTCCAAAAGTTCGTGGACATTGGGCAACGGGTCATCCCCGAGGTTCCATTTCTTTTTATCTCTCAGTGCGAGCGCGGCCTGCTCAGCCTCAACTTCATTACGCACAACTTCGTCGGCAAATGGGGGCTTGTAGGGAATTGCACAATTAACGAGCTGCTCAATTTCGTTATATCGCTCGAAAAAGTCTTTCGCCTTCTCCACGATGGCCGACTGCTCCGTAGCAGAAAGTTTGACCCGTTTGCGGAAGTTGATTCCGGCCAGTTCCACGCGAAATGCGCGAAAAAAGTAATCAGCGGGTTGGCGAAGCACGGAGGCCAAGGCCGCCAGAACCTCGCCACTCGGCATCATTTCCCCTTTCTCGTATTTCGAGAGTGCGTTGTATGAGACCAGATTCCCTATGGCATCCGACAATTCACGCAGTGACAGTTTGGCCATGGTGCGGGCTTGGCGGAGGCGGTGGGAAAATACTTTGTTGATTTCGCCCATATGTTGACAAATTTCACTTGAATCAGGTGATTGTCAACCCTACAATTCAACTCAACAGACCAAAAAGAAGCCGTTTTCGCGCAAACGAGAACGGCCTCTTGCCCAAAAAAACACCACCTCGAAAGGGGGCGAGTTTCGGACGCGATAGGTGTCGCTGCCCGGAAAGTCGGAAAAATCCGGCGCTTCGTCAAGGTCGGAGGTGGAACTAAAACACACACACGACAATGGCTAAAAAGAACTACCACGTAACTCCCACCACTGATGGATGGGCCACCCGCCGAGAGGGAAGCGAACGCGCAGCGGGAATTTTCCCTACGCAGCGTCAAGCGATTGAGCGCGGTCGCGAACTCGCGCAGAACGCGAAAGGCGAACTTCGCATCCATGGCGAAAACGGTCGCATCCGTGAAGGATACAGCTACGGAAACGATCCGTTTCCTCCTGTCGGCTAGGTTTCAACTGCGAGCCGGCGGATATTCCGCCGGCTCGCGCAACCCACCAATCCAATGTTGAAACTCAATCTGAAAATCAATGGACGATCCGTTTCGTCGGCCTCTGAAATCGAGCGGGAACTCAAGAAGGCTGCCATGGGTAGCATTCAGGAGAACCTCTCCAAAAGGGTTCGGTCTCTCGGTGTGCGGGCGCGGCTCAAAGAGAGCGGCGGAAAATACTCCGTGGAATTGAATGGTTCCTCGGAAGGCGTTGAGAAAGCCAAGGCGCTCCTCGCCAAAAAATAACTACCCCCCAGGCAGCAAAAGTGGGCAAACGTTGCCTCGCCCTCGGCGGCGAGGGTGAGAGAAGATTCTCCCTTGCGGAATTCTGAGGCTGGGGCAAGTTGCCCGTGTTCTGGGGGGAACAGCAGGCCGCCGCAGCTTTCGTTGCGACGGCCTGCATTTTTTCTGGAGGGGGCGATTTTGGTCGGTCGGGAAAAGCGACCTGAATCCACTAGAAGAGTGGCAATTGGGGGTCGGGTGGTGTCGGGATGTTTCCTCGCGAAAACGCAGCCGAGAAATCGAAGGCGAAGTCGGTAATTCTTTGCGGTGCCGTCCGTAGGAGGGCTTTGAGAAAATCTCGCGCGGGTGGAGAGAGGAACGGGTCTTCGCTCATTTCCAGGAGAAAGTCGCGGGCCACTTCCGACTTGAGATCGCGACAGCCCATGGCGAGGGCGAAAGCCTTGATCTCTTCGGCAAGGTTTGATGTGGGAAATGCCACATGGGCGATGTGCATTTCGGTCGTGTAATGGGTGAAGCCGGTGATGTGGATTGGCGGTGTGTTCTTCATGGGGAGGAGGGATAGGATTTCAAGTTTTTGGGTCAAGGGGACTCGGCCATTTTTCCGAATTTAATTTCACATCGAGAGTTTCCGACGCTTCCCGGGTAGGACAAAGCAGGTAGGTAGGGCCAGAAAAACGCGACGGTATCTTGTCTGGCATGAGAGGATGCCGCCCACTGACCCAAGACGGAATCAATCGCGTGCTCGCCGCATTCGATGGGCCAACCGCCACGCGCGAGCGGGCGATTTTTATCACGGCTCTCCGAACCGGTATGAGAATCAGTTCCATTCTTTCCCTGCGGATCGAGGATGTCGCCCATGCGGGCAAGGTGCGGAACCGCATCCGGGTTCGCCGGGCCACCGTCAAAGGCAAGCGGTCGGGATACGACATGGCGCTTCATGCCGAAGCGGCTGCGGCTCTACAGAAACAAATCGACTCACTGGAAGATACGCTGCCCATGGCGTTCGTTTTTCCCGGGCGGTTCCGCGGAACGCCGCTCAACCGCATTCGAGCCTGGAAGATATACAAGGCGGCCCTGACCAAGGCCGGCATTGCGGGCGGGCGCGGGGAGTTGGGCATGCATTCGACCCGGAAGTCCGCCGCATGGCGAAAGAGAAGAAAGTCTCAGCCTCGTGGATCGTTCGGGATGCTGTTGAGAAGTATGTCCAGGGAACTGCGAAGTAATGCATAACGTTTTCCAATTTCGAGATACACTGATCCAAGAATACGCGAGTTTTTCTCGAAGCTTCACCCGGATCCTGGCCGGCGACATTGCCAGTCATGTGGAGGCAGAATACGAGAGGGCGCGTTACTGGCCGGAGTCACTGATACAGATCAATCCCAACTATCTCCGAGCGAAGACGGTTGATGAGCTTGTCGAGGAAGGCAGCCTGCACCCGATGTGCGGAAAAATCTTCCGCTACGAAGATCGAAATGGGGACTCAAAGCCGATCCGACTCTTCAAGCACCAACAAGAGGCGCTGTCGAAAGCGGCTTCTGGTGAAAGTTATGTCGTAACAACGGGGACTGGTTCGGGTAAGTCGCTCGCCTTTTTCATTCCGATCATCGACCGCATTTTGACAGAGAAAGCGGCGAATCCCGAAAAGCGAACCCGCGCCATCATCATTTATCCGATGAATGCGCTGGCCAACAGCCAGTTGGAGGAGGCTCATAAATTCTTGTCGAACGTGAGCGGCGCGGACTCACCTTTGACGGTCGAGCGCTATACGGGCCAGGAAGAGGAATCGGTCCGAAACCGGATCGCACAAAATCCTCCGGATATTCTCCTGACGAACTTCATGATGCTGGAGTTGATTCTTACGCGCTACGAGCCCATCGATCGTCAGGTCGTCGAGCATTGCGCGGGATTGGAGTATCTCGTTCTTGACGAACTGCACACCTACAGAGGTCGTCAGGGCGCGGATGTTGCTCTTCTGGTTCGTCGTCTCCGGGAACGCTTCCGAACGAAAAACCTCATTTGCATCGGGACTTCCGCCACCATGGCGAGCACCGGCACGGAAGAGGACCGGCGCTTCACCGTTGCCTCGGTTGCCTCAAAGCTCTTCGGACAAACCATCCCTCCATCGAATGTCATCGGTGAAACGCTGGAGCGAATCACCAATCCCCACGATAGCCTGCAATCCATCCGCTCCGTTTTGCCAAAGGCAGTTGGTAGGACGGAGTTCTCCTGGCACTCGAGTGACGCGTTCTCCAATGACCCGTTGGCGATTTGGGTTGAGTTGAACCTTGGATTAACCCTCCAGCCTGAAGGCGGACCGCAGAGAGCTCGGCCCATGTCCATTACGGAGGCCGCAGTGCTTCTCGCCCGCGATTCGGGAGTCTCCCAAGATGAGGCTCGTTCGGCGTTGGAGGCATTCCTCGTTGCGGCTCAAAACTTCCAAAACTCCGACGGCCGTTCGCCATTCGCTTTCAAGCTGCATCAATTCATCAGCGGCCCCGGGAAGGTGCTCTGCACGCTCGAAGACGACGACAAGAGGTTTATCACTCTGGATTCGCAACGCTTTGCCCCGAACCGGCAGGAGCAGAGCGTTTTTCTCTTCAGCACCCATTTTTGCCGGGAATGCGGACAGGAATATCACCCAGTATGGGAAAATCCTGAAAGCCAACCGAACTTCACGCCGCGCGAAATCGACGACGTCGGGGCCGAGGATCGTGAGGAGAAATCTGGATTCCTCGCTCCCGTGCGTCCAGGTCAAGATTTCCGAGGAAACCTCTCAGAGTTTCCTGAAACGTGGATCGACACCTCCAAAGAGGAACCGCAACTAAAACCCGCCTATCGGGCGGCCAAGCCAATTCTCGTGTTGGTCGATCCAAATGGACGGGCCGGCGCCGGGCGACAGTATTGGTTCATCCCCGGAAAATTTCGCTTTTGTCTCAACTGCAGTCAGCTTCACGATGCCTATGGGCGGGACATCAACCGGCTCTCCGGCTTGTCCGGCGAAGGCCGGTCATCGGCGACAACCATGCTGACGCTCTCAATGCTGCGTCAACTTTTTGAAGAGACCGTCGGGATCTCCGCATCCAACGATCCCCGTAAGCTCCTCGGATTCACCGACAATCGACAGGACGCAGCTCTGCAAGCGGGTCATTTCAACGATTTCATTTTCCTTCTCATCCTGCGCTCGGGGTTGATTGGTGCTCTTCGGCAGAACTCGAATCTTCTCCAGGAAGATCGTCTCAGTGAGGCCGTTTTTGATTCACTGGGTTTCGACCAATCCGATCCAGGTATTCTCGCGGAATATCTTCGTGATCCCGGTCTGCTCGGTCTGGGTCTTCGAGAAGCCCAAAAGGCAGTTCGATTTGTGCTTGGCTACCGACTCATCCGCGACCTGAGAAAGGGCTGGCGCTACAATAATCCCAACCTGGATCAACTCGGCCTATTGTGCATCAACTACACCGGACTCGACGAATTTGCTGCGAATGACTCGGTGTTCAAAACGAACGACATACTTTCCAGACTTTCAGGCCCGGAACGCGCTGCCTTTGCGCGTCTCATCTTTGACGAGTTGGTAAAGAACCTATGCATCGAATCCCGCTTCCTCGATGGCATGGAGCACGAGCGTATGCGAGGCGCCATTTATAACTACCTGACTGATCGATGGTCATTCGGAGAAGACGAAAAGTTACTCACGACCAAGTATCTGATTCTCGACAAACGTCCTGATAGCAAAGGGCGCCACCGACTGGATTTGGTTGGTGGCGGTCCCGGTTCCCGCCTCGTGCGGAATTTGAAATACGCAGACTTCTGGAAGGAGTCCGCACTCGCGGATCGAATCGGCGACCTTTCACGACCGGAACTGGTGGATTTGATCCGCACCTTCCTCAAGCTTGCGGAAACCCACGGCTACGTTCAAAGCCAAGGGCTCGACAACAACAAGCTCACCGGATGGACGTTGAAATCCGCCGCGCTGGAGTGGGTCTTGACCGAGAATCTCGACGGGGCGGAGAACTCTTCCCGCAATATATTCTTTCGTCAACTTTACCTGACGATCGCTTCGGTGCTCACTTCGCAGTCCCATCCGCTCTTCGATTTCGAGGCCCACGAGCATACGGCCCAGGTTGACGCCGAGAAGAGGAAGGTCCTAGAGCAGCGATTCCGCCGAAACGCTCGTGATTTTGAGGAATGGGAGTCAAATCCGGACAACAAGGGCCCCATGCCCAAGCTGCCAGTCCTCTATTGCTCACCAACCATGGAGCTAGGTGTGGATATTTCCGCGCTGAATACGGTCTTCCTCCGGAACATGCCGCCGACGCCGGCAAACTACGCACAGCGCAGCGGTCGAGCCGGACGATCCGGGCAGGCCGCCTTGGTCGTTACCTATTGCGCAGCGATGAGTCCACATGACCAATGGTTTTTCCATCACGCCAACGACATGGTGCATGGCGTGGTGAAGGCTCCTACGCTCGAACTCGCGAACCGCGACTTGATCGAAAGCCATCTGCATGCCGTCTGGCTTGCCAACGTCGAATACGAATTGGATTCCAGCATCGCCCCGCTTCTGAATCTAGAAAAGCCGGAAAAACCGGTCATTCCTGCGCTCCGCGAACGCTTTGAGGAGCCCGAGGTGCGCACACGCGCCATTGAGCAGGTTCGTAGGGTGCTCGCCCAGGTTGAAAAAGAGTTCACTCCAGAAAACGCTCCTTGGTTTACCCCGGATTTTGCTGAGTTGGTGATCGCCGGGAGCGCAAGCGCGTTCGATGAGGCATTTGACCGCTGGCGCGAGCTCTACAACGGCGTTCAGCGGCAGATGGAAGCGTCCAACAAGATCATTCAAAGTCCGGCCACCAGCCAGAAGGATCGTGAGAATGCGAATCGTCGTTACCAGGACGCGAAAAACCAGTTCTCGCTCCTCCTCAGACCCTCCAACGCAGCCTCGTAGATCCGGCGCTCATCACCGCTCAGGAAAAATGCATCCTTGTGGCAGTTGCTCAGTTCGATGGCGATCTCCTCAGCTTTGGAAAAGGCCTTCGCATACTGATTAAAACGCTCGCGGTGTCGAACTCCTGCGTGGTAGTGGACCACTGTGAAGGACGCGTATGTTTTTCCAGCAACGGTAGTCGGGGTGCTCAGGATGGTGGCAGTCCCCTTCAAACCTGTTGGGCCCCGCTCAACAACCACAGGGAAAGTTATTTTCTTGGGTTTGCCCTTGGCGGACTGACGTTTCATTTCCAAACTGTCGCAAAACTGACGCAAAAATCAAGAAATGGCTCTCTTGTAGAGAGCGGTGAGGGAGGGATTCGAACCCTCGGTAGCCTTTTGGACTACGGCGCTTTAGCAAAGCGCTGCTTTCGACCACTCAGCCACCTCACCAACTAAATTATATTGAACGACTTACGTCGTTTTTGTGAGCGGGGATTTTTGAGATTGTAAGCCGGTTTAGTAAGCCTACAATATTTGCATGGCTACCAACCAGGCAAACGGGCTTAAACGCATCGGCGAGAATCTCTATGTCAACGATCACGGCATTTACTTTGCGTGGTTTTCGATGCGGGGCAAGCAAATTAAGCGCTCGCTGAGGACGGAGGACAAGGCGCTGGCAAGGCGGAGGCTGGCGGATCTGAGGGAAAAGGCGGGAAGGCTGCACGGGGGCAAGCAACGCAATATCCAGTTCGAGGAGCTGGCGGCGGTGTGGCTGGCATCCATCAAGGCCGACGTGAAAGCGTCCACCCATACGCGGCGGGCCGGGTGCATAAAAAACCTTACCCCGTCCTTCAAAGGGATTCCGGTAAGGTCGATCAACCGGCAAACCATTGAGGCCTGGAAAGTGAAGCGCTCGGGGGATATTGCGGCCCGGACCTTCAACAAGGAACTGGAAACGCTGAGCATTATCCTGCGCTACGCCAAGAACGTCAAAGGCCTGCTCCTGGATAATCCGGCCGAGGAGATCGGACACCGGAAGGCACCGGTGACCACCGTTCGGATTCCGGGCAAGGCGCAGTTCTGCCAACTTGTGGAGACTCTACGGAAGGAACCCCAGGCGGCGGTGGGGTGCGGAGCGGCGGATTTTGCGGAATTTCTCGCGTATTCCGGCCTGCGCCTGGGGGAGGCCATCGAAGTGCGCTGGCGGGACATCAATCCGGAACTGAACACCCTGCTCGTGACCGGAGGCGAGAAAGGAACGAAAAACCACGAATCGCGGACGATCCCGCTTTTTCCCGCGCTGCGCCGGCTCATCGAGCGATTGAAATCGGAGGGGACGCATACCGCGGAGGAACGGATTTTCAAACTCAAGACGATCCGGCAGGCGTTGAAATCGGCCTGCGAGAAGTCGGGGCTCCCACAGTTCACCCACCACGCCATGCGGCATTTTTTCTGCTCGAATGCCATCGAGGCAGGAATAGACTTCAAAGCGATATCCGGCTGGCTCGGACACAAGGACGGGGGCGTCCTGGTTGCCCGAACCTACGGGCATCTTCGAAATGAACACTCCTCCTCCATGGCGCTCAAAATGACGTTTGATGCGGTGAGCAGTAAGGCAGAATGAGCGGAATCAATCTTACATGATGGAAGAAGATATTTTTCGCTGTTTCAACAGTCGGGCTATAGTTGCCGGCCGCAAGATGGTCGTGAACGTTGAGAAATCCGCACACTTGAAGCGTGTCGCCGTTTATCGTGGTTTCACGGATGAAAAGGGGAGGCCCAAGAAGAATCTGCATTGGTTGGAGCACCTTGTCATCCTGATGAGGGAGGCCACCAGCGCCGAGCCATTCAATCACGAGTGGTGGGCTGCCGAGGTATCCAAACCGGAATGGGTTCGCAATCTGGACAGATACTATCAGGAAAGCTGGCTGCATTTTCCGGATACTCCTGCCGATCTGACTGCGCGAGAGGTGGGCCGGAAAATTGGCTATCAGTTGGCGCTGAACGAACGCCGGGCTGGGAAGGCACAAAAGGACAAAGCGTTTTTGAAAAAATTGGATGCCTCAGAGAAGGAAAAGGCCAAACGTGGACTCGATGCCGCTACAGCAAAAAAAGTGCGCGTGGTCATTCCCGGATTCGAGTCGTGGAAGGAAGCCCTCACATCAAGCGGGGACGCGGCCAAAGTCATTCGGAGTGGCGTGCTCAGCTTATGCGGATCTTTGCCCCTGGAAGAATCCACCGAATTGACTGAAGGATACCAGCTCGGATCAAAAAAGGCTGCTTCTGTGGATCTCGACAATGAGCTTTCAGAATTCAACGAACGCGAGGAGATCATTGAAATACTGGATGAGTATTACGATGTGATTGACTCCATGCGGACGCGGACCGAAATCGCGCATTTCATCCGGAATCATCTCCCAGAGCACAAACGGCGGGAGCTAGAAAAAAAAGGCGATCTCTGGAAATCCTTCACCGAGCGCCTGCGCGATATTTTCAAAAAAATCGGCCTTTCCCCTGCCCCGCGTGGCCGTCCCCGGAAAAATAGGGGAAAACGAAAACAGTAATCCCCGATTATTTACGAACGCGCTCCGTCTAGGTGTGTGTTCGTGAATTCAAGCATACAAGACTTCTCCAACCGCCTCGCACTGACGCGGGTCGAAGCGGCGGAACTCCTGGGCCTGAGTGCGGTCACGATTGACCGGCTCACCAAGCGGGGCCTGCTCCGTCCATC
>CAZRIL010000069.1:0-27038 GCA_964600115.1 uncultured Chthoniobacter sp. | reverse complement strand
GTCCTCCCCTTGATCCCGATTTTGTCCCGGCCGTCCTCTGGAACCGGAATTACGCCGGAAAAGTGGCGGGAACACCCGGATCAAAGCCGCTGGCCATCAGCCTGGAGCGGGGGGATTCCACGGTATCGGTGTATCGGACAACTGTTCTTCCGCACACCGCGGAAAACAACCCGCTGAACATCCGGTATGTCGAGCGCCTGCTGAAATTTCTTCTCTGGCAGCGGGGCGGATACCGGGTGCTGATCGCCGGAGAGCCGGAGATCGCGAGACAGATCCGGGCCATTTACTCGCCGGATGCGCAGCGGGCGTTTGATCATGAATTCATGGGGCGCAAAGTCTACGGCCGCCCGATGGAGGTGGAAGCCTGCGCATGGGGAGATCTGCCGGAATCCCGCGAGCTCTCGATCCCCCTCGGCCGCAACCTCGACGGCTGCCGGATCGGGTTTGATCTCGGGGGGAGCGACCGGAAGTGCGCAGCCCTGGTGGATGGCAAAGTGGTTTTTTCGGAGGAGATCCGCTGGGATCCTTATTTTCAGAGCGATCCCCGGTATCATTACGACGGGATCCGGGACACGCTGCGCCGTGCGGCGGAACATCTGCCGCGGGTGGATGCCATCGGCGGCAGTGCAGCCGGGGTCTACGTGAACAACGAGGTGCGCGTCGCGTCGCTTTTCCGCGGGGTATCGGAGGACGAATTCGAGAAGAGCGTGCGCCGGATATTCTTCGAACTGCAGAAGGAGTGGGGAGGGATCCCCTTCGAGGTGGTGAACGACGGCGAGGTGACGGCGCTCGCCGGGTCGATGTCGATGAATGACAACGCCGTTCTCGGAATTTCGCTCGGCACAAGCCTGGCGGCTGGCTACGTCGATGCCGAAGGGCACATCCGGCCATGGCTCAACGAGCTGGCGTTCGCGCCGGTCGACTACCGGGAGAACGCCCCGGTCGACGAGTGGTCCGGCGACGCGGGCTGCGGAGTGCAATATTTTTCCCAGCAGGGGGTCGCCCGTCTGGCGCCCCTCGCGGGCATCCCGCTGCCCGCGGAAATGCCGTTCGCCGAACAGCTCGTGGAAGTCCAGAAGCTCATGGCCGGTGGCGATCCCAGGGCGCGGGCGGTCTACGAGACAATCGGCACCTGTTTCGGATATGCGGTCGCCCACTACGCGGATTTTTACGAAATCCGGAACCTCCTCATACTCGGTAGGGTCACCTCGGGCGAGGGCGGCACAGTGATTATTGAAAATGCCACAAGCGTCCTCCGCGACGAATTTCCTGAACTTGCCATCCGGCTCCGCACGCCCGATGAAAAAGACAAGCGGCATGGCCAGGCGGTGGCCGCCGCGAGCCTCCCGAAACTCAAATAGCCCCATGAAACTTCACAACTCCAATGCCCGCCTTTTCGTCCCCGACCAGGCATCCGATCCCCTGGCGCGGATCACTCATCTTGGAATCGGCGCTCACCAGGACGACCTGGAGTTCATGGCCTTCCACGGGATCCTTGACTGCTTCCGCAGCAAGGAGAAATGGTTTGGAGGAGTCACCTGCACGGATGGGGCGGGAAGCTCACGCACCGGGGATTACGCGGAATTCACCGGCGAGGAAATGCAGAGGGTGAGGATCCAGGAGCAGGAGGCGGCGGCGGTCGTCGGAAATTACGGGGCCATGATCCAGCTCGGTTATCCGAGCAGCGCGGTGAAAAGCCCGTCGGATTTTTCGCTGAAGGACGACCTGCTCCAAATCCTCCTGGCGACACGGCCTGATGTTGTCTACACCCACAATCCTGCGGACAAACACGAAACCCATATCGGGGTCTTTGCGGCCACAATCCAGGCGCTGCGGGAAATGCCAGCTGCTGCCAGGCCGAAAGCCGTCCACGGCTGTGAAGTCTGGCGCGGGCTGGACTGGATGCCGGACAATGAAAAAGTGCTCCACAACGTCGGCGCGCACGAGAACCTGGCGGCCGCGCTGAACGGGGTCTTTGATTCCCAGATTGCCGGAGGCAAGCGCTACGATCTCGCCACCCTCGGCAGAAGGCGCGCGAACGCGACATACTTCGAATCCCACGCCGTGGACGGCTGCGAGAGCGTCGCCTTCGCCATGGACCTCACCCCGCTCGTCACCGACCCTTCGCTCGACATCGTGGAATACGTGATCGGTTTCATCCACCGCTTCGAGTCGGACGTCCGCAACAAGCTCACCAAACGCCTCGGCTGACAAACTATGGAAATCATCATCTCTGCTGATCCTGCCGCCGCCTCCAAGGAAGCCGCCCGGTTTCTCGCAGCAGTTGTCCGGAAAAAGCCCGGGGCGGTTCTCGGCCTCGCGACCGGCAGCACCCCGCTCGCGCTCTACCGCGAGCTGATCCGCATGCACCGCGAAGAAGGGTTGGATTTTTCGGGCTGCACGAGCTTCAACCTCGACGAATACGTCGGCCTCGGCGCGGACCACCCTGCGTCATACCGCCGGTTCATGCAGGAGAACCTGTTTTCCTCGATCAACCTGCCGGCCGACCGGATCCACATTCCCGACGGCCTGACCCCGGATATCCCGGCCCACTGCGCGGCCTACGAGAAAAGCATAGTGGAATCGGGCGGTATCGATGTGCAGGTTCTCGGGATCGGCAGCGACGGGCATGTCGGATTCAACGAGCCGACCTCATCGCTCGCCTCGCGAACCCGCATCAAGACGCTCACCGGGCGGACCCGGTCCGACAACGCCCATTTCTTCGGATCGGAGGAAGACGTCCCCCATCACGTCATCACGATGGGCATCGGGACGATCATGGAGGCGAGAGCGGTTTTGCTACTCGCCTTCGGAGAAAACAAGGCCGAGGCGGTGGCGGGTGCCGTCGAGGGGCCGATCACCGCAAGCAACCCCGCCTCAATCCTCCAGATGCACCCGACAGCGAAATTCTATCTGGACGAGAAATCCGCCTCCAAACTCGCGAGGCGCGATTACTACCGCTGGGTGTTTGACCACAAACCCGCCTGGCAAAGTCATCGCTGAATGCCCGCCGGACTAAGGTTGTAATCCTCGATCCGGGTCGCGGCATGGAAGCTGCTTTCTGATTTTCCGGGCGCAGCCTGATGGATGGGAAGTGGTTGTTTGTCAGGCACTGGAAGCCCCAGAAATCACCATTCCAGCATCATGAAACGAATCGGCATCCTTACAGCGGGCGGGGACACCCCGGCCCTGAATGCAACCATTCACGGCGCTGTCGTTCGCGCGAACCAGCTGAAGATTGAAATCATAGGCCTGATCAAGGGGTTCAACTGCCTGTTCAATCCCAGGATCCCCCACGTCCACCTCAACCCGTTATACCAGGAAATCCCGGAACTGGATCCCACGAAGGGGGGCACTTTGATTGGCTCGTCCCGCGACTACGTGGATTCCAACAAATCCGAGGAACTCGACATGGTGGTGTCGCGTTTAAAAAAGCTCGGGATCGAAGGCCTCATCTGCATCGGTGGAGACGGCACGCTCAACGGTTTGCAGCCCCTGGCGGAACGCCTGCCGGTGGTCCTGGCACCCAAGACCGTCGACAACGACCTGGGGTTGAACTATCCGAGCGAGCCGGATGAATTTGTGAGGGCGAATGATGCCTCGGCGCCCGGCGGATTCCGCTACAAACGCGTCGCATCGAATGCGGTTTTCAGCCTCGACCAGATCGTGAACTACGCGACGCCCGGATACGCGACAGCCGTCTTTGTTTCGGCAACGGGCGTGGACAGGATCCGGACGACCGCCGAGAGCCACAGGCGCATCGCGATCATTGAAGTCATGGGGCGCCACTCCGGCTACATCGCCCTGGGCACGGCCTACGGGAGGCCGGACATGCTCCTGGTTCCCGAACATCCGGTGGATCTCGAGCACCTGGTCGAGCGGGTCAAATATCTTTACGATTTGCAGAAGAATGTGGTCATCGTTTGCGGCGAGGGCATCGTGGACAGCCAGGGACAAGAACTGGGCGCGGAAACAAAAACCACAGATCCGGCCGGCAACATGGTCCTGAGCGGAGCTGCCGATGCGCTGAGGGCGCGCCTCATCAAGATGATCGGGGATAAATATTTTCAGCTCTACCGCCGGGGCAACTCCGCTTCCGAGGCGATCTTCACCAGAAAGGTCGGCCACACCCAGCGCGGCGGGAGGCCGATCCTGTTCGACCGGTTCTACGCCGCTCAGCTCGGAGCGGAAACCGTGAACATGCTCGCGGAGGGGCGCAATAATGCCGTTTCCGTGCTTCAATACACGAAGAGTAACGGATTTCAGGTCGAAGGTTATGATGCGAACCGTTTCCGCGACCGCTGGGGTTTGATTCACGCCAGAAAGATGCACCCGGCCCTCTATGATCCCGTCCTGATGAAGCCTTCGGAAATCGGAATCAAATACCTGCAGCCCATTTTCACAGACGCCATCGGGAACGATGATGCCGAAGCGATGCGTCAAACCTTGTTCTCGCCCGGCAACCTGACCCAGCCGTATCACTCCATCAACACGGACATCCAGAAGCGGATCCGATATTTCACCGCTCCGGAAAGCTGATCGTCTTTTCCTGTAGCGGAACAGGGAACGTGTTTCGCTATCGCGGTTTTGCGGTTTGTTAACCTGCCCGGTTCGCAAATCCCTGAAGCTCCAGCCAGCCGGAAAATTCTTTCGTCCAAGGGTGTAGTTCCTGGCGGGATGCCGGATCGTATCCGTGCACGCCAAGGCCCAGCCCATGCGGTCCAGTCGGGTAGATATGGAGACAAAAGCCTACTCCGCTGCGGCAGAGCGCGCTGGCGAATACCAGCGCGTGCTCGACATTAACCGTCGGGTCATCCCGGGTCTGCCAAATGAAGCATGGCGGGGTATCGGGAGTCACATTCAGATCGCTGGAGAGTTCGCGGATCAGTTCCGGCGTAGGGTTCGGGCCCGACAGGTTCTTCATCAGCCAGAGCTCCATGCTGATCACTCCATAGCAGATGGCGGCGATCGTGGGTCGGGAGCTCGCGCGGTCGATCGGATCGTCGGCGGACGGGTTGACCGGCGAATAATGTGTGGCGGCATAGGAGGCCAGGTGACCGCCGGCCGACGAACCGATCACGCCGATCCGTTCGGAATCCAGATCCCACGCTTGCGAGAGGTGGCGCACATAGCGGATCGCGCGGGTCACATCCTCCGTGATTGCCGGATGATGGTAGCCGTTGCTCGCCAGCCGGTAGGTGAGTACGAATGCCGCGATCCCAAGCCCGTTGAGCCAGAGTGCGAAGTCGCGACCTTCATAATCCATCAGCTCCCAATAGCCACCACCGGGACAGATAACCATTGAAGCCCCGGTGGCGCGATCCTCATCCGGCCAATACGGTGTAAGGGTGGGAATATCGCGTCCCGGCTGCTCGCCATGTGAATGGGGGACTTTGCCGGCCCAGAGCGGAAATGTTCCGGCAGGCTTCACTGACAGGTCTTCCGGCAGTTCGATCCCGGTTTCGAGTTCCACAGCGCCGAATGTTGCATTGTTCATTAGTAAGTAGGAATTCTGTCTGTCTTTGGAAAGAATCATTTGTGCTGCAAGCCTTGTTCGCGGTCGCTCTGCGGGAGAGGCGGCAACGTGATGACCATTTCCTGCATGCCGGGAAACCATGGATCAACGTGAAAGATGCGGACGCTCTCTGCCCTGCAGCCGGCGGTTCCCTGCTTTGGAACCGGATGGTGACGGTGCCTTCCTCCTTCCGGACAACGCGGGCATAAGTTTTTCAGGAAGCGTCGAAGCGCGAACCGCGAGCGGAGCCTCCGGGGGCCGCATCAACAGCGGGCCTTTCCAGTTCCGGCCTCCACCAATCATCCACTCCAGGCTGCGCATGATGAAGGGGGCGGGATCTCTGGCTTCCAGGGCGGTAAGCGGCGGGTTGAGCATGGCGGCCAGCCCTTCGCCGTTGGCGGAGCAGATGGCGACGTCGCGTCCCGGCTGCAGATTGAGATCGAGGATCGCGCTCATCGCACCTACAGCTGCAGCCGTCGTCGTGCAGAACCAGGCGGTCTCCACTCTTCCGCCTGATAGAAGCCCGGTCATGGTCTGGTGCGCTTTCAATATGGGATCGCCGTAAGCGGTTGCCGGATGGTCGGCAAGGCGACCGGTGACTGCGTGGGATTCTTTCCAATACTGCCACTGGTTGATGCGGTCGCGGACTTCCGGGTTGTCCGCCTGGGTGTTCAGGCAGCCGATCTTTCTGTGGCCCAGCTTTTCGAGATGATCGAGCAGGTGGTGGATGAAGACCGGCGGGAAAATCTGGATTGAGGGGATCCCCTGGCTGGTAAAGTCCTGATCGATCACGACCACCGGATTTCCCGGCGGACGCAGGCGCCTGGCCAGGATCTCCGGCAGCGCCTGTGGAACCGGGCTCAGAAAAACTCCATCGAAGCCCTCAATGGCACTCAGCAGGATGGGATCGTCCCAATGCAGAAACAACACCGGCCGGATACTGCACGGAAGCACACTGCACGCCTTCTCGAGCGCGACTCTCCACACCGCCATGGAGGCCGAATTGCACGCCGGCATCAACAGCCCGATGCTGAAGTGCTTTTTGTTTCCCTGCCGGGCCCGCTTGACTTCCATCCGCCCTGCCGAATTGCGTTGCAGAAGCCCGTCCGCCTCCAACAGCTTGAGCCCGCGGCGGACGCTCATGTAATTCACCCCGATCTCCACCGCCATCTGGCGTTCAGACGGCATCGGTTTCAGGGCATAGGCGCCATGAAGAATGCTCCGCCGGACTACACCGGCTACCTTCTTGTAATGGGGGAGATTTTGGTCCATGGAGATTCCATAGTTGTCGGATTATGTTACTAAAATAGAATTATAATGCAAATAATAGTAACATATTGAAAGTAGATATGGCATTCGGCGGGGATGCTTTGTCCGTCGTTCATGGATATTCCGCACATCCGAATCCGCCCGTGTCTTCCGGATCCGTCAAAGCGGGGCAGATCGCCTCGATGGATGACACCGACGTGCTGGGATGGTCCCCGGCGAGCACCCCTGTCTAGGGGGCGTCAAATCTGGTAATGGTTGGCAAGCCCCGCGAGCTGCCACTCGTGCGGGTTGAGGACGGAAAAAAATCCAGCGGAAATCCGCCGGCCCGGCTGCTACGAAGCCGTGCCCCGTCCGGCGCCGGATTTGGAGGACTCGCGGACGATAAGCGGAACATCGCTGGGCCGCATCAGCAGCGGCCCCTGCCATTGCCGGCCGCCTTTCATCATCCAATCCAGGCAAGCCGAAATGAAGGGCACCGGATCCGGAGGTTCGAGCGAGGTCAGCGGTGGATTGAGCATCGAAGCCAGGCGGTCGCCGTTCACAGATCCCAAGGCGAAGTCCTTTCCCGGCCTGAACCCGCGGTCGAGCATCGCGCGCATGGCACCCAGAGCGGCCGGTGTCGTGATAAAGAGCCACGCCGTTTCCGGCACCTTGCCCCCCGCGAGAATTCGGGACATCGCATCATACCCCCTCTCGACCGGATCGCCGTGCGGAGCAATCGACTCATCCACAAGCCGTCCGCTGAATCCATGGGCATTGATCCAGTATCGCCACTGGTTGATGCGGTCCTCCACCTCCTGAGAGGTCGTCTGGGTGTTCATGCACCCGATCCGCTTGTGTCCGAGGCTTTCAAAATGATCGAGCAACTTCTGCACAAAGACCGGCGGGAAGAGCTGGATCGAGGGCGCTCCGTAAGAACTCAGATCCCGATCCACAACGACCACCGGATGTTCCTGCTCGCGCAGCTTGGATGCGATCGACTCGGGGATTGTTTCCGGAATCGGAACGAGAAAAATTCCGTCGAATCCCTCCATGGCGTCCAGCAGAATCGGATCGTCCCAGTGCATGTAGAGAATCGGTCGGACGCTGCACGGGAGATCGGCTGCGACCTTCTCGATGGCCATGCGCCAGGCCTCCACCGTGCCTGAGGAAAATGTCGGCGTTAAAAATCCGAAGTTCAAATGGGCCTTCTTCCCCTGCTGGATCCGCTTGACCCGCATGCGGCCGTTGGGAAGCCGCGCGAGCATGTTTTCCTTCTCGATAATTTGCAGCCCCCGGCGGACCGTCATGTAATTCACGCCGAGCTCCTCGGCCAGGCGGCGCTCCGAGGGGAAGAGCTTCAAGGAATACGAACCCTGAATGATCCGTCTGCGGACGATCTCCGCCACCTTTTTGTATTGGGGATAGAAATTCGACTTTGCCACGCTTGCCGCCGATCTTAGTCCCCCCTCGCAATTTTGGCAACGTGAAGCGTCCCAACGGGTCGGGTTTCTGAAATTTCCCTGAAAGCCGACTGTTCTCTACAATTAAGTAGCACTAAATTTAATAATTTCATTCAAAACGAAAGAGCCATGTTGACAGGCGAATTATCGCTGATTAATTCTGCATAAATGAAATACCCCTCCCTCCCCTGCCGCGTGCTTCGCATCACTGCCGGCTGTTTTTTTGCATCGCTCCTGGGATTGCAGTTACTTCCTGCGGAGGAATCGCCCTTGTTGGAGGAGGGCGCGACGCGTCTCGGATGGAGCTTTGACAACGGCCAGGAATTCGCGGGAGCGACAGGCGATTTGGTCGAGCAGCCCAACGGGCCGGAGGGCCGGGCATTTTTGCGGTTGTCGGGAAATTTCACCGAAGGCGGCAGTTACGTTCAGATGTTGAGAAATTTGAGCGTCGGGCCGATTGCGGTCATCAAGCTCAAGGTCCGGACGAGCCATGATTGCAAACTTCTTGCGAGGCTCATTGATTCGACCGGACAATGTCATCAGGGCCGGGCGCTGAAAATTTCCCCGGATGGGGAATGGCAGGAGATCGTGATTGATCCGGCTTTGAACTCCGGAGGCGAGCATTGGGGAGGGGCGAATGATGGGGTGTGGCACGATCCTCCGGCAAAGCTGGCATTTCTGCTTTCAAGCCGCGGGGGGGACAAGGAACCCGCGGTCGATTTTGCGGATATTCAAGCGGAAGCCGCCAAATAGCCATGAGAAACCTCCTTTTCCCGGCCTGTCTGGCAGGCTTGTTTGTATCGGGTGCCGTCGCCCTTGCTGCGGATGCGGTGTCTTTGCTGCAGGCGGACAAGCCGGAACTCGGCTGGACCTTCAATGATGGCCGCGAATTTCCCGGGGCGAAGGGCGGAGCTGTCAGGGATTCCAGTGTTCAGCGGGGCGGTGAGGACAGCCTGAAGATCACCGGCGACTTTACTGGAGGCGGCAATTATGTGGCGGCCGACGGGAGGATTCCGGACATCGATATCCGCGAGCTCTCCTTCTGGGTCAAGGGACTCGATACAGACCGGATGACGCTTCGTGTGATCGAGGCCTCCGGGCGCTGCCATCAGTTTGTGCTCGCCGCCAAGCCCTCGGAGGACTGGCAGCAGATCGTGCTTCCGCTCCAGCAGTATTTTGAACGCCAGGGCCGGTCCGATGCGGTGGAGGGGGTATTGAAATATGAAGCGTGGGGAGGAGGAGCGCAAAGCTTCAGCAACGATGGCGGCTGGAAGGGGCCGGGGAAGGCGGTGTCGATTTTGCTCGGCAGGAACAAGGACGGCGGAGTCCGGACCATTTGGCTCAGCGGGGTGAATGTGCTCCCCAGGGGCCGTGTCACCACGGCATTCGCAGAGGATTTTGAGAGCTCGGCGCAGGTGCCTTCCTCATGGCGGGCTGAGGGCGCGGTGACGGTGGATGCGGATGCGTTTCAGGGAGCCCGGTCGCTGGTGCTGGAAAAGACAGATTCCAGCATCCGGGACAAGTCGGCGGTCACCGGCCCGGCCTTCCCGGTTGCGCCCGGGATGCTCGAAATCGAATTTGCGACAAAGAGCGATCTCAACTCGATGGACAATTCCTACAACGGAACTCTCTCGATCGATTTTCTGAACGCGGCCGGCCAGTCCCTCGGACCGGTGGAACTCGGCGCATGGTTCAGAAAAAATCCATGGAAAAAGACCGCCACGCAGCTCCAGGTGCCGGACGGCGCTGTCACGGCCAGATTTGTGGCCTCTATCAACAAGGAGACACCCGGAAAGTTCCGGCTGGACGGGCTCGTCGCAAGAATGGCCTCCGGGAAAGCCGTCGATGACGGGCTCCGGCGGATGATGTTCACATTCGACCAGCTTGGCCACCTGTTGTTTCCGAAGGATCCAAGGACGGCGGCGGTCGAGGTCTGGTCAGCGCGGGAACTGCCCGAGAGCCTGCGGAATGCGTCATTCACGGTGAGGGACTACTGGGGTGCGGAGCAGTCGGCATCGATTGGCGCAACGCTTTCACCCGCTGGCAAAGTAGCCGGCAAGGATTTTTTTAAATACGAAGCTTCCGTGGATCTTTCCGGCCTCCCGCTGAGGGAAGGGCGATACTATGAACTGCACGGCACTATCAACCGGCCGGGCGGAGAGCCCTTCACAAACTATACCTCGTTTGCGATCCTGCCCGAAGCCGCAGCCAACCAATACAAGCCGGAGGAGGTGCCGTTCACCAGCCGCACCTGGGACCAGCGCCCCAAAGAAAGCCCGCTGCTCACCCACCGTCTCGGGATCCGCATCTGCAATGTCTGGGGACGCATGAATCCCGATGCCTCGAAGCTCGAGGCGCCGCAGATCGATCTCGTTCACGAACTCGGCATGGGGATTCTGACTAGCTCGCCCGCGCAGGGAATCGAGGCACGCAATGAGAACTGGAGGGAGTTGCTCGCCAACGACGGAGCGCTGATCCGGCAGGGAGTCCGCAACTTCATGGCCAAATACGGCGAGATGAAACCCCTGATTGTCAACCTCGGCAACGAGCCGCACAGCAAGGGCGACGATGTGAAGCACGACGTTGAGGCCTACCGGATCGTTTACACCGAAATCAAAAAAATCGATCCCTCCATTTACGTTGTCGGCACCTCGGTCGGCCTGGAGGAGGAGTATTTCAAAGCGGGGTTCGGCCAGTGGCTCGACGCCTACGACTTCCACTCCTATGAAGATCCCGAGGGGGTGCGCACGATCCTCACCAAGGGATATCCGCAGATGTTCAAGAAATATGGAAACGCCAAGCCGGTCTGGAGCACGGAGATCGGCATGAACAGCCAGGGGATGACCCGCCAGGCGGTGGCGTCGCTGGTCTACCGGAAGTTTGCAAACTTCTTTGCAGGCGGCGGCGCGAATGTCTCGTGGTTCGGGCTTTTTTATCCGGACCCTGACGCCAAGATTCACGCCTCGTTCGCCTCGGCCCACAATGTGTTCGACTGCCGCTACAACAAATACTCTCCGAAGCTCGATGCCATCGCCTACTACAACGCGGTGAATTCCATCGCGATCAAGAAGTTCGTCATGGACAAGGTTTATCACGGGGATGCGCACATGTTTCTCTTCCGTGACCGCGACGGCCGCTCGCTGGTGATCGCCTACAAGGATAGTGGCCGCAAGGATGTTTTCCTGCCTCTTCCCGGGGCCAATGCGGTGGAGATGATCCGGCTGGATGGCAGCCGCGATCTGCTTGATGCCGGTGGGAAGGGCATCTCGCTGACGGTGAGCGAGGATCCTGTTTTGCTCCTCTTCGAAAACGGCCCTGCTGGCCTGCCGGAAACACTCGGCAACCCTGCGGCCGGCTTCACCGCGCTGCCGGCTGTCATTTTCCGGGATGGCGAAAATGTGGTCGAGGCCACGCTGGATGGTGCCGCCGCGGACGAGGTGGAACTTGTCGCGCCGCCGCTCTGGAAGGTTGAAAAATCCTCCGCCGGAAATGTCGTCCGGTTTTCACTTGCCGTTCCTGCGGACAGCCAGGTCAGGGAAGCTGATCTCGCGTTGATCGTGCGCGGCGCGGGGACCCCGCCGCGCGGTTTGTTGTCCGCGCGCCGCCCGGTGGCGGGAATGCTGTCGATGGAGATGCTCCCCATTCCAGCGGGACAGGATAAGGGGCCGGGAATCCGGCTTGTCGTGCAAAACAACAGCGCGAAGCCGCAGTCTCTGACTTGGAATGTGGCGCTAAATGGCGAGCAGTCCCTCGCTAAAGGCCAGTTCTCGGAAATTGTCTCCACGCAGGCCAATATCACCGGTCCCTCATCGGGTGTGCTTGAGGTGCAGGGAAGGGCGACAGCCGAGGTGCGTTTGCCGATGTCCGGCGTGAAGCCGGTGACAGTCTATCACGCCAAGGCGACGTTACGCGACGACTCCGGGCGTGTGGTCAGCCAGGAACGTCAGGTGTCGGGATTTGTCCCTGTTCAGCGGGCGGCCGCTCCAATAAAGATCGACGGCCTCCTTGACGAGGCGGCCTGGAAGACTGCCGCCGTCGAAAAGCTCGGAGAGCCGGCCCAGTTTTTCGGCTTCAAACTCAGCGGCCGCGAAGCGCCGGAATGGAAGGGGGCGGAGGATCTCTCGACCGATATCCGCTACCTTTGGGATGACCAATACCTCTACGTGTCGGTGAAGGTGAAAGATGATATTGCCGGAGCGGTTGCCTTTGAGGGAGCGGACCTCTGGCGGCAGGACGGCCTCCAATTCCTCGTGGATCCCATGCGCCGGAGCAAGGAGAAGCCCGGAAAATATGAATACTGCATCGGGCTCGGAACAAAAGGCCCGCAGGCCTGGTGCACGCTCTCGGCCGATCCCGGCGCGGCACCCGGCGATGCCAAGGACATCAAGACTGCCATCCACCGCGACAAGGAGGGAACCGGGGACGTGACCTATGAGATCGCGATCCCGTGGTCCCGGCTCGCACCTTTCAAACCGGACGCCGGAAATAACCTCGGATTCACGATGATTCTCAACGAGGATGATGGCGCCGGACGGGATGCCTTCATGACCTGGTTCGGCAACGCCCACAGCAAGGATATCGATACCGTGGGCGATCTTATCCTCATGCCCTGATCCCCAAATCCCTTTACAACATGACCACCACAACAGACGAACCCTCCGAAACCAGCGCACCCACGGCCCACACCGACGCCGCAGCGGTGGACTACTGCCGCAATGCCTACGCCCAGGTTCAGCGCGAGATCGCCAAGGTCGTTGTCGGTCAGAACAAGGTGGTGGAGGAGATTCTGATTTCGATCCTGACGCGGAGCCACGCGCTGCTGGTCGGTGTTCCCGGCCTGGCGAAGACGCTTCTTATATCCACGCTGGCAAAAACCATGGCGATGTCGTTCAAGCGGATCCAGTTCACGCCGGATCTCATGCCGAGCGACATAACCGGAACCGAGGTCATCTACCAGCACCCCGAGAGCGGGCAGAAGGAGTTCAAGTTTTTGCCCGGACCGCTTTTCGCAAACATCGTGCTGGCGGATGAGATCAACCGCACGCCCCCGAAAACCCAGGCCGCGATGCTGGAGGCGATGCAGGAGCGCCGCGTCACGGTCGGCGGCACGACGTATACGCTTCCGGTCCCCTTCTTTGTGCTCGCCACGCAGAATCCGCTCGAGCAGGAAGGCACGTATCCGCTCCCCGAGGCACAGCTCGACCGCTTCATGTTTCTTATCCACGTCGGCTACCCGACAGATGAGGAGGAGCTGCTGGTCATGAAGATGGCATCCGGGATGAGCACAGAAGAGCCGCAGGCCGTGCTGAATGCGGAGCAGGTTCTCTACATGCAGGAAACCGTGAAGGCCCTGCCGGTGGCCGAGCATGTCTTTCGCTACGCGAAAAATATTGCCCGCGCCACGCGGCCCAAGGAACCGGGCGCTTTGGATCTCTGCGCCCAGTATCTCACCTTCGGAGCCGGCCCCCGCGCCAGCCTGAACCTGATCATGGCCGCGAAGGCGCACGCCCTTGTCTACGGGCAGGACTATGTCGGATGCGAGAATGTCGCGGCGGTTGCGCCGTCGATCCTCCGCCACCGCATCTCGCCGAATTTCACCGCGCAGAGCGAGGGCATCACACCGGACATGCTCATCACGCAACTGCTCGAGGCCATTCCGCAGCACGAGCAGATGGCGTAGCATCCGGTTTTTCCGATGGCCGTAAACCTTCTGGATCCGGATGCGGTTTCCCGCGGCGAGTCTCTTGGCCTCCTGGCACGGAGAATCGTCGAGGGCTACCGCGTGGGCGAGCACCGCTCGCCATTCCATGGGTTTGCCATTGAGTTCGCCCAGCACCGCGAATATTCCGCGGGCGATGACATCCGCCACCTCGACTGGAAGGTGCTCGGTCGTTCGGACCGGTATTACATCAAGCAATACGAGCAGGACACAAACTACGTCGCACACCTCGTAGTCGATGGAAGCGCCTCGATGAACTACGGCTCCGCAGGTGTCACAAAGCTCCAGTTCGCCAAGGCGATGGCGGCCTGCCTCGCATACATCATCCTGCTCCAGCGGGATGCGGTGGCCGTCGCAATGTTCGACACCAGCCTGGTGGAATACCTGCCGCGCACCGACAGCCTCTCGAAGATCCAGCACATCATGGACCGGCTCGCCGCCTTTGAAGCCACCAGGCAGACCGGGCTCGGAGCATCGCTTGAGGAGGTGGCGCGCAAGGCGAAGCGCCGCGGGATCGTCATTCTGATCAGCGACTTTTTTGATGACGAGGAAGGCTTCCTGAACGGACTGCGGCTGCTGAGTTTTTCCGGCAACGAAGTCATCGTCTTTCATGTGCTGGACCACGCGGAGATCACGTTTCCGTTCACGGGAACCTGTAAGTTTCACGACCTCGAGGGCACGGCCGAACTGCAGACCTCGCCGGCGGATATCCGGAAAGGTTACCTGAAAAGTTTTGAGGAATACCGGCAGCGGATCCGGCGGGCCTGCGAAAAATTCAACGCGCACTACGTGCTGGCGGATACACAGAAATCGCTCGCGGAGGTGCTCAGCGGATACCTTGCCTTCCGGCGCGGCGTGGGGAAAAAATGAGCTTCCTTTTTCCAGCTGTCCTCGGCGGCCTGGCCGCCATCTCGATTCCCGTCGCCATCCACCTTCTGAACAAATTCCGGGTGCGGAGGATCGATTGGGCGGCGATGCGCTTTCTCATGGACAGCCTGCGCAAGAACGAGCGCCGGGTAAAGATCGAGGACCTGATCCTGCTGATCCTTCGCTGCCTGCTTTTTGCCCTACTGGTATTGGCGTTCGCCCGCCCGGTCCTCAAGGCCCTGTCCGCCGGAGCCGAGGGAACGGGGCCTGTCGCGGCGGTCGTTCTGCTCGACAACTCGGCGAGCATGCGGCAGAGCCACGGCGCGACCACGCGGTTTGAAGAGGCAAAGAAGGCGGTCAAGGATTGGGCGGACAAACAGGAATCCAGTTCGCTTGCCGCGCTGTTCCTTGTCTCGAACCGGACGGAAGCATTGGTGGCAAAGCCGACGGCGGATTTCTCCGCGTTCCGGAAAGCGCTCGAGGGGGCCCGGCCGACCGACCGGGGGACCGATCTCGCACAAGGCATCCGCCTCGCTTATCAGGAACTCGTTACGCTCTCCGGGCGCCCCCGCGAGATCAGGGTCTACACGGATGACCAGTCGTCCGCCTGGTCCCGCCTTGAGGAGATCCGCAATCTGGCGGCGGACAACCCGGAAATCCGTCTCATCCCGGTTGTGGTCGGAAAGCAGGGCGAGGACAATCTTGGCGTCATCGGACTGCGGGCTGTTGGAGGAATTCCGGCGGCAAAAATGCCTTCCACATTTCGCGTTGAGGTCGGGAATTTCGGTTCGGCTCCCGCCGAGGGCGTCAGGCTGGCGCTGTCGGTTGACGGAGCCCCCTCCGCCAGCGACACGATCATTCCGAGGATCGGAGCCGGCGCCACGCAGTCCGTTGATCTGCCGGTGAGTTTTCCGGATCCCGGCCACCGTGTGGTAACCGCCAGCATTCCCCCGGATGCCCTGACCGTGGACAACGAGCGGACTGCGGTGGTGGATGTCGTGAGCCATATGAATGCCCTGATCGTTGAGGGCGGGGAGGCGGAGTCGAAAACCGACCGGGATGGATATTTCCTTGCAAACGCGCTCGTGCCTTTGCCTCGCGACCGCATGCTCCAGTATTATCTCGGAGTCACATTCGGCACACCCGCCGGCCTCGACAAGACATCGCTTTCGGAGGCCGATATCGTATTTCTGAGCAACGTCGGGGATCTCCCGCCAGCCACTGCGGAGGCGCTGAAGGCTTTTGTATCCGGCGGCGGAAGCCTGGTGATTTTTCCAGGCGCGCTTACCGACCCCGGGAGGTGGAAGAACATTCCTGCCCTGTGGGACATGCTTCCGGCCACCATGGGCGCTGCACGGACGCCTCCCGATGGAGCCAAGTTCCTGCCATGGCAGTCGAGCGATCTGGAACATCCGGTGAGCGCGCTTTGGAATGATCCTGCCCAGGGCAGTCTCGGGAGCATTCATGTCACACAATATTTTCCGCTGACTCTGAAAACGCCGGGGGACGGCGCTGCAAGACCCGCGGTGATTGTCCGCCTGTCAAACGGTGATCCCGCCGTTGTCGAGTGGGAGTTTGGCAAAGGCCGCGTCGTGCTTTTCAACAGTCCCGCTACCCCGGACTGGAACAATCTGGCACTCCATCCGGCTTTTGTCCCTCTGGTTCAAAGACTGCTCGGATATCTGAACCGCGGGAACGAGGCGCGTCTCATCCTTTCTCCCGGCGATTCCTTCCGGGCCACAGTGGCACCGGACTTGCGGGGCAAGGAATTTTCCGTTCAGGAACCGGATGGCTCGCGCAGGGTCGCAGGCCGTGTCGAGATGGAGGGCGACGAGGCGGTGATCCGGTATTCAGGAACGCAATCCGCGGGAGCCTACAGGATCTATGCCGGGCAGAACGAAACGCCCGTGGCCGCATTCGCGGTTCAAATCGATTCCAGGGAGTCCGATCTCCGCCAGTTGGAACCTTCCGATCTCGAGAGCCTCTCGAATCCGCCGGCTGAGGGCGGTGTAAAGAAGCCGGCAAGCCAGTGGATTGTCACCCACGAATTCTGGACCGCGCTCATCTGGGTCGCCGCGGTCCTGGCCCTTGTCGAGATGACCCTCGCATTCCGGTTCAGCCAGGCACGATGATATGAACTGGACTCCGATCATCGCAGCCAGCCAGGAATGGAGCCTCGGGTATGAGGGGATATCCACGGGCTGGGCGTTCTTTGCGTTTCTGGTTCTCATGGCCGGAACCGTCTTTGCGTATTGGAGATTTGTTCCGGATATGCCGCGCTGGCGCCGCTATTCGATGATCGCGCTGCGCGGGAGTGTCATTGCCATCCTCCTCATCCTGCTCGTCAAACCGGTTGCTAATCTCACGATCAACGAGCCGGTGCGACAGAGTCTTTTTGTTCTCCTGGATACCTCGCAGAGCCTGGCTCTCGCCGATAAAAGAGAAAAGCCGGACGACCTCAAACGTGCGGCTCTCGCCGCCGGATTGCTCGATCCGGAGAGAGGATTGAAGCAGGAGCTGCCGAAGGATGCCCCCGCATCGCTGTCATCCATCACTCGATGGGACCTGCTGGAGAAGCTTGCATCCAACGAGAAGATCAACCTGTGGCCCCGACTCGGCCGGCAGGCCGATCTGCTCTTCTACCAGTTCGGCCGCGAGGCCGTGCAGGCCGGGACGCCGGAACCTGCATCGAGCCTGACCGCCGCCGAGTCGGCCGCATTTTTCAAAGGCTTCCGCCCGGACAAGCCCGCCACAGCAATCGGGGATTCCCTCCGCCAGACTTTGCAGGATGGCCGCCCGGCCACAGGCATCCTGCTGATCACAGACGGGGCGAACAACAGCGGGCTCCCGCCGGTCGAGGCGGCGGCGCTCGCCCGCGAACAGAATATCCCGCTCTTCATTTACGGGGTGGGGGTCACATCGCCGCCGGACCTGATCATCCAGGATCTCACCGTTCCGCGCCTCGCGTTCGTGAAGGAACGTCTCGACGTGCGCGCAAAGATCCGTTCGCAGGGCATTGAGGATCAGACGGTCTCCGCTTCGCTGATGGCGAACGGGATTGCCGTGGATGAGCAGAGCGTCACCCTTGGGCCCGAGGGGGAATACGAGGTGATGTTCCACTTTGTGCCGGAGGAACCCGGCGAGGTGAAAATCGGAGTTGAACTCACCGCTCTTCCCCAGGAAGTGTCGAAGGACAACAATCTGGTGGAAACCGGAGTCCGGGTGACGGAGGACAAATTCAATGTCCTGCTCATCGAACAGGAGCCGCGGTGGGATTTCCGTTACCTGCTCGCGTATCTCCAGCGTGACCGCCGGCTTTCCGTGAAAGCCGTGATGATCAACGGCGAGCCGGGCCTCGACAAAATCGAGGACTCCCCGTTTCTGCCGGCATTGCCCGACGATCGCGAGGAGCTGTTCAAATCGCAGGTGCTCATCCTCGGTGACGTTGATCCCAAAGACCTCGGCGAGGACCGGATGGAGATGATCCGCGAATGGGTCGAGGCCGGAGGAGGGATCATCTTCCTGGCCGGGCCGAATTTCAATCCCGTCTCGTATGTCGGAACCCCGCTGGAGCCGGTTCTTCCGGTCGTGCCGGACACCCTTTCCACGCAGGAGGCTTTCATCCAGCGCACCCCGGAACCCTTCAAGCTGCAACTCACCAGCCTTGGGGAAACTTCCTCGTATCTGCTGATGTCACCCGACCCTGCGGAGAACCTGACCATCTGGGAGCAGTTCCCGGGCGTCCGCTGGACGGCTCCGGTGGCTCGTGCGAAGCCCGGCGCGGAAATCCTGCTCGTGGACCCGCGGCCCGAGCGCGCGGGCCGCTACGGGCCCCAGCCGGTTTTTGCCCTGCAAGGCTACGGGGCAGGAACCAGCGTGTATCTCGGCACGGACGAGACATGGCGTTGGCGGAGCAAAACCGGCGAGAGATTTTACTCGATCCTATGGGGCCAGATTATGCAGTCGCTCGCCCTTCAGCTCCTGGAGGGAGCCTCCTCGCTCACGCAGCTCAAGACATCCCAGGCCCAATACCTTGTCGGCGACAAAGTCACGATATCGGGCAATGTTTACATGCCGGGCTATCAGCCGCTCATCGCTCCTGCCTTGCAGGGGACCTTGACGATCAGTGATGAAGCGGGGAAGACCACCGAGCAATCGCTCAGCCTCTCCACCATGGGCAAAGGCGTTTTTCGCGGCGAGTTCACCGCGCAAATGCCGGGTGAATATTCTTTCACCACCTCGCATGATCCCTCGGCCAGCTTGAAATTTTCCGTGGTCCAGCCCCGGCTTGAGCAACTTCAGACCTCGCTGAATGAAAAGCTTCTCCGCGCCATGGCCGATGTGTCCGGCGGACGGTTTCTTCGCGAGGAGGATCTCAATGCACTGCCGGATCTGGTGAAGTCGAAGAGCGCGACGACAGCAGTTTTCAAAAAGCTGGATCTGTATTATTCCCGTTGGTGGCTGGTGGCCCTCCTGGCGCTCCTGTCCTTGGAATGGCTGCTGCGCAGACTGACGCAACTCAAATGAATGCCACCCTGAAAAAGCGGAAGCAGCAGGAAACCCGGCCGGCGGCCTGGATCCTTCCGACATTTCCCGATGGGGCCCGCATCCCGCTTCCCGCACCCATCCGGAAGGTGCTCGGTCAGGTCCGTCGAAGGCACCTCATGGTCCGGCTCGCCGAGGGGGTGGTTCTTCCTGCCATCGCCCTGCCGTCGCTCTGGCTCGTGCAGGCCCTCATGGACTGGGCCTTCAATTTGTCCTGGACCGTCCGCTTTCTCTTCCTGCTCGCCGATGCTGCGATCCTCCTCGGTCTCCTCTACAAGTTTGTGCTCATCCCGTTTCTCCGGAGATTGAACCAGCAGACGGCAGCTCTGCTGATCGAGCGCAGCATGCCTCAGTTCCGGACCGAGCTCATCTCGGCGGTCCAGCTCGCAGAAGGCGGACGCGGGTGCATTCAGAGCTCGGTCGAGCTTGTCCATCGGCTTCTGGCGAGGGTGGCCAACAAGATCGGTCATCTGGATGTTGTCCGTCGCGTGGTGACAACCAGCGAGCTCAAGCGCCGCGGAAAAATCTTCGCAGGCGTGGTTGTGGTCAGCGCTGCGGCGTTCGGCTGGTTTTATCCGGGTTCCGCAATCCTGCTCAGCCGCATCCTGCTCTCGAATCAGCCGCTTCCGACCATGACGCGGGTATTTCCTTTGAGCAAAGATGCCGACATCGGCGCCGGCAGCGAGATCGAGCTCTCCGCCCGCGCCGAGGGAGTGATTCCAAAGACCGGTCGCGTGATCATCGAGTTTGAAGACGGCCGGCGTGAGACCGTGACAGCGATGCCCAAGGCGGGTGAACCGGGGGTGTTTGCTTTCACCCTGCCGAATGCGAGGCAGGCGTTCCGCTACCATTTTGCAATCAACGACGGGACCAGCCCGGCGTTCCGTGTGACCACCCGTGTGCTGCCGGCGCTTGCCGTGTGCCGGTTCACCCGGATTGACCCCGAATATGCCGGCCTGGGTGAAGTTGTGATGTCCGCGGGAAATCTCTCGCTTCTTGCCGGAGGAAAGCTCCGGATCGAAGGAGAAGCCACGCAGCCGCTGAAATCCGCAACTCTCGATCTCGGCGGGATGAAGCAGCAGATCCCGATGGAGATCACGGGAGAGGGCCGGCGAAATTTCAAAGCGGAAATCCCGGTGAACAGCAAGGAACTCACTGCGGTTTCAATCGACATGCTCAATGAGAAGGGGGAATCCTCAGGCCCGATCACGACAAAGGTCGATGTCCGCGACGACAAGCCTCCCGTCGCCAGCCTGATCCTTCCAAAAACCGAGAAGATCACCGCGTTGGTCGATTCCAGGATCAATCTGGCCTACTCGGTCAAAGATGACTTCGGCGTGAAAAAAGTGGTGCTCCGCTTCGAGGTCATCCGTCCCACGAATCCCGACCAGGGACAGCCCCCGGCGGAGAGCGGGCAGATTCCGCTCGAGATCCCCTCCGGGCGGCCGGTCGCGTTCCGCTGGGATCTCTCGGGCATGATTCCCCCTTTGACGATCGGATCATTCGTCCGATATTGGATCGAAGCGGAGGACCACAACACCTTCACGGGGCCGGGCATCGGCCGGAGCCAGAAAAAAGCGATCACCATCGTCTCCGAGGAGGCCAAGAGGATGGAACTGCTCGACCAGCTCGGCAGGAAGGCCAGCGAAATCGAACGCCTTTACAAATCCCAGCAAAAAATCAACGACAAGACAGACACCACCATCAGAACAAAATAATCCCATGAAAACATCCATTCCGTTCGCGGCCGGTTTCGCTTTCTTGCTTCTCATGAACCCGGTCGTCACCTCCGCCGAAGACGCGAATCTCAACGCGATGAAGACGTCGGCCTACCAGACAAGCGTTGCGCAGGAGCAACTCCGGGGGCAGACAAAGCGCGTTCAGGACGAGTTGGCCGCGCTGCTCCAGGAATTCAGCGAGAACAAAACGGCCGCTGTCGAAGTGGGCCAGACCCGGCAGGCCCTCGAGAAGCTCGGCACCCTGAGTGACACCGAAATGCTGGCGGTCGTGAAAGCCCTGCGGGATGCGGGCCGCCCGGGTGACACCGGAGCCAGCCTCGTCACCGCGAGCACGGCCCAGAAGAACATCCAGGCCGCCCTGCGCACACTCGCCGACCGCCTGACCACCCAGAAGGATGAGGCCTCGATGAGGCAGCGGCTCCGCATGCTCGCGGTGCGCCAAACGACGGCCCAATTACAGAATGAAAAGCTGGCGGCGAAGTGGCACGTGCCGGCGGTGATCGCGATCGCGATTGCCGAGCAGGAAGGGCTGAAAAACGAAATCCATTCCGTCATGGAGACGCTGCAAAAGCTTTCCACCTCGTCTCTCCCTTCCGCAAAGGTCTTCGCCGCCGCAGTGGCTTCGGGCAACTCCGCCCGCATCTCGGAGTCGGTGGACAAGGCGGCCAGCGAGACGGCCTTGAAGAACTACGCGGTCGCCATCCCCGAGCAGGGCCAGGTCGTGGCCGCGCTCCAGCTCATGATCCAGCAGCTCAATGCCTCCCGCACGATGGAGGAACGTGTCCGCGAGATGGCCAATAAAATGAAGGAGCTGGCCGGCAGCCAGCGGCAGCTCGCCACCTCGACGTCTCAATCGAATGTGGGAAGCCGGGTTGCCATCACAAAGAGCCAACAGCAATTCTCAACAGAACTCACCTTGCTCCAGGCGGAGATCCAGCAGATGAACCAGAATGCCGGCACCCAGGCCGCGACCACCCGGCAGGACCTGCTCGCCGTGGACAAGCTCCTGGAAAGCAGCCATGCCGTGCTCGACAAAATCGAGCAGAAGACCGGCCTCGTCCAGCAACAGACCAAAGCGGCCGATAACATCGGCGTCATCGGTGATCTTCTGCAGGAACAGGCGAATGCCCTCGCCAAGGCAAACGGAACGGGGAGCGGAACGGGAGCTCAGGACCCCGCACTTACGAAGATTCAGGAAGCCACCAAAAAGATCATGGATGCCAAGACCCAGATCAGTCTTGCCGGCGCGAACCTCGTTGCCAACGGGGCCTCTGAACTCAGCAACAGCCAGCTCGAAAGCGCCAAAGCCGACCTCGCGGATGCCAAGGCGGATGCCGATGCCGCCGGGGGCGCTGTCCCTAAGGATGTCGGCGAGAATCTTGAAGGCGCGCAGGACTCCGCATCGGATGCCCAGGAAAAGGGGAAGGGGGACCGGATGCAGGGCCTGGATGCGGGAAAGGGCGCCCTGAAGAAAGCCGACAAGGCACTTGCCGGGCTCGCCGAGGCGGCAGGAGCTCTCATGGCTGCGAAAGGCGGAACGCCTCCGGCCGGCCACGGCACGCAGCCGGGGCAGGCGAAAGGCACGGGGCCCCTCAATGGCGGCACCGGGAATCCCAATAACGGCGGGGCTCTCTTCACCGATATCTCTGCCACTGCGGGAATCTCTCCCGAGGAACGCGCTGCGATGTCGCTCCTCCAGCGGGAGAAGGCCCCTCAGGAATATAGCGAAATGGCCCGCCAGTATTTGAAGAACCTCGCGGATGGTGAACTGCCGGGAGAATAAACAATGGCAATATCGCAAAAACTTTGTTTGCGAAACATGTTCCATGTTCCGCTACGGGATAAATCGCTTTCGGGATTGCTGCTCGCCGCTTTGCTTCACCTTGCATCCACGGCGTTCGCGGAGAACAAGCCGGAGAGTCTGTCGTTCGGCTCCACCGAGAATACCGGCGACGCACTCATCGGGATCTTCTACGATTTCAAACAAAACCAGAAAGGGGAGCCTCAGCGGGCGGACTACTTCCAGGTCGTGGGGGAATTTCTCAACAGCGGGTGGGACGAGAATACGTTGAGCCGGTTCTTCCGCGTCACCCGACCGATCTACGGCACCCAGGTCTTTATCCCGAATATCGGCTCCGGCGCCGGCCCGAAGGCCTTCCATGTCGAGGACGTCGTCAAACCCGAACAATGGATTGTCGTCTACAAAGGTCAGGTCTCGCCGCCGGAGGACGGGACCTACCGGTTCGTCGGCATCGCGGATGACGCGCTGGCCGTCGCTGTAAATGGAAAAACTTCCCTCGTCTCCCACTTCGGCGGGTGGGCGAATTACAGCAACTGGAAGGAGCCTGAACCGGACAAACCGAACCTCCGCGTCGGTTCAGGCAAACTCCGTCACGGGGACTGGTTTGAGGCCAAGCAGGACGAAATTATCGATCTCGATATTCTCATCGGCGAGTTTCCGGGCACCGCCTTTGGCGCCGCTCTCCTCATCGAGAAAAAGGGCGTCGATTATCCTCTGGTCGACGTTCCGGGATTCGGAAAAATTCCGGCTTACCCCGTCTTTCAGGTTCGCGCCCAGGAAATCGCACCAGGGAACTATGGCGTGCCTTTCACTTCGGATTCCCCCCCCTGGAAGTGCCATCAATAAAAAAGTGGCGAAACGCCACTTTTTGTCTTGCATCATTTTTATTTTGAGAGTAGAAATTACGTAGATTCACTCGGTCCCTCGAACATCACTCCAAACCTTCCCACCCGAATTATATGAAAACTCCGATTCGTATCCTCACTGTCGCAGCACTGGCTCTCGGCTTGAGCTCGGCAAATGCCGCCACCATTATTGATGCTGGAAATTTTGTCTCCACCGGCAGTAATCAATACCTGAATGGAACTACGACTGGAATCACGGTCAACACGCCTGGCGGGAACTGGGTTTGGGGAGCGGGGTGGGATTGGTCCGGTCCGGTGGTGAACGCCACTTGGAACGGTTTCCCTCAAAATGCGGCCAATTTGGGTGAGGAAAAAACGGCGGTGACGCTTACGATGGGGACGAGCAACCAATCGACAATTCTTAATCTGTCGGCCGATATTTGCCTATATGGAGTTCTCGCCAATGTGACTGGAGGCCTTGGATTTTGGTCGTCACAGCCGGTACAATCAAATGCCGGCAACAGCATCACAAACTTCACCGGAATCACATTTGATGAGACCGGGAGTATGAAGCTTTACTCCGCAGGCACATACACGGGATCGTCGAGAGCTCTCGGGGCTCTGTCTGAAAGTGTTTTCTATAATCTGTCCTATTCGGTGAACACGTCCACAGGGGCAATTTCCAACATCGTCTTCAACGGGTCCGGAGTTTCGGCATTCTCCGAAACGCCATTCACGAATGCGGCTACGGGATATGTGGGTATCATGTCCGGAAATGGTTCCCGTATCGCGTTTGACAATCTGGTGGTCGCCGATGCCGTTCCTGAGCCCTCGACATGGGCCTTGCTTCTGGGTGGAGGGCTGTTTGTCGCTTACCTGCGTCGCACTCGTCAAAGCCTGCCGAAGAAATAAGAGATTTTTCGCTTGGGATCCCACTGAGATCCAAATGGCCGGAGCGATTGCAGCGGGTGGTGACGTATTTGTGATTTCAACAGATGTTTAGCAACGGCGCTGCTCCGCCGTTCTCCGCTGCGCATCGGAGCGACTGGAGCGGGCTCCACTCGCAATCAACTATATGACAAAACCTCTCTCCACTCTCCTGCTCTGCATCTTGTTGTCTTTCACCTGCCGGGGAACCGGACACGCCGAGACCATCGTCTCCACCTCATTCGCGACCGACGAGCAGAGGATAAACATGATCGGCAATGGCGACAGTGAATCGCCGTATGCCCCGGACGGTGTTGCGCCGTCGGGTGCGGTCTTCCAGCTCGCCGGCGGAGGATCGTGCGACACGTGGATGCGCGAAGGGGCCGCCTTGATGCACAATGGCGGAGCGGTCGCGATCACTCTGGCAGGAAAGAATGCCGATGCCATCCTGACGATTTCCGCAGAGATCTCCTTCGATCAATACCGGCCCGAAGAAGAAGCCCCCGAGGGGAAAGAGCCAATGTCGGGGGAGGATATCGAGAAAATCAAAACCAGCATCAAGGGAGGGGTGGCAACGCTGGGCTTCTATTCCGAAGTGCAAAAAAAAGAATTCGGCAACCGCTACAATTCCTTCACCGGACTGCAGGTGGGGTATGACGGGAGCCTGCAGCTCTATGCCAATGGCGTGGCGTCCGGGGATCCGGTTGCCTATGGCGGGACATTCGACCCGGCAGCCCCAACGGTGCTGACCTTCTCGGTGAATACTGTCACCGGAACCCTGACGAAGGTGAGCTTCGGGGCCAGCACGGCAAAATATGAATTCCCGACGACGGCCTTCACGAAAGAAGCGACCGCCTTTGCCGGCTTCGGAGGGAGCCTGGGGAATTATCTTTATAATGCGAACTTCCGGAAATTCGAAGTCACGTCGGAACCTGCTGCCGCACCTTGACCGGGAGCAGGAGAATTCCGCTTCAACCTATTGGTGGCAAGGGCACTGACATTTTCACATAAGGAGGGGATTTTTCATCGCGATTTTCAAAGATGGTTGCGATTCCGCTCAAAAGGTGCTTATTGCATATACACAAACTTTTCAAAATCATGGCCAATCTCACCAAACGCGATCTCGTGATGCAGATCAGCAAGGACACGGGGATCATCCAGCAGGAAGTCTTCGCCGTCCTCCAACAAACACTGGATCTTATAACCGACGCCCTGGCCTCCGGCCGCGACGTCGAATTGAGGAATTTCGGTGTTTTCGAAGTCCGGTTGACAAAATCCCGCGTCGGTCGCAATCCCCACAAACCTGAGAAAGATGTGATCATTCCGGCGCGTGCGACAGTGAAGTTCAAATCGGGAAAAATCATGCGCCAGCGGGTGCTGTTGCGCACGGACGAGCTCCGCGCTTCCACAAAAAAGGCCAGCTAAGTTCTGAAACCGCTCGCATCTTCACGGGTGGAATCCATCCGTATCCGCGGCGCTCGTCAGAACAACCTGCGCGGCATTGATCTGGAGCTGCCACTCGGGCAGCTTATTGTGGTTACCGGGCCGAGCGGCTGCGGCAAATCGAGCTTGGCCTTCGACACCGTCTACGCCGAGGGGCAGCGCCGGTATGTGGAGACGTTCAGCCCCTACACCCGGCAGTTTCTGGACCGGATGGACAAGCCGCTGGTGGACTCGATCGACGGGATCCCGCCGGCCATCGCCATCGAGCAGGCAAACAATGTCCGTACAACCCGCTCGACGGTTGGCACGATCACCGAGATCAACGATTATCTCAAACTGCTCTTTCCCCGGATCGCGCGGGGATTCTGTCCCTCCTGCGAGCGGGAGGTGCGGCCCGAATCCGCAAGCTCGATCGTGGATTTGGTGCTGGCCCGCTTCAAGGGCGCGACGGTCCTCGTAACCTTCGGTGTTCCGGTGCCGGCCGGGACGAAGCCGGGGGATTTTTTCCAGTTTTTGCAGCAGCAGGGCTACCTTCGCGTCTGGCTCGATGGGAAAATTGCCCGGACCGATGAAGCCCCTCCGGTCAAGCGCCTGCCGGCTCGCGTTCCTGTCGTCCAGGATCGGATCGATGTCGGGCGCTCGCAGCGTTCGCGGCTGGCGGAAGCGGTCGAGAACGCCCTCCGCCTTGGCAGCGACAAGATCGCGATCGTGCTCCCGGACTCGCTGGAATCGCATCCGTTTTCTTCGGGCTGGCACTGCGCGCACTGCGACACGGACATCCGCCCGCCATCACCCGGGCTCTTCAGCTTTAACAATCCGCTGGGCGCCTGTCCGGAGTGCCGGGGTTTCGGCCGGATTATCGGGATCGACTACCAGCGGGTGATGCCCGACCGGTCGCTTTCGATTTCCGAGGGAGTCGTCAAACC
>CAZRIL010000068.1:0-27786 GCA_964600115.1 uncultured Chthoniobacter sp. | reverse complement strand
TTTGCTGGTTTCCCGAGCGCCGCCTCATCGGCTTCTTCGGCCCTTGAATCCCCTGTTCTCGTGGACAATGAACAAGCATGTGGAAGCAGCGATCCCGGCATTCTGACGCACCCTTTTCAAGGGGAAGGGTGCGTGAACTCCAAGCTGCGATTAGGCCCTGCCGCCACGCTACCGTCAGGCGTGAACGGCCGAAGTTCGAGCAGGCGGCTCTGAGAAAATCAATGTCCCGAGGAAAGGGTCTAGCAGATTGTCCGCAGTTATCCGGTATTCGGCCTGGAACGGAAAGGGATTTAAATCAAACGTTAAAGCCATCGAGGAGATCGTTTTCGTTTCATGCTGCTGCAACTTCTTCAATCGATAATTCAAGTCGTAGCTGTTGGTTCGCCGAATCGAAATCGTCGATTCAGGTGCTTCGTAGGATGGTCGGGGGAAATGTGCCATCGAAAGACTTCGTGTAATATCTCCGAACCCCCTGATGTTGGGTTCCGGAGGTTCAGGAGGACGGGGGAGATCTTTCAGGTAGGCGTCCCATTCCTCTTTGTTTCGCAACGTAAATCCATCCGGAAAATGGATATGCAGTCGAAGGTCTTCCGCCGGCGAGGTTCCTTGGTTGGTGATCTTCAGGTCAAAAAAAATCGTTCGTGACTTCGCCGAGAGCCGCTCGGCTACAGTCGATTCCATTTTCTGCAGAAATATGGACAACCGCTCGTTGTAGTCCGCCACCTTTTCAGGGGTCCGATATATAGAAAGCATGGAAATGGAAAACGCATTACCCGAAGGTTTTGGCACTGACATTTCTGGATGTTTTTCGCGGACTTCCCTCAAAATCTCCCGCAGCCTGGATTGCCATTCTGCAGGCGGTCCAGGGAGGGTCAATATCTGCGCACCATCCCCAAAACAGACCTTCGGGATAGGCCTGACATTGCGAAGCCTTTCATTTTCGCTACGGAGTTTGTGAAGCTCGACCTCGTGAGGCTCGGGCTCCGAAGGAAGCTTGGCTGAAAGTGGAGGCTCAACCCACTTTACTCCATGGTGACCAGCCTTGACCGTCAGACCGAATCCTCCGTCGTCCGTAGCCAAGACGACGGATTCGCCGGGATTCTCAGATGCGAATTGAAGGATCTCCGCGAGCAGATGATCGTCCTGAACGTTCGGATTGAGGCGTTGAAACCGGGAGACATCCGGGCTAGTATCCGAAAACACGACCGTTGTCCCGCTCGGCGAACTCCGGCTGTAATTGTGGATTTCGCGCAACTTTTTTATCGCTCCGGCTGATCGCTTTCGGACAGTCGACGTGGCTCCTGTATCCTTCAGTTTGTTGAGTTCAGCGAGAAGAGCCTGAGAAACATGGATTTGAACTGGCGCCTCGGTTTCACAGAGCGCCTGCCAATCCATGCCGTCAAAGGCTGCGAAATGCAGAAAGATGTTTGTATCTGGAAAGACGTGAATCGTTCCCTCTTGTGGCGTAGATTTTTTCTCCTTCATTCAACCTTGTCCATTTTAACTCTCGCTGGCCGGGACAGCACGCACCATTTCTGCCGAAGGGTTGAATTGGCCGCCTATTTCCCGGCACAGATGGCACTCAGGCTGGCCTCGTATTTTTCGTAGGGACCAAGGTGGGCGTGCATCAGGCTTTTCCAGAGTTTGCCGTGGTTGGGGACCGAGAAATGTAGGAGTTCGTGGACGATGACGTAGTCGCCGAGTTCGCGGGGCATGGAAACGAGTTCGTCGTTGAAGCTCAGGGTGCCGGCGGTGGAGCATGAGGCCCATTTGCGGCGCATCGGGCGGATGTAAATGGCACTCGCCTTCACATCGAGCTTTGCGGCCCATTCCAGGATCCTGGCCTTGAACTTTTGTCGGGCGGATTCGTTCATCAGATCCGGTTGGCTTTTTCGAGCAGAGTGAAGAGTTCGTCCACGATCCGGGCTACGGCGTCGAGTTTGTCCATCTCGGCATAAACGGCGAAGGTCACTTTTTTCCGCAGTTCCCGGAGCGCAGCCTCGCTGCGCTTCCAATCGGGATATTCGACGAACGCAGCTTTGATTTTCCGACTGACGTCCTCCGCGTTTCCGACCTTGGCGTCGAGCAGGGTTCTGTAAACGAAGAAGGTGAGTCCGTCGAAGCTCTTCTCGGCCTGCTCTTTCTTCCGGCTCTCGTTGCGCTGCACCTCTCTGAGCAGATCCTCCAGGGCGTCTGCCGTCGCGGTCTGGCGCTGTTCGAAACTTTCCTGCACGGCTTTGGCGCGCTCGGCCATGGCGATGAGGAAGGGGTCGTCGCTGTTCTCCTCTGCGGTCTTCTCGATGCTTTTGACCAGGTTGATCACCTTGTCCGCATTGAAAAAGATCCTGGATGAAGTGAAAGTGCTTTTCCAGAGGATCCAGCCTGTCTTCGCTACGATTCGTGGGCTCGGGAACGAGATCTTTGGGCAATTTTTGAAGTTGGCGAAGTTGGTTGGATTGGAGATCGAGCCGAGTCCTGCAGATGACTCCAAAGGTCACTTAGATGAGAAGAAGCCTCCCTTGAAGAAGATGACGGAGGTTTCTCAAAAAGATCGCGGCCCAGAGATGGCCGACTAGTTTAAATTGAGATGACGTGCTTAAACAGAACCAGGGAGATCGTTATTTTTTGGAGTGCGGTGCCAGCAGCGAGGGCCAGGCAGAGGAGGCGGCGATATTTTTCTCCTGGGCTTTTAACTGCGTGCCGGCATGGCCCATGGTTTCCCGGACGAGAGCCAACAGGTGGGAGTTCTTGGCCATACCGACGAATATAATCGACCTCGTGGCGCTCGCATCAGAGCAACATCTTCCAGCGGCATAAGCCCGAGTCTCCGCGGAAGTGGTTCCTTGCGTGCGGGCATTGCTGGCGAAAGCGCGTCACAAGCCGTTTGAAAATCGTCCACGCGGGCGGGCCGCAGATTGTTCAACTTGTCCGTTTGTGGTTAAGCACCGCTATCAAAGAATTTTCGCAGACCATAGATAACTGGAACGTTCGTGATGATCGTTTTCTGCAAAAAACAGTGTGCCGTCTGTGGTGAGGCAGAGTTCGTGGATGCGGGCAGGACGAACACCGGTTTGGGCGTCCTGGATATCAGTCCAAATTTCAAGCTCGAGCGTTTTTGGCTCCAAGGAGCAGAGCGTGGTCTGGTTTTTCATTCCTCCCCCTCCGTAGAGTTTGCCATCGGGGCCAAAAGCCATGGCAGGAAAACGACCGGAAGCCATGATATTAGCGACTTTGGCGACCTCGCCAGTGAGGGTATCAATACGGGAAAGAACTCCGGCCACGCTCCCAGCATAAATGTAACGATAACCGTCGAAGACCATGGAATCGCAAAATCCATAATCCTGCTTGTGGCGGGATTCGCTCATATCCGGCATCTCCCGCGAGATATCTGCAGGATCCGGGCGCAGTTGCTCGGAAGTAGCCTTGCGGGCTAGCCCATGAGTAAACCAGACAAATTCATCAAGGTCGGGATGATATTTAAATAGCCGGATCGGACACTGGCCTGTGATCTCATCCCAAGCGCGGGTTTCAGCATAGGTCCCCCAAAGCCATCCGTCGGCATCTATGACGGCATTGTGTGGCTGGGCAAAAAGAATGGCGTTGCCCACATAGGCAAGGATCTTGGTCTGACTGGAGCGCAGATCGTGCCGAAAAAGCAACTCGGCCGGGTAAGTGAAGCCGTAAATGATCTCGCGAGACAAATCCATGGCGATGGATTGGATGTAAAGCGAGGGGAAGGGGATGCCGAGGATTGTGTATTGATCGCGCCGCCAATCATAACGAACGAGTTTACCTCCGGGTGCCTCACGCTGCTGGTCGGCATCGTGGAGCAGCGAAGTGGCAAAGTAGAGACACTGATCGTGGGGATTAAGAAGGAGGGTGCGGTGGATTTTGGAATCGAAAGCATCCGTCCATCTTTGAGTGTCCAGCCCAGTGAAGCTTTGGGTGACAGGGTCAAAGCGATAAAGAAGATCACCATCAATCGAGTTGAGCCCGCAATACACATTCCCATCGACTTGATTGAAGGTGACGGCATCGAAGCTGATCCACCCATTTCGCCACTGGGGGTCGGCGGCAAGGTTTCGGTAATGCCATCTTCCGGCGATTTTTTCTTTCCAACCCTCCAATTGGTAGTCGCGAAGCACATGAGCTCGCGCATCGAGTGAAGAAGACATGCGCGGAGTGGTTTTGTTAAGGGGTGACTGCGATAATTGCATAACGGTGAAGATTTTTGCAGTGAAGCACGGTTCCCTCGACGGAGAGGGTTGGTGCAATCACATCAGGGGTAAGCAAGCGGTATTTGTTCCAGCCCCCCGTTGCGCGATCGATCGCTACGTCAATCGGTGCGCTTTGGATGTCAGTCTGGATGAGATGAATGAGAGTCTCGCTGGTGCTCGGCTGCAAGCTGCATTCAATGAGAAGGGAGGGCGGCCCCTGAATCTCGAAGGAAAACGCACCGTGAAGCTGGCGAATAAACGCTTCAATCTGATCACTCTGTTGGGGGCACTTCAAGTGCTCAGCCTTGATCCATTTGGTGATCACGCACCCCTCAAAGGGAACGCGAATGGTCGGCCAGTAACCGAGAAGGCCACTGCCGAGATCAACTATCTGCGGAGGAAGATCGGTCGTCTTCGCCTCCTCCAAATCAAATTCGGTGAAATCCTCTTTCGACCATTCAAACCAGTTCATGGCGGGATTTTCAGAGGTATCAGCGATTGATAAAAGGCCGGACCACTCAAGAAGGGCATTCTTAGGACGACGGCGGCGGAATTCATCATGCGTTCCGGTTTTCCGTGTAAAAAAGAGCCGTCCTCCCTGTCGCACCCAGGAATGCAGGATCTTGATCTCATCGTCGGACAATGATTCAGCATCGGGCAGGAGGATAGTGCGCACTTGGCGGAGATTCTCGAACGTGATCTGATCAAAGAGCCGCCAGGGCACCTTCATGCGAATTAGGAGTTGCTCGAGGCTCATGGCGCTGAGCCAGGGGGCTCGCGCATTCCAAGCGAGGCTGCTGTGATGCCGAATGAGCGCGATCTCTGCGGCCGGCTTGGTGTTTCCGACCAAAGCCCAGTTTTGTTGCGCCCAGGTCGCGTAGTGCCACTTGACCTCCTGACCAAGTGAATAGTGAGGAAGATAACGGAAGCTAAAGCCGAGGCAGGACGGATTACCGCCATTGCAGGCGATTGAAAGCGCGAGGCTGGCTTCGATTTGGGAAGGATTTGAGGACCAGTGATAGTGGCATACAGGGATGGCATATTCCCTCGCTGTCTTGAACATGCCTGTTCTGGAACGAATCTGACCATCCACATAGTCGAGGTGATAAGAGTCTTCGGTCCAGACGGCATCGAACCATGGAAGGGCCTCTTCGGTGCGCTGGCAAAAGGCCCGAAGTTGATTTACACCGCGTGTCCACCAGGGATTGGCGCTGATGGCGGTCTCGGAATTAAGCTGCCTCACCCAACGCCGAACGTGTCGAGTGAAGGCCATGCCTTTGTCCCATTGAAACTGATACCAAGCCTGCATGTCGGGCGACGACAGCACGGTGGGGAGCGGAGTGCCTGGCTCAAAATCCGGAAATTCAATACGATCAAAATCTACTAGGCCGAAAACCTGCTCGCGCTTTGACAAATCGGTAAATCTTTTCTTGAGCCACTTCCGGAATGCAGTCAGACATCGGGAGCATTGGCACGTTTCCCAGGGGAAGTAGGAAACATTGAACCCATCAAGATGTAAAAAATCCGCACCCAGATCCAGAATCGCGTAGGCGCAAAGTTCTTCCAGCCACCTGGTGGCACCAGGATGTAGGAGGCAGATTCGTTTGCGAAATGTTTGCTGAGTAGAATAAAGTCCGCGCCGGCCATGCGACCCGACGGAAAGCCACTCGTAAACATATGGACAGTCGCTGACTACCAACTCGGGCACTAGGGCGTCGACTCGGATATACGTGCCTATTCGCAGGCCCTTGCGATGGGCTCGTGCGATGAGGTCCTTTTCATCCTGGATCTCGTGTTCAGTGGCTTTCAGTCCGAAGCCCTTTGCAAAGGGAATGACCAGAGCATTGGCTCCACTCCGGACATAGTCCTCCAGCGCTGCATCGGAAAACTCCTTTTCACGCTGAAACTCAGCCTCGTCAGTATAGGCATATCCCGCTCTTCGGCGGAATGAGATCGGCTCCCATGCTCCGACAAAACTGAGCGGTCGTTCCTGGATCCAAGAAACCCTCGGGGGCGGATCTCCTGGCGAGGATAAGGACCAAGGAATAAATTCCGGCTCGGTGGATAGACAGGGGGAAAATGATTGGTAATCCACCGGGCATGAGCTGAGAGAATCGTCAGAATTCATCGGTTAATGACGAAAATACATTTTCTTAAACCACCAAGATCCATTGCTGCGATCATTGTTTGTCTGCCCTGATGACTCCGCCAGCAGACCATTGGCGAAGAAAGTCCGCTAACTCGCATTGGCTGGCGCTCCGTGCATTCCGGACAAAGAACCCGGAAGCGGCGCAGCCGAGTGCAAGAGAATCGGCGATCTCGTAACCAAGGGCAAGGCCAAGTGAAATCCCGCTGTTGAAACGGTCGCCAGCCCCGGCGCTCTTTTTGGGGTGGGAACAAAAAGGAGCCGGTTGGACAATCCTCTCCACTTGATCGGCGGAGACCGCGAAAGGAATCCGGTGGATCACAACGCGACTGATTTCAAGATGTTCCCGTAATTTTATCGCTTGCTCCAATGTTTCATCCGGAACGGCATCGGAAGAAGCCGTCGGCAGACCGTGCAAGGAACAGAGAACATTGGCTTCATTGCCATTGAGCCCGAGCGTCAGCGAACCTGATGGCTCGAAGTCTCGCAAGATAGCTGTCATTTCTAGAATATCTGCTGGCGAACGACTGGAGGGATCGACCAGGTCAACGAGAAAGTGGGGTCGTTGCCGAAGATTGGCGAAGACTTCACATTGCAGCAATCGCCAGACGTCGGTCATGTGCTGAAAGAGGGTCCAGTCGGTCAGGGCAATGACCCGGGCCTCATTGCAGGCTCTGGCATATGAGCCATCCGTCAAAAACTTCCTGACTGCATCCGGGGTAAAATCCGCCAGTTGCTTCACCGCGCTGAACATAACTTTGCCATCCTGAAACTCGAAGACCAGCGTGCGACCAGGCTCGCGGCCCCAGGAAAAAAACCTCCGACATTTTACAGCAATGTCGCGAAATGCGGGGTGCACCGGCTCTCCGAGCGTCGCGAAGCACTCGACCTGGACACCAAGGCTGGCCAGTCCGTCCGCAAGGTTGATCGCACATCCCCCGGGATGAATACCTTTGATCACGATTTCCCTGAGGCTGTTGTGGCCGGCAGCGGAGGAAACGAGGTTTCCGAACGTGGTGATATCCGGCACCGGCGTGAAGTCATCCAGAGACCTGCGTTCCCCAACGAGGGATATTATTTCATCAACAAATCCATCGAAGCCGACAACCACCCGGCAATTCCGAGGTATCTCGGATTCAATACGTTCAGCCAGTTTGGACAGGCGCATGTTCAAACTTTCTCAACGTAACGGCATTGGGAAGCCTCGTCGGCAAAGGCCTTGATCAGGGAGGGATCTCCGGAAAAAAACTGGTCGGAAGGGCAGAGTATGTAGGAACCGTTGCGGCCTGCGGCCTCGAAACAACGTCGGACTTCGCGCCGGGTATCCTCGGCAGAGCAGCCAACGAAATGATGGAATTGGTCGAAGCCACCAATCATGCAGATTTTTTGTGGGATGCGTTTCCTTGCCTCGGCAAGATCGGTATCTCCTCCCATTCCTGGCGGGGTGAACGTTTCCATGGCATCAGGTTTCATGGCGGCGATTTGCTCTAGGATTGGCATCATTCCTCCGCAGGTATGATAGGCGATCCGCTGCCCGGCTTCGTGCGCCAGCCGGATCAAATCCGAATCGTAAGGAGCTACGAAGTCGTTGAATATTTGAGGTGAGATGACAGTGGAAGAGGCGCTGCCGCCACCGAGTTCGAGAATGTCATAGTTCGCGCCCTGCATTGAGCGGAGATACTCCGCCTTGCGACGTTGCAGGATGCCAAGAAATTCATGAACCCAAACCGGGTCGTCGTAAACGGCCATGATCATCTCTTCGGTTCCGGCCAGACAGGTGGCATCCTGCCAGGTGCCGGGCTGGCCGAAGACATCAAAACAACAAACATAGGACCGGACCAGGCCGCGTTGTCCATAGTCAGAAGCAGCAGAGTTGACCGCCTCCACATCGCATTTTGGCGCTGTGCAGAACTCGCCGATGAGATCAATATCGCGCGGCTTCTTAACGAGATGCTCCACGACCCAGGAACTGTAAGCATCCGATTCGAGGACCATGGTCAGGGTCCCTTTGGGAGTGGCGAAGTGCCAGCGGACAGCGGGATGCTCCCGTCCGGATATTGGTTCTTTGCTGATCCGCCACTGGTCGGTGGAGATCCTGCGACTCTCCAAAAATCCCACGGAGCCCTGATCGGGATCGAAGTACTCGCCAGCTGAGGGATCGGGGCGGTGGGGGGCAAGATAGAGAATCGGATCCAAGCCGAAGTGGTCGTAGAACTCCTGTTCAGGCATGCGCGCCACATTTTGCAGATAAAATGAGGTCACCCAATGGGTGGTGACCGGCAGCCGGTCGGCTTGTTGGCCCGAGAGGGCGGAGAGGAAGCGTTGCTTGGATGTCATGAGGGGTAAGGAAGCTTTACGATTTCTCGGGAACCGCTCTTAGCATGAGCCTCATCCTATTCGGCTAGAACCTCTTTTTGGTTTCACGGATTTCATGAGAGCGCCTTCCTGTGGGCTGGACGAACGGTTAGCAAATCAAACCGCGCTTGGCTCCCTGGCCATGACCAATGGGAGTTTCGCCTATCCAACGTTCGTCGATTGGTTCGGATGCCGGTTGGTAGCGTGTGTCGGAAGAAAACCGGAAATACGAGGTTTGGTTGTCGAGGCTTGCATGCACCATCTTGAGGCCGAAAATCAGAACGTCTCCCGCGCGATAGTTGGTGACGAGCCATCGCCCTCCAAGATGTTCGCGCAGGGTGGCCGGATTTTTGGAAAGCACGCCGCCCCATTTCCAAGGGATTTTCCCGGATTCGATCTCGTCGGCCTCCGGACGGTTCGTGCAGTAATTGTCCACATCGCGACTGAGATAGTTCTTCAGGCGGTCCTGTTTCAGATGAGAGTCTTCAAGTGTCATCAGCCCGCCGACATCCAGGGAAAGATCACCGTAGGGGATCCAACACGTACAGACCCGCGGGGTTCCTCGTCCCATATAAACCACATCGCAATGCGGCTCTGTTCCGAGGCCTTTGCCCATCGTGCGCACCCAGGTGAAGTCGAAATGACGGATCGCTTCCTTGAAGAACGCGCGAAAGAATTCGATGATCCGACCGGAGTAGAGTATCCGTCGCATCGCCGAGTTGTTCTTTGCCACTGCGATCATGTATTCGACGGCTAAGCGTGGATCAGAAAGAAACCGCAGGTCGGCATCTTCTTTTTTAACACCCTCAAAAGCGGGATAAGTGGGATCAAGGACGCCCTTAGCGGCGAGCGCATCTGTCAGAAAAGCACGTGCTTCGAGAATATCCGACCGGTCAAGATACCCTGGAATATAAAGGTAGCCGTCCTCCTCAAAACGGAGGCGAAGGCGGTCGAAGTCCTCCGCAATATCGTCCGACTTGCGGAGCTCTCCGAAAGCAGAATCAGACAGGTCGAGTTCGTGGCCTCTGGCGTAGAGTTTTTCTGGAATATTCATGGGGAGGTCAGGGGGATGTGTTTTTGGCGAAACCGAATTTCAAAATTTCCGGTGGTCGGTTCATCCATGGTGTTGATCGCCTCGGAGATGCCGACTTCCGCGCGAATGACCTTGAGACGGTGAACTCCCAAGACGACGCGTTGCTTCCGCGACAACCTTCCAGATGGTTTCATTACTGAGAGTCCGGGGAGTCATGCGCGCTGAAAGCTTCAAGAATCCACGATTTTGGTAAAGCGGGCGATCCGCTGATCGGTGAAAAGGTCGTTCTCGTCGGTGCTGCGGGTCGAAAACTCTGAAACGACGGCTCCCTCGTCACCGGACTGAAACCAGTGTTTGGTGCCGGGGAATATAGTATATTGCTCGCCTTGGTTAAGTTCGATCTCGCGCCGAACTGTGTAGGCGTTTTCGCTTCCCACCGGGGGTTGGCATCGTGGGGATGCGGTAGCTTCTCCGTCCACGTAAAGAAAAACTTTTCCCCAGCGGCAGCGGAAGGTTTCCTCTTTTCCGGGACTGGTTCCTACCGGCGGGTGGAGGTGCTCGGGACAAGTCTGATGGGGCAGCATGGCAAGCTCCTTGGCACAACAACGATCGGTGTTCACATAGACAAGCACCCCAAGACCAGTTGTCTCAAACTCACCGAGGCCAAAGTCGGCGATCTCGATCCTGGATCTCTCTTCTTCCGTGATGAAAATTTCTGCTTTCCGGAAGAGATCATGGGATGTCCGCCGATAGCTGATGAGTTGATCTTTGGTAATCATTTTCCGGGAAGACTTGATTTATTGCATGACCTGACGGGCACCTGCTACGATGCGTGCGACATCGGGACGGTACGCGTTTTCAAGGACCGGTGTGAACGGTACTGGAACATCTGGGGAGGCGACCCGCAGAACCGGGGCCTGGAGGTATTCCGAGCAATGTTCCATTATCCCGGCTGCGATTTCCGCGCTGACTCCGCCGGTCTTCGGCCCCTCTTCGACAATGACCACGCGCCCAGTCTTCTTGATCGATTCTCCGATCGTTTCGTAGTCAATCGGAGAAAGACTGCGCACATCAATGACCTCGGCCGAGATTCCTTCAGCAGCCAGAGCTTCGGCCGCCTGAATGTTGAAATGGTGCATGAGGAGCCAACCGAGGAGAGTAACGTTCGTCCCTTCGCTATGCAGGCGAGCCTTGTTTAGCGGCAGAGTGTAGTCCTCGTCGGGAATTTCCGATCCCGCATCCACAGCACCGGGTTCGCGCCTTGCGCCTTTTGATCCGTAGAGCAACTTGTGCTCGAAGATCAGGACCGGGTTGTCGTCCCGTACGGCGGCTTTGAGGATGCCCTTGGCGTCGTAGGCGTTCGAGACGGCAACGACCTTGAGCCCCGGAACACCCGTAAAATAGCGCTCCATGCTCTGGGCGTGCTGCGATCCGCGACCAGTGGCACCGATGGGAGCCCTCATGACCAGAGGAACCTTGCAGGCCCCGCCTGACATGTAGCGCATTTTGGACGCATTGTTGATGATCTGGTCGCTCGCAAGGAATAAGAAATCCCCGTATTGGACATCGGCGATCGGACGCATGCCCATCATCGCGGCTCCCACCGCAATGCCAAAAAATCCCAACTCGGCAATCGGGGTGTCGATCATACGGTCCGGAAACTTACTTTCCAGGCCGAGGGTGACCGTAAAGGCACCGCCCCATCCGCCGGGAACGGCGATATCCTCGCCGATACAAAAGACGGTTTCGTCGCGCTCCATTTCCTCCGCAATCGCGTCGCGAAGGGCTTCTGCAATTCCTTGGTGCTTCATATTAAAATCGAAAGTTCAGGCGAAGACATCTGTGAGCAGATCGGCCTCGGTGGGTTGGGGTGCTTGTTTGGCCTCCTCGATCGCGCCGGTGATTTCGGCATCAATGGCAGATTTGATTCCATCAAGGTCGCTGCGGGAAATGTCGGGGCGAGTGAGAATGGTCTCCGCGAATCGTTCGATTGGATCGCGGGAATACCACGCCTCCCGTTCATCCTTTGGCTGGTAGTGGCAGGGGTCGCGGCGCGAGTGCCCGGTCCGGCGGTAGGTGAGCAGTTCAAGAAGCACTGGCCCTTTGCCAGCGCGGCATTCGGCCACAGCCTTCCTGGCCGCTTCCAAGACAGCAAGAACGTCGTTCCCGTCCACCGTCTCCCCACGGAATCCATAGGAGGTCGCTCGATCGGAGATTTTTGTGTTCTTCATGACTTTTCCGATGTGTGTCGAAGCCCCGTAAAGGTTATTTTCGCAGACAAAGAGTGCTGGAAGGTCCCAAATGGCTGCCATGTTCACCCCCTCGTGGAACGCTCCTTCGGCCACCGCACCATCACCAAAAAAGCAGACGGCAACCTGGGCAGTCTTCTTCATCTTGAATGCGAGGGCCATGCCGGCTGTGAGCGGAATGCCTCCTCCGACAATGGCGATGGCAGGGATCATTCCCTTGTCCATATTGCCCATGTGCATCGACCCCCCCTTGCCCTTGCAGCAACCAGTGGAGGCTCCGAATAGCTCGTCGAGCATTTCTTGCACCGTGAGCCCCTTGGCGAGCGCGTGCCCGTGGCCGCGGAATGTCGAGGCGATAAAATCGTCGGTGTTCAGCGCGGCGCAGACCCCGGTCGCCGTGGCCTCCTGCCCCTGACACTGGTGGATGGTGCCAGGCATCGCCCCTTCCAGGAAAAGGAATTTTACACGTTCCTCAAACTCGCGGATCAGAACGAGACGGCGGTAGAGTTCAAGAAGGAAGTCCCGTTTGTAATGGGAGAGATCCGGAGAGACGGGTTTGGTTTTGCTCATAAATTTTCGATTTCTTCCACGATGGCCCCGAGAAACTCCGCGGCGTATTTGCCGTTTGCCACGCGGTGGTCTATGGAGAGGGAGAGGTTGACACGGTGCTGGATCGCGAAGGCGGTTTCGCTGACGGCGATGACGACCGGGCGGATTTTTCCGATCGCAAGAATGGCGGATTCTGGCGGATTTACGATCGCGGTGAAGGTTTCGACATTGCAAGCACCGAGGTTTGTGACTGTCATCATGCCGGGTTTCATAACCCGTGCCAAAGGGTCGCCGCTTCGCAGGGCAGACACGCGGTCGCGGATGTCCCGCGAGATGTCCTCAATGCTTTTGGTGCCGGGCGAATCCACCGGAACAACAAACAAATCGCCTTCGATATCCGCCGCCACGCCGATGGTGTCCGTCCCCTGCTGAACGAGCTGTTCGTCTTCCCACCGGCAAGCCATCTGGTCAAAACGCGTGATGGCCGACTGAATCGCCTTCACAAAAAACGCATCCCAAGCCAGCTTGTGCGGAAGAGCTGCGTGCCGGCGGGCGATCATCGGCTCGGCGTTGGCGGACGTCTGAAGGTAGAAATGGGGAATGATTTGCTTGCTTTGCTGGAGGCGGCGCGCCGCTGTCTTGCGGGCAATGCTCACCTTGCGCACGGTTCCTGGGGCTGCAAACGTCGGGCTCCCGGATCCGGAAGCCGGGAAGGCGCTTTGAGGGTTAGCGGGAACCCTGACCGGTTCCGACGGATTGGGTGTTTCAGATTTGGCCGCAGCAGCCGCCCGGTTCCTAGCGAACATGCCACCTGCCTTCTTTTCCTTAGGACCGGCAGCGCCGGATGAGGCGGCAACTGGCGAAGGGCTTCCTCCCGTCGGGGCTTTGGGAGCAGCTGCCACATTGGAATCCGCGCCGGAGCTGGATTCAACCACCCCGATGACAGTGCCTGCATCCACGGAGTCCCCTTCCTGGACAAGAATTTCTTTCAATGTTCCAGCGGCAGTGCACTCGACTTCCATCGCTGCCTTGTCAGTCTCGACTTCCAGAATGTTCTCCCCACGGGCAATAACGGCTCCCGTTTGGACAAACCAGCGGAGAATTTTGACAGGCCCGCCAGTGGTGGCAAGATCGGGCATTTTCAGTTCATGCAGCATAGATTTTGTTCAAAAGGTGGAATGTTCGACATGTAGGGGGTGGGCTTGAACAAAGTGTTCCGCCTCGGCTGCCGAGAAAACACCACTGGTTGTCCCCACCCGCCTAGTGGCAGAGGCCCCAACGGCGCTGGCATACCGCAGGAGAGAGGGCATATCCCTTTCCTCAAGGATTCCCGATATTACGCCACTGGTAAAAGCATCGCCTGCCCCCGACGGATCCACACAATCCATGCTGTAGCTCCCGCACTTCCAGCAATCGGAGCCGCGACCGGCCACGGCTCCCTGCGCACCCTGCGTGATAATTACGGTCCCTACACCCATTGCGAGAATTGCTTCCAGTTGGTCTTCTGACCTGCGACAGTTGGTCAGAGCACAGGCTTCGTCTTCATTGGGAAGAAAAAAGTCAGTAACGGAAAGCAGGGATTCATACTCTCGCAGGGTGGAAAACCGTGTGTTATGGGGAATCACGACATCCAGCACTGTCCTGACTCCTTCCTCACGACAGAGGGAAAAGAGTTCTCCCAACTCATCGCATTTCAAGGCCGGCAGTGCAAAGAGTCCCCCAATGTAGAGCACATCCAAGGATGCTAGCCAGGCATGATCCAGATCAGATGCCGAGAGAGCGGAATTTGCCCCGAAAAGGTGGATGTATCGCCTATCCTGCCCATTGACCAGCAGGATGATCGTACGCCCGGTCGGTTGGATCTGCGAAACCACTAATTTCTCATGCCCAATACCACTATCCGCAAAGGTTTCTTTGAGCCCCTGTGCCGCCGCATCGGCTCCCACGCATCCGGCAATATCCGCGGAAATCCCCTGCCTAGTCAGATCGATGGCGACATTCGCCGCGCATCCGCCAGCATGGGTGGGCATGGACTCCACACATACCAAGGCCCCCTCGCGGGGAACATCGGTAAGGGGACCGCAAAACGTGTCTTCAACTATGATGCCGACGCATCCAACACGGGGTTTGTGTGCAGGGGAAGAATTCACATGAAGGCCCTTCCGCAACAGCCAAGCAAATCGATCCGACTAAGCACGGCATCCCGGACCGCACACCTGCCCGCAACCATGACATCGTGATCGCCCCCAATGCCAAGAGTCTCATGAGGATTCGAACCGTTGCTAGAAAGGTTACCGCAAACCGACTTCAGATACCATTGTTTGAGGTAGGTGCCATAGTTGACTTTTACCACCCCGAGCTGGATTGCCTGGACTAGCGAGTCCTTGGTGATGCCGGAGCCTCCGTGCAATACAAGCGGCACAGGAGTCGCTTTGTGAATCTTCTCCAGTTCCTCCAGATTCAAATCCTGCTGCCCCGCAACCATAATGTGGATATTCCCAACACTGACGGCCAGAAGATCCACGTTGGTCCGGTTGACAAAATCCGCCGCCTGAGCAGGATCGGAGGGAATTGTCCCGTGATCCACGACTTTACCGCTCTCACCACATGGCAATTCCCCGATCTCCGCTTCCACCGCCACTTTACGGGCGTGGGCGTGAGAAACAATCGCGGACACTCGCCCGACGTAGTCCTCATATGGAACTGACGGATCGGCCGGCATGACAAGGTTGAAACCAGCGTCGCAAGCATTGATTACCCATTCGTCGCGGGGACATTCGTTAAAAATAAGACCGCAGGGAACTGAAGCGTGCTCGGCAGCTGTTTTCCCCAAAGCGCCATACCACGATAGACGTTCAGAGGCTCGGCGATCCGGGCGACTCATAAAATCCCCGTTGAATCCGATGATCACGGGTGAGGATGTCTGCTCAGCAGCATCGATTACCCCGGCAAGGGACTCCATGTTCCAGCTTTCAAAATATCCAATGGCATAGCCTCCATTGCGTGCGTTTTCGACCAGGGAAGAAATGGAAACGAGAGACATAAATCACATATCTGGACTCAAGTTCACGTTTTTACAAGCACAAACTTTTACTTTTTATCATTTTTATGTTATTTATTTACATTCAAATGCCCTGAAGCACGAAAATGAACGAATACTCAATATCTACGAAAGCCGCCGCTCAGGCAGGTTCTCTTCATGGGATTACCTTTCTCCAAGCAAGTTTGATAAACCCAGCACACGCGAAGTTTCCCTGGCAATCACCAGCTCCTCATTTGTTGCAACAACGAACGCTGGCAGGGATGAATATTCGGACGTAATTCTTCCTTCGGCCAAAGCTCCGTGTGAGGCATTTAGCAAGGGATCGCATCGGATTCCCAAAATCTGCAGTTGTGCCAGTGTCCGACAGCGCACACGTTGGGAATTTTCCCCAATTCCCCCAGTAAAGACCAGGGCATCGATAGTCTCAAGTGAGGCGGCCATTGAAAGGATTGCTTTCGCAAGACGATGACAAAAAACGTCGATCGCCAAACGCGCCCGCTCGTTTCCGGCATCCTCCGCGGCTTCAAGTGTTCTCATGTCGTTCGACAACCCGGAAAGGCCGAGCAGACCACTCTTTTGATTGAGAAGATCATGTATTTCGGCAAGGCTCAGATTTTCGCATTCAGCCAAAAATGCGGGAAGGGAGGGATCGACGTCTCCACTGCGGCTTCCCATCACTAAACCTTCCAACGGGGTCAATCCCATCGTGGTATCAACGCTTTTCCCGCAACGAATGGAGCACGCACTGCAGCCATTCCCCAAGTGGACGGTAATGGCGTTCAGTCTTGATATTTCCACCCCGAGACGAACGGCCGTTTGCTCCGCCACAAAGGCATGGCTCGTGCCATGGAAACCATATCGCCGGACTCGGTGTTTTTCATAGAACACATAGGGAATCGCATAATGATAAGCGGCGGGGGGCAAAGTGTGGTGAAAGGCCGTGTCGAAAACCGCGACCTGTGGCGTTGAAGGGTATCTCCTCAGCAAATCCTCGATGGCCTGGGCGCTCGACGGGTTGTGAAGCGGAGCAAGTTTGCCGCACCGTCTGATCTCAGCCAATGCGCCTTCGTCAATTTGACAACTGCCGTCAAACTTGTCCCCACCATGCACCACGCGATGTCCGATTGCCGAAATCAAAAAATTCCCTGCAACGAGTTCAATAATTTTCCCGGTTGCTTCCAGAATGCCGGCTCCAGGAATTATGCATTCACAGGTCTCCCACTCCATTTCCACGTTCATCTTGGCACTCCCAGTGTCCAACCTTTGTACGATGCCGCCCGCAAGCCTGCGATCTTCTCCAGTCTCAAAAAGAGAAAATTTCAGCGAGGAACTTCCGGCATTGAGAACAAGGGTGGCCAACATGGAAATCTTGAGAACTATTGAAGGGATGGCGCGACCCGCATGGAGGTGCCTCAAATCCAAGAAAGAAGCGAGTTATTTTTTAACATTTGCTTGTGATTTGTTCATATCTCTTCTTCTGGATCCCTACGAAGCAGACCCCTTTTCATTTTTCCAAGGAGGCTATGAACGTCTACTTTCCAAAGTGAAATCGCGCTACCAAGTCATATTGGATCGAAATCACGCCTCGCTTGGCGCGACATAATGCGAACACAGCATGCTTTGTGGACACAATGACCGAAGAAGCCTGCGGCACGTTATTTGTGGATGTGGCCTTCTTGTTCACAAAGGGCCGCACTGCAACGGTGGGAGTGCTGTCCTTATCATTGATCACACGAAATTCAGCAGAGGTCGCTGCGCAAGGTGCTCAATGCAAAACGAATCAACACAATTGTCGGAGCCGACGGAGTCCGACAATCCGACATTGTTGCCCTAAGGAACAAGCGGGGGGGGGATTTCTAGTTGCCGGTGAATTATCCAAGTTAGCCCTCCTCTGAAAGCTCATCACAAACCCGAATAGCAGCAGTGAATTTCGTTCGCATGTTATATTTTATCATGTTTCATGTTATTTTTTATTGACGACGATGCATTCAAGTCATAACCGTGAAACATGACGCTAGGGTATCAGCAGATGGCAGCACCTGCGAATTTGCCCCCCTACTGTGAAAAAGCTCCGTGTTCGTCCGCCAAAACGCAGTCTAAAAACAAACCAATAGAACAATCGCGCTCATCAAACAGTGACTGGCTAGCAGCAAGTCCAGAAAGTGATATTCGCTTAAAATGATTAACAATACTTTTAATTGCCCGGCCACTCACATCCGAGTCGCATCTCGTTGCCCTGAAAAAATGGAGCTAGCGACGCCGAGCGAGATTACCACTGCGGCAAACCAGTCATGAATACCGATTTACATTCGCAGAAACGCCACCCCAAACAGACCAAGTCTGCAGGGGATGAAGATTTCTGTCTGACATTGGGTAACCACTGGAGCTTTACGGGCATCGGCTGGCAGGCGGGAATTGAGTCTTGCGCTCAATCGATTTCTGACAGTTTGGCGATGACGGAGTATGACCCCCGGATCAAGACGTGTCTTAACCTTGATCCGCCGGCCTACGAGCTTGTGACCGAGCATTTTCCAGACATTGCCGCAAGGTTGCGCACGGCTTGGCAGAATGGTTTGGTGGAGATCATAGGAGGAAGCTACGGACAGCCTATGGGTTCGATGATCTCCGGAGAATCTACCGTTCGCCAGCTGGTCATGGGGCAACGGTCCGTCGCCAATATTCTTGGCAAGCCTGTTGAAACCTTTCTGGAGGAAGAGGAATTCAGCCATCCTCAAATACCGCAATTACTCTCTCAGGCGGGTTATCGATTTGCCAGTCTGGCCCAATGCGACACATGGGGGAAACACGGAAGCCCTGTCATGGATTTGAATCTTGTTAACTGGCGTGGCGTGGATGGAACAACCATTCTGGCAACTCCAGTAAATGGATTGGTATTCCATCCTCCGGTTGTCACGGTGGACATCGATTGGCTTTGGAGCAAAGCCGGGCGAGCGAAACTGTCGGAACTCGGCAAGCTGGGAATGCCGCTGGTCATCAAATGGACGGAATTTGGATGGGAACCGCTTCGCGGGAAGGCCATGAACAAATTCGATCCGGAGAAGTTCCGCGAACTCTCCAAGCGTTTCCGGGTGCGTTACACCACATTGACGGAGTATCTCGACGGCCATGCTGGCGAAGCAAAACAGACTGCAGAACTCCGAATGGACGATTTTCAGAAGCTGTTACCATGGGGCGTCGGTGGAGATCAAATCCGAATATTTGGAAGGAAAGTGGAAGCGCTGTTACTGGCAGCGGAGCGTTTTGATGCAATCGCCGAACTCCTGGATCTTCCGACAAAAGCACCGAAGGTGCTTGAACAGGCTTGGAAAGACTTGCTCATTTCCCAAAGCCACGACGTATCGCTCTGCGAATACTCCCGTGGGCAGGGATTCCCATCACAGATGGACACAATCTTCGACGCCCATTTTCAAACTTGGGGAAGCATTGGTTTTCACCATCTGGATCGTGCGAAAGCCGGTGCCCGTGCAGTTATTGATTATACGCTCAAACGCATAAGCCGAGCAGTAGATACTACGACACAAAATGGTGGCGATTTGGCCATCACGGTCTTTAATCCTTCTGGTTTCCATCGACACGCGAACGCGCAAACGGGTAAGTTTTACGTTAAGGAAAAAGGTTGCAACTACCTGTTAGTGACCGATACGCACGGCCGAACCGTACCAAGCCAACTGGTTGGGAGCGGGCGGCGGTGCGACGGCTCACTTGTTCACGCTGATCTTCTTCTTTCTACTCGGGAGTTGCCAAGCTTGGGTTACACCACCTATTCCGTGGCGTTTCACCACGAACCTGTCGAATCGCCTACCACCGATTTGCACATCAACGAGGAACTTCTCACCATGGAGAATGCACACGTTTCCGTTGAAATCTGTGCTTCCACTGGCACAATCAAAACGCTGAAAGATCGTCGCAGCGGACGCTTGCTGATTGGAAAATCCCAGACGGCTTCTCCCACTCTGACCGGGCGACCGAACCCCGCCTATTCCTTGCGGGCGCCTGTTCCGGCTTCCTACGACAGCTCAAAATCGACTGCAACCATCGACTGGACCGAACGTGGCCCATTGCGCGCAACGATCAAGTCATTGCACATCTTTCACGGTTTGCGTTTCGAATTGTTTGTCACCTTGCATGCAAATTCGCCGGCGGTTGAAGTTCGCGCCCGTGTGTCGGCGGATATTCCTCCTTGCGCGGAGCCAACACTGGGGGGGAAAAGGATTAATGCGTGGCAGTATCCTCTGCATATTACCGAGGGATACTGGTTGAACTGGGCACTGGGATTTGTTCCACAATCGGTGATCCGGGATTATCCGTTTGGAGTCGAGGCGACGACAAAGAAGGCGATCGACGCCCTGACATTTGTCGATTTCGTTACCGAAGACGGGGGCTTATTACTCATGCACAGCGGAACCCAGTATTTTAAGCGCAAGAGCAAGAAGGTGTTTTCCAATCTGGTCGTTCGGGAATGGGAATCCACTTACACAGGGGAATACGGGTGGCCGCGTGTATCTTCCTACCGCTATGTTCTGCTTCCGCATGGACCGGAGTTTAGCAACGCCGACCGGATTCGTGCCGTGGCGGAGTTTGACCAACCTCCCATCTGTCTCACCGACATTCCACATGCGGGAAAATTGCCGCCACGCCAAAGTTTTCTGCAGTTTCTTGGCGACGATATCGTGCTGTCGACATTCCGATCGCGGACAAATAAGGAATTAGAATTGCGTCTCGTGGAGTGTGCGGGAAAAGAGGCGAAGGCGAAACTGAGTGTCCACCTACCCCTCAACACTCTTCAAACGACGAATCTACTCGGCACCTCAAGCGGCAGCATTCTCCCATTAAAAAAGGGGCACCTAGTCTCGTTGAAACCGTGGGAAATTAAAACTTTTTCCCTGAGCAGTCGCGACAAAAAGAACGAATAATTTCACCTTCAAATCCAACGCAGTCTTCGGTGCCTCAGACCCCCAGGGAATGATTTCGCTCGATCCGAACAGCATATGGCAATTGAACTGCACCGACGACACACGCGGCAACGTGGTGGCAGTGCATCTTGAATCCGCGTTGTTCGGCTTGACTGATAAACCCGGCGGACATTCATGAAGCGACCGAATACCGGAAAATGCCAATCTCCTAAAAAATGCAATACGACACAGCCTTGTTCTCATGAATAGGATTTGCCTGGATGACATTGTCAAAACCAACTGCGTTTCTATGAAAAATGGCAATCCTCCATCGGGCATCGTGGATCCAGAGATCATCGAGGCGTATGAATATGCTGCAAACAAGAACATCCTTCCCGCCCTCCACGACCACATCTATTTTGGGTTTTGGAGCGTGTGCGTGGACGGTGGTGGGCACGGATGGGGAACTTATCCCGCACTTGACGGGCACCAAATGACGGATGCCCTGCTTTTCCTGGGGCAGACGGAGCGAGTGCTTGCCAACTGGAACTATGTGATGAAATTCCAGCGGGAGGATGGCCACATTCCGATTGCAGTTTTTCCCGAGCATGCCGGCCAGATAAGTGGCAATGGAGACGCCACGTCACGGGTGGCAGAAAATGGCGCTCTTTACCGACATTGGGTACCGGGGGATCCGTTGCGCGCTCTGGGGGCTGTTTCCTTGATTCAGAATTGCGAGGCCATCCACGACCAGACCTCCGATACGAATTGGCTTCGCGAACAATTGGGTCCTATCAACCTTTCCGCGAACTATCTACTCTCCTTGGAAACCAGTTCTGGGTGTATAGGAGGAGCCGGGTATTATTTAGAGCGACCCACTCGAATCGAATGCGACGGGGTCACGCAGTGTCATGTCGTGAATGCATTTCGTAAGGTGGGCAAATTGAATCGGCTTTGCAATAAGGGAATCGAAGCTGAGTTTTATTGCAACCATGCCGAGAGAATCGCCGGCAACTTTCGTAAGCAGTTTTGGATCGGCAATCAATTTGGCGAGTATCTTCATCCTGAACATGGACTGGTTTCAAGTCACGGTCTGACAGACGTGGACTGGGCGGCCATCGCGTGCGATGTGGCAAGTCCGGAACAAATTCGCGCCTTGTGGCCGCGATTGCGGGACGAACCAGATTTTTACTATGGCGGCATGCCGTGTGGGATTGCCACCCGGCCCGACACTTACGAACCGTGGGAATTTTCCTATCCCGATACCATGGACCTCGCAGCCATGGGGCGGGTTTGGTATTTGGAGTGCTGGGCCCGTGCCCGCATGGGAGATCAGGAAGGCCTGATGGCAAGCATCCGTCGAGTGATCCACCGAGGCCGTGCCGAGGGGTGGTATTGGAGAGAGCGCTATAATGCTTCCGGCCAGGGTTACGGCGCGGAGAAATACTGCGAATATCCCGCCAATCTCATCCGCATCCTCCATCGCTTTGTCGCCAGTCCGGCATAGGAATTCTGGGGCGAACTTCGAGCGCAAGTTGCGAGGTTCGTTATGAAGGGGTGCGTATTGTTGCCCTATCCGTGGGATGGGCTCCTGGCTAGGCCTAGGCGGTATCCGGATACTCCACCATCAAGCCCGCTCCCAGTATAGATGTAGTCGATCCCTCCATCGTCACGTAACACGCATGCAGGGTTTTCAACAAAACCCTCGTCAAACTCCCCAGACTTGCCCGACGCCACGAGCGGACCACTCGGGTGCGTGACGACGGTTTTGAAATCAATAGTCGCGCACACGCTCAACTGCCAGCAACTACCGTTGAATCCCTGGTAGGGGATGAACCACACGTTCCCGATTCTGTGCGGCTGACCAACGACATGCTTAAATCCTGAATCCCACTTCCCCAGAGCGTCGACGTTGAGGAATGGTGTATCGTCGCGGGTCACGGTCAGACCGTCAGCCGAAGTCCCGTGCATGCTGCGCCACGTGTTCGATGCATCCAACGCACCCCACAAGTGGTGCCACTGCCCATCGATGGAACTCCAGGCTGGGATCGTGATCTCGTTATGAATCCCTACTGCGTCGCAGGTTCCAGATTCGCCAACGTCGAGATATATTCCACCGAAATGCCATGTATTCGGAAACTCAGAGGCGCCTGAGTAGTAGTAGACTCCACGATCTGCAGTCACGCCTGCGATTGTGGAATATTCATGCGCGTACATGCGAAACGATCCGTCCGGCATCGCAATGATGGTTGCGGTGGTCACTAGATGTACGGTCACACCAGGGCGATTCTCCTGCACCACCACTGGCTTCGGATGCATCACCCATTCAAACGGGTAGTTTGTAAACACAGCGTATCCGATCACGTTTTGCATGAGAGCGCGTGCGCCAGATAGGAAAGCGTAGTGTTTACCGCCAACCTTGACGGTCTTCAGGTCTTGCTGATATGCCCCTTCCCACGTTGTAGACGAAGGTAGAATCGGCCCGTCATGCTTGACAAAATTGTTGAATGGGCTCGCTAGCAATGCGGCCCGAAGAGTCTCGACCATCTCGCCGACTGAGTTTTCACACATCACATTTACCTCCCGAATTGGCTGATCGTTATCTGCCTCCAATCGCTTCGGCATGAAATTGCCTGGAGGTTATTGTTTCCGGGCGTTACTTTGTTCAGATTGGCAATGGTAAAAACCAGTGTGCCGTCGAGCATAGCGCACACGCTGGACCCTCTATACACGCAAACATGGTCAATCATATTGTTGTTCCTTTCTGTATGTTATGCACTTGTGTGCTATGGTTGTTGCAGGCTGGTTGAATTGTAGCGGAGTGAGTGTGACCGGATCGTTCCGCGATGATTTTGTGGTTTCTCAATTGCATTGTTTTTTGTGAGTCGGAGTGATTTAAATACGAGAGAGATGCGACGTGTGAATCCGGGGCTTATAGGCCTATCGTGGATTCATCAAGCTGACCCCCATGAGTCCTATGACGACATCCTGAGAGAGCACTTCAAGTCGCACGTTCCTCAAGACGGTATGGGGGCGCAACTTCAACGACAGAACCATTGCCCGGCAATTGCGGCCCAACTGAACCATTGGAGGTGGCGTCCGGGGCAGAGCAAATGAGTCCGTTTCATAATCATAATCGGTGCCTCCCCAGGCACAAAGCGACCAAAAATTGAAAGGTGGCACCAACTCCAGCGCATCCTTTGTTTCATCGGCGTAATCAAGGTGAATAGTCGCGTTGGCAATCCGGGTTTGCATCGGAAATGTGGTGCCGCACAAAAGCAGCCAGACGGCGTCGGCGGAACGCCCGATCGGAACATCAACAATATCCGGCCAGTTGTCCCAGAGCGATGCAAAGGAAATATTCTTGGATCCGACGGCATGGGCAAAATAGGCATTCTGTGGCGTCCGGATTAATCCGTTTCCAATGCTGAGTTTCTCGAGATTATCGAGATCAATCACCGGCGGTTTGTTTCCCCAATGCGGAAAGCACCACGCCGAGTAACCGTCACTGCCCAATCGGACGGAACATGTGCCCGGTCGTGGGGAAATATACTCTTGTTGAAAAATGTCCCGTACATCGGCGTTGTGGACGCTATCCATGTCAATCGTCAGCCAATCCGCGTCTTCGGGGGCAGTGCCAAGCTTTCTCTCCAGGGAGTCTCTTTCGGCTTTCGAATCGCTTATATGGCATTTGAGAACCTGCCACTGCGTGACGGTTCCAACATCAATTTCAGCAAGAAGAAGATGATGGCCGGACTTCGTCGCAAAACGTCCCGTCAGTAAGGCATCCTGCACCACCGGATCGAGAAGAATTTCATGGAAATCCTGAAGTCCGACAATTCTGCCATGCACGAATTCTGTATGGAATTCCTCTCCTGCCTCCCCGCGGACAGTAATCGCCGGGACAGGTGCCAACCGCTCCTCCAATTCGATGTGGAGGGTCATTTTGGCCAAACTGGGAGTTTGTATCTTAATCCATGTGCCACCATACCCCGGCTCTGTCGTCCAGTCGCATTCCTTCCCGTTCAGAATTACGGATTTCACCCCACGGGCATAAACGATCAATCGGAGCCCAATCTCGGAAGGAGTCTTCAATTCCACCTGATACCGTTCCGTATTTTCCTCCCTTCGGTAGTCGAGTGAAAAGTCCGGTGTCTGAATGGCTGCATTCTGCCAGTCCGAAGGAAATGTCGGTCGGAGACGAACAAGCCGACAGGGATAGTCGGGTTCATAGCCGAACAGTCCCTGCGCAACTGTACGTGCGAACATATGGGAGTTATCGGCAAAATCCGTGCCCGCACCGATATGGGAAAATCCACCCGGAACGGCGCTGGCAAAGGCAGTTTCCAGCATTCCTCCCTTCAAAAGATTCCATCCTTCGTCCCCCTGCCCCGATTGAAAATACGCCAGGGCCAGATGAAACAGATCCCCCCCGAAGATTTCTCGAACCGACCATTTGGAAGGCACCCAGTTCGAAAGTTGGCAAAGCTCGCCACCGAAAGGCAGAGGAAGTCGCTCCAATGCCCATTCTGTATAGTAGAGGGCCTGCCAGGCCTGGGTAGTGGAGGTCATACGGGCGTCAATCGGCAAAAACTGACTGAGTGTCCAGGCATCCGCATGCAGGCGCCGATGGCCACCCTGCTCAATGTAGAGTCCAAAGTGGCCCCGATCGTTTAACCAAAGCTTCGACGTGACGGCGCTGCGGATTTTTCCGGCCTGCTCTTCATGTCGAACGACTGCCTCGCCGTCACCTGCCCGACGCGCCATGTCCCGTGCCGCGATATGGGCTGTGAAGGCATACGCGGATTCTTCCACGCTGCCCCCCCCGTTATACCATACACAGTCCGATGGCAGCGTGTTTATATAGCTCTCGTAAAGACCATCGCCGTCGGGATCAAAACACTCTTTGCACCATTGAAGATGGAGCTCCAGTGCCGGTCGCAACAATTCTTCCAGCTTCGGGTCGGCCGTCCATCGCCAATCCTGAATCGTTTGGTCGAAGAATTGCGACTGTGTGTCATACATATGGTGCTCGCGCTTAATGCTACCCACCCCGTAAAACCTGGAATCAGCACCTTCCTGGCATCCCAAAAACCTGGGATCCGAATTTGCCGCTGTCCGCAGAGCATCCTCACGGATCTGGGCTCCGAGATAATGCGAGGCATTCCGGGCAACACGGTCGTGCAAACCAAGCACGGTTGCACCGCTGATGACACGCCACCCCAAAAACGGAATACTGAATGCCATAGCGCCATGAAGGAATCCCGGAGGGGCACAAATTGCGGTCGCCTGGATCGCATGACAAACAGCCGCCACCGCGGCATCGAGACTTTGATTCGGAGTCTCAGTTTTCAAAGACTCCGTGTCATCAAGGAACTCCTCCGAAATCTTGAAACTTTCGGACGGTGATCGATACGATTGGCGGTTCAATTCCGCAGGAGCATCAAGCATGGTGAAGCGCCAGAAGATTTCCTGGCAATCGCCCTGCATCGCAATGGTTCCAGTCGCGATCGGACAAGCGTCGGGGTGGGAGTTGGCCAAACTCATGGGATCTTGATCCGGGCATGCATTCCCCACTTGCACAGTGCCGGCATCAACCTCCCCTTCAATAAGGAAAGCCTCTGCATGGCGGGGGGCTATTTGCCATCTATTCGCACTGGCATGCACGATGTTGCCCTGACACCATCCAGGCAAAAATCCTTGAGAAAGCTCGGGTTTTCTTGGGTCACCAGTTTTGCAAACAAGTGGATTCCCCCGCATAACAGGATCAAATCCCCATCGTGGATTCTCGTCTTCCCGGACACCTCCAAACATCCAGACAATGCGGGCATTGTCGCCAAATCCACGAGCAATGAAATGAATGCCCATACCTCCTGCTCCGGTCAAGGGAAGCGCCTCGAGAACCAATTCCGCTCCGCAAAAATCCGGGTCCGAGATTTTCCATCGCATTTTCCCACATCGGTAGGTGGTTTCCACCGAGGAACACTCGTGCAACCACCGGCCCTGCACTCCTCGGACAAGAGCCAGACCAAAGGCACCATAGATATGCCTTTTCCCAATCAGCCTAACAAACGGGCGATCTCCTGCCAGCACGACGGCACCGGACACGGGCTCGCCATACAACGGGCGATTATTGAAATATGAACCGTTGGTGCCAACGATGCAACCGGAGACGCCGTGATAGCGAAGAGTTCCATTTCTCAAGTAGTTTTCGGTGACGATCTGACCCGGCTCACGAAGACAGTCTGGTGAAGGTTGCTTTTTCATACTCGTGACAAAAATCCGATGTCAATCCACACAGGCCCAGAGAATGGATAAGCAAGCAACGAGGATCGCCCTATTTCCTTTCATGATTCAGCCATAATTCGATTGCCGCCAGCCCATTGCCGGAACTCATTCCACTATCGACTTGCCCAGCCAGATCTGGCCCCCAGTGTTTGCCACAAAACTGACCCATGGCATGAATGATGCCCCTGTTAAACGGCTTGCCCGGAGCGTCGATCTGCCAATTTCCTATGAAATACACCGCTTCTTTCGCCATAGTTTCATAGATCGGATCTCCCGTTGAAGCAAACAGGGACAGCAACGGTTCCACGGAGTTTGCTGGAGCGATGGGATACAACAGTGGCAAATCTGGCATCCGGCAACACTGTCCGCCCCGCGCTATGCCATTATTCGCCAAGGGAAGATTGTAAAAATACGTCCATCCAAATCCAAAGGCCGCGGTCTTCTGACACAGCTCAAGGATTTTTGGGTTACGGGTTTGGGCGTAGAGCGGAGCCAATCCTTCAAGGGCATAGTAGGCTCCTTCACTGTCCACAAATTCCACACCGGGATTGTAAAGGCCGTCGAGCATTTGGTTGAAAAATTCATACCGTTGAATCTCCGGGGCGAGACATTCTGCAAGCCTTTCGGCGCGCTGAAGCCATGTTTTTTCTCCTGTGATTTGACTCAGTCTTGTCCAAAGTCCACAAACCACGGCTCTGGCAGTAATCCGGTGGGGCTTTTGATTCACCTCGTTGTCATTCTCATCAAAAATATCCCTTAAATCTCCGTTTGCCTCCTGCTTGTTGGCCAGAAAAGCCGCGATCCCCTCCACGGCCTCGAGCCAGTAGCGCTTGGTTTCCGGATTTGGGTAGTGATCGGTCATTTGGTAGAGTTGGGCCAATTGACTACCAGTGTGTCCCACCGAATGTGTCCAGATTCGCTGGCCGGGAATAAGATCCATCAAAAAATCACCATACTTTTTGCCATCAGTCCTGTCATAATATGGCGCGTCTG
>CAZRIL010000067.1:0-27930 GCA_964600115.1 uncultured Chthoniobacter sp. | reverse complement strand
CCGGCTGCAGCCGGAAATCTCCATCCATCGCCAGATACGGCTGATACTCATGAAGCTGGTTCGGGTTTGTGCTGGCGGGCGGATTAGGGTGCGACCAGCAATAATCCACCACCACATGGTCCCAGCCAAATGACTTGAGATGCCGCGCCTGAAATTCCGCGTTGGCTAGAACCTCCTCTTCGGTGACCGTGGCACCAAAACAATCAAAACTGTTCCATCCCATCGGGGGACACTTCGAGCTCATACCCGAATGTTCTTCATCCCGTCGACGCCGACAATCACCGCCTCATGCAATCCCTTGCAGCGACTTTAAACGTTCCTTTTGCGCGGGGCCGTGCGGCCATCCACCCAACTCCCCTCGATGGCCAGCCCGAACGGACTGGCGGGAACGTTGAGTTCATTGCGATGCAGGAGCTGAACCAACAGGTCCACGGCAGCCGCGCCCACAAGCTGGCTTTTTTGATCAACCCCGGCCCAGCCCGGAATGTTTGCGTCCCAATCCAGCAGAGCCACCGCGATATCCTCGGGAACCCTCATCTTGATATCCTTAAGCCATTCCCTCACAATGGGAAATGTCGAACAGATGGCATCCGGCTTGAACGTCGCGACCCATTGGAGAAATTTTTTCTTGCCGTCAGCACCTTGCCCATAGCGAAGCACGGCCTGCCGGGGAGTTGCACTACCCCGCCTTTCCAAAGCATTGCGAAAGCCAGCGCTGAACCTCTGCTCGACAATACACTCGACGTAATCAGGAATCGCCATGCCCACCCGCTGGTAGCCCAAGTCGAGAAGGCGGTCGTGGGCCAGGAGCCCCGTGGCATACTGGTCGTTGGTGGCAAAATGAAACCCGGGATCCACAACCTTGCTGCCGAGTGTGACGCAGGCAAACTCCTCGTATTGGAGAGGAATGTCTTTCCCGCTCGTCGAATAGTCGCGGAGGGGCGGGATCAGGACCCCGCGAATCCCGCGGCTCAGCAGCACGCGGCTCAGATGCTTGTCGTTCGCCTCCGCGCCACCGGCCCAGAACCTCTCGAGCTTGTAGCCGAGTTGCAGCGCGCGATCCTCTGCTCCAGTCTGAAAATTTCGCTGCACTGTGAACGCCTTCCAGTCCTCCTGACCGTGAAGCGTGTCCACGATGGCAATATTCGCCTGATAAGGAATCGGTCGAGCGGTCCGCAGGTGGGACATGAGCGCGCTGACGTAGGGATTCGGGGCGTAATGCAGCCTCCGCGCAATCTCTTGAATTCTCTTCCCGGTCTCGCCGGAGACGAGCGGGTTGTTACGAAGCGCCCGGGAAACAGTGCTGATCGAGACTCCGGCCTCTTTGGCAATCGTTTCGATTGTCGGCCGAAGGCTGCCGTCCTGCTCTGTGGGTTGGGGGGGCATTGGGTTAAGCGTGAGCGTATCAGGCAGGGGATTTATGTGGCAAACACTCCGCAGTCCATGCTTCGGCGCTGCAGCCGTTAGCCGCGCCACGTCTCAGGGCTTGGGTTCAACACCGAAGCTGACAAAAGTGAGTTGGATTTTGGCCGTCGGATTGAATGTGCCCTGAACTTGAATCTGTTTGATGATTCCCATGTCGGGCTTCTCGCCTCCGACGAGTTCGTCCGGTTTAGTCAGATCAAATGACAGGTCGGCTTCGGTATCCGTTTGCAGCCCGCTGATCGGAACATACCAGATCGCCTGCTTCCCGTCGGCCGCGTGAAACTTGAACATGAGGCGCTCCCCGGTGTTTGACCCGTTTGGGATGACCTTCACATGAAATCGTGCGGCACTTTCCAAATCGAGGAGGTCGTTGAAGACAATCCCGAAACCGCCGGCCGCCGGGCCATCCAATTTCCACCCCTCTCCGGTCTTGGTTCCCACTTCACCGAGATCCTTCCACTTTTCGTATCCGTAGACAGGGGCTTTCTTGACGAAGTCCCAGACCGGGCGGATGCCATCCGTGTCTCCGGCAAACGCCTGGGTTCCAAAAAGTGCCGCGACTGCAAGGATCGGGAGGAGGATTATTTTCATGTCGTGACTCTTCAATATCGCAACCCGGGAATCGAATCCAGAAGAATGCAAATCCTTGCATGAGTAAAGAGCGCCGGGGCATTTAAGAATCACCCATCGTGACCTGCGGGGAAACCGGGTGACCTGACGAAGAGGGTGAGGAATGCGGCGGGTCCTCAAGGAAGGGCGATTTGTAATCGCCCCGGCGGTTGCAAACCGCCCTTTCCCTGGATCATCCGTTTTCCTTGCTCATCCATTTTCGCTGGCTGACATCAGGATGTCTGAGATTGGATGCCAGCGAAAATTCATCCTCCTGCAAGGAATTGCATTGCTGGCCACATGCATTCGACTGTCCCAGAATTACGCTACGGACATGCGCTTCGCTCTCCTCCTGATTTCTCTGGCCGTTTCCGGCACTGCATATTCATCCGGCCTTCGCTGGGAGCCGTTGAACGAGCCTGGCTCTGGCGGTTGGCTGACAGCGCTGCGCGTGAATCCCAAAAGCCCGAATCACATGATCCTCGGCGGGGACATGCTCGGGCTGGGAACCAGCAAAGACGGCGGGCAGACCTGGAATGGCGGGTTCGGGCTCGCGAGCTGGGAAATCGGGGACGTGACATTCCATCCGAAAAACTCCGAAGTGGTGTGGGCAGGCACGATGTCCGGGCCGGTCGTCAGCCGGGATGGAGGCGTCACATGGGAAAGCAAACGCAAGGGGCTGCCCGAGATTGCAGGCGGATTTTACTCGGCCCCTATCCAGAAGATCCTCATTGATCCCGCCAATACCGACCGGCTGTTGGCATTTGCGGGTTCCTATCGAGGCTGGGAGTCTCCCGGTTCGCCGAAATTCGGTTATGTGTGGGAGAGCCTTGACGGCGGGGAATCCTGGCACGACTTCTCGGCGGTGCGCCCGTATCGCAGCATCACATGGGTGGATGCGGACCGGGACTGGAAACGTCTCTACGCGGTCGTGCAGAACCGGGGGGTCTCCACCAGCGATGATCGCGGAAAGACGTGGAAGGATGCCAATACAGGGCTTCCCGAAGGCTCGAACATCCGCATGGTGGCTGTCCATCCGACCGACGCCAACACGGCCTGGGCAGCGGCAGGAAACAGTCCGGCCAAGGAGGGCAAGTCCCTTCTTCCGGGGGGGATCTACCAGACCACGGATGGAGGCCTCACGTGGAACCGCACCGGCACCGGGCTCCCCGCCCGCAGCGGGACGAACCCGAATTTCACCACCCGGTTTCAAGCCATCGCCGTCTCCCCGGCCGATCCGCTCCAGCTCGCGACATCGGACACCTCATGGGATCACAACGCCGTCTATCATTCCGGGGACGGCGGCGCAACGTGGACGCAGGTTCTCGATGGGGCGCAACAGAAAGGTATCCCCACAGCCTATCCTGCGGGGATGGGAGCAACGGTTATCACGTTTGATCCGGTCAATCCCGACGTCTTCTTCATCGCAAACTCGGAAACCGTCCTCCGCACCGGGGACCGTGGAAAATCGTGGAGCGACCTGACGGCATCGCCCGTTGCCCGCGAACCCGTGAAGTCCTGGCGGGGTCACGGCTACAGCGGGCTTTGCAGCACCGGAGTGGTATTCAACCCGTTCCGCCCGGGATCGGTGATCATCACCTCAATGGATGCGGGAAAGCATCTGCGGTCGGATGACGACCTCGCCGCATGGACCTTCGCGGGCAGCGGTTTTTCGCAGCCGTGGGGAGGCGCCAATGACGCGGCTTTCGCCAAGCCGGATGGCCAGATCGTTTATCTTGCCGTCGGGCAACACGGCGGCCAGGGCGCCGTGGGCAGGACGGACGACGGTGGCCGCACGTGGAAGGAATTCCAGGGACCCGCCTTCGGCCTTCCCAGCGGCAGCAAAGCGGAAGCCTCGGCCGTGCACTGCGACCCGGACAAGCCGGACTACGCATGGGCGATCATGGGGAGGCAACTGTTTTCCACCGAGGATGGAGGAAAATCCTGGCGGAAGATTCCGGAAATCGAGGGAGCGACAAAACTGGGCAAGATCAACGGACAGGCCTTTCCGTTCTACGTGGGAGGAAAATCCGGCATCTTCTTGACCCGCGATGGACGCAAGTTCGACCTCATGCCCGGCTCACCGGCTTCCCCGGCCAGCATCCGGGTTATGGAAGCCGCACCGGATCATCCGTATGCCGTCAAACACCGGTCGGAAGATGGAGGGGTTTTTCGATTTGATGGCAACTCGTGGAAACGCTTCTTCGACAAGCCCCATGCTTCCGATATCGCGGTGAACCCGCAGAACCCAAAGCGCCTCGCAGTGGCGACTAACGACGATCCTTTCCACGACGTTAGCAACGCGAGCGGCGTCTGGATCAGCGAGGACGCCGGAGCCACATGGCAACAATCCAATGACGGGCTCTCCTGCCTGCGCGGCCTGACCATCGCCTTCGATCCCCACCGCCCCGACCGCCTGATCTTCGGCTCGTTCGGCCGCGGTTTCTTTCAAACATCCTGGCCCGCCAGCTCGACGGCGAATTAACCGATCCGGCGACTGGCAGGAAATCGCACCGGACTGCTGTGTAGAACCCACACGGTAGCAGGGGCATCCTGCCCATGCCTAGGTAACTGGTCAAAGGAACGCCTTGGAACTATTGGTCTCTACGGAGCGTGAACAGCCTCTCTCAATCAACTGCTCAACTGCTAAGTCCAATGAGTTCCAACAGGTGGTATGGTGACTTTCCAAAAGCAAAACACCCTGCCGGAACCCCCAAGAACCGGCAGGGCGATTTACTCGGCAGGCCGCACCACCAAGTGGCACCGCCTGCCTACCCCAAATTACTTACAAGCTGAGGGACTCCGGCGGCGGCGGAGAATCATCACGGTCGTCATGCTGAAGGCCAGGAGAGCCCAGGTGGCGGGCTCGGGAACGACGTTCAGGCTGCCGTCCAGTTCGCTGAAGTTCAGGGTCTGGCCGTTGCCGGCGGTCGCGGACCAGACATCGCCGGACTGGCTCCAAGTCAAGCCGGCGTAGGCGGCCCAACCGGTTGAGGTAATTCCTGAGAAGTCGCCGGTGGATGTCGTATTGAAGCTAAAGAGGCTGAAGCTGGTGTTATCAGCAAAATCAGCCGCATTGCCGAAATTGAAGACCAACGCTCCACCAAACTGCACCGCCCCACCCGAGGCGATGTTAAGGGCATCGTAGGTGGTTCCACGACCGGTGCTGTTGATCTCCATGGTCGTCGTGCCGCTGTTAAGGGTCAGACTGCCGACGGTGAGGAGACCCGGGCTGTTGCCGGGTTTCAGATCACCTCCCGCGAGGGTGAGTGACCCGCCGATGATTCCGCTGCCGCCGATTGTGCCTCCGGCATTCACGGTCACAGCGCTGGAGGCGCTGGTCGAACCATTGATCAACAATGTCCCCGTGCTCACCGTAGTGGCACCTGTGTAAGTATTGCTGCCGCCAAGCACGAGTGTGCCGGTGCCGGTCTTTGTCACCGAGGCTGTCTTGCCCGCACCTTGGGCGATCACACCGTTAAAGACGGTATTGTCGTTTATCGCGCCGATCGTCAGCGTGGCAGTGGAAGCCGTCGGATTAACCGTGACAGTTCCATCCGTGCCCCGCAGACCGCCAAGGGTCGGGGCTGTGCCCGTGAGGGTGAGGGAGGGGGCGTTGCCCGTTCCACCTATCAGAGTAACGGTGCCGGTGCCGAAGGCGTTATTGGTGGAGCCGGTGACGGCGATGCCTTCGATCTGGGTGCCGCCGGCGTAATCGTTGGAGCCGCCGAGAGTGAAGCCCCCCGTGCCGGCAGTTGATGCGTTGTTGATCAGTCGCAGAAGACCGGCACCGGTGATGTTACCGTTCCAAATCATGGTGCCGGACGTCGTGTTATTCGCCAAGGTGTTGTTACCGACATTGCCGAGGAGCGTCAGCCCGCGGGTGGAAGTGAAGGCTGCGAAAAACTGGAGGCTGCCGCCAGCGTGAGTGATGGCGTTTGCCGAGTTACCAAAGCGTTGGTCTTGATCGACCCCGACGATACCGTTGCCACCGAAAGTGAGACCGCCGGAATAGCCGGATGTGGTAACCTGACTCAGCTGTAGGCTGCCACCATTCGTGAGGTACAGGGATAGTCCGCCCGATCCCGTGATTTGCGTTGCGATATTGGTGTTGTTTGCGCCATTTGTCGTAATGACACCTTCGACTGAGCCGAATGCCAACGTGCCCGTGCCGAGTGTGATACCTTGATTGGCGGTTTGTTGTATGTGGATCGCTCCGCTTGTCACGTTGATAGTGCTGCTATTGAGGCTGTAGGTCGCGGTGGCGGTTGCACCGGTGTTGTCAAAGAGCAGCGAATTAAGCGTGATGGAACTGCTCGCTGTATTCACCAGCGTGGCGCTGCCGGTGGTGCCGGGGATCGAGCGGACGTTGTAGTTGGTCGCGCCGCCCGCCGAGGCAATAGCCTGGTCAATGCGGGAGGTGGTGTCGTTGTTTGCCTGCACGAATTCGGTGGCCGCTGCCAAAGCGCGAACGCCGTTCGCCTCATAGGTCACAAAAGTGCTGGGCGAATTGGCAGCCGCCGTGGCACCCCGGGCCCAAGGAAGGATCGAGATCGTGGTGGTTCCAGCCGCGCCGCCGCCTCCGGTGAGCGATGGGGCGGAAGAGAACTTGATTTCGTTGCGGGCTGTGGCGGTGGTGCCGAGCGTATCACCACGGAAAATGGCGAGCGCATTGTTGGCGCGGTTCAAGGTGCCGAATTGCAGGGTCTTGACGGTGGCGGCAGCAGGCGTCGTCGCGACGGTAACAAAGTTTCGGCCACCGCTGTTCACATACAGATCACCGAGCGTCTCGCTGGCAGCGGTGGTCGAAGTTCCGTTCAAGGCCAGAAGGCCACTATTGAGCGTGATGTCAACTGTGCCGATACGGTTGGTGTTCACCGAGCCCGTGTTGTTGGTCAAATTGAGCGTGCCTGAGTTGTTGATCGTCACGCCGGAGGTGCCGGAAAGCGCGCCCGAAGAGCCTGAGAGGGTAGTGGTGGTGCCGTTGATCGTGGTGGCCCCGTCGTATGTATTGTTACTGGTCGAAGTAACCGTGCCGCCGCCTTCAACGCTCAAGGCTTTGCCTGAGCCAGTAAGGGCGTTACCGAGGGCCAGCGTGCCGAGGCCTCCGCCGACGCGGAACGTGCTATCGGAGCCGGCGGTCAAGGTGCCGTTGTAGGTAATCGTACCCGTGCTGGCGGAGACCAAGCCAGCGTAGCCATTGCCGATCGCGGATTGATTGTAGTTTTCCGTCACCGTAGCGCTTCCCGAACCGGAACCGAGACCCAGGCGGACCTGCGAATCGGAGGAGAAGAGTCCGGCAACCGTTGCTTGGGTTTGATCGGTCGCAAAGCTCACTCGGGCATTTCTGTAGACCGTGGCTTTGCTGCCAGCAATGGCACTGAAATTGGTGGCGTCGGTTGCAATCAGGCTGGTGGCGTCAGAGATGAGCGCTCCGGAGGAGAACTTGTTTGAACCGGTAGCGGCGATGGAGCCGTTCACGCCGAGCAAGGCACCGGAGTTGGCTGCGCCGTTGGCCAGAACGAGTGCTGTGCCGCCGATCAGGATATTGCCGCCCGCGGTCTTGGTGCGATTGATCGTGACAGTGGGAGCCGCAGTGGTAGCGGCCGCGAAGTTCACGCTCTGATTGGTTCCACCGGATTCGGCGATGACCTGGTTGAAGTTGAGCGCTGTGTTCGGTGACCGGAGCACCGTCACATTGCCATTGTTCGCAGATCCCAGTGTAAAGGTGGTGGGTGCAGTCAAGCCCGAGTCCGAGAAGGTAAGGACGCCCGTGTTCGTCGAGTTACCCAGGATCAGATTGCCACCAATCACAATATTATTAAAAAGGGTGCGGTCCCCAGCGCCGGCTGCGGCGTTGGAGGTAAGAGTGCCGCCATTGAGCGTGACAGTTCCAGTGCCCAGTGGCCCGCTGGTAATCGTGCTGCCAGCGACTGAACTTACTCCCAGGCGGGTTGTCGGAGAATTCGTGGCGGATTGCTCGTAACCTCCAGAAAAAGTATTCGCACCACTGAAAGTAAAAACGCTGCCGGTGCCACCAGTCGAAGTACGGGTGATTTTTCCAACACCGCTGATGATGCCTGAAAAAGAGGCACTACCCGACGGGCTGCTGAGAGCATTCCATGTCTGGTTCGCCGTCACTTCGATGGGAACACTAATCGCAGCCGTATTACCATTGTCGATATCGATACCACCTGCACCGATGGCCAAAGAGCTTCCGCCTGTGGCGTTAAGGGTAAAATTCTTACCCACGAATCCGGAGGTGCGGGGAGTAATGGTCAGCTTATTAATCGTATAGACCACGCTTGTGCCATCAACGGTAATAGTCCGGTCGTTCGCGTAGGCGCCGAATATTGCATTGCCGCCGCCGTTTGGGACGCCGGTCGCGGTCCATTTGGAAGGATCCGACCAGTTGCCAGTATCGCCGGTGGGAGCAGTCGTGATCCATGTGCCGTTGGTCTGAGCCGATGACATCGAAGTGAGCAACGGCAATGCTGCCAATACGAGCAGAAGACTACGGAGGAGGGAGGTTGTTGTTTTCATGGGAAAGGGAATTCGTTGAATACTGAGCCAAACTACATCTGGCCCCGAGAGAGACAACGATTTTGGAATGCAATCCCTTGCAGGCACTCGCCCCCCCCGCAAGGAGGCGGAGCAGCGGCTGATCTTGGAAAGCATTGAAATGCGGGGGGATTGGGGAATCGTGCCTGGGTGGTCGCAATATCCAAGCGCGATGGGAGTATTTGGCGACGGAGCCGCGTAGGATTGGAAGATACCCTTGCAAGGAATTGCAGATGCTCGGTGCTGGAGGCGGCATCCCGGGGGTGGTAGTTTGAGACGTTATGTCCCCCAACGCGAATATTGCCCGCATTGCAGTAGCGCTTCTTACGTGCCAGTTGGCATTCACGCAGGAGCGCCTTTTTGCGGCTGAGGAAGCCTGGTGCCCGGTGACATTGACGAATCCGGAACTCCGGGCGAAGGGCACAACCACCGGGGACGGGTGCCAGTGGGTGCGGGCACTGGCGATTGATCCGGTGGACGGGAATTTTCTTCTCTGGTGCACGGATGTCGGCGGGCTCTTCCGGTCGCTGGACGGCGGCAAAACCTGGGAGCCGGCCAACGTCGGGTTTGACTCGCGGGGAAGCGCGGGCGTGGCCATCGACCCTCACAATCCCAGGCGGGCTGTAGTGGTTGCGGCGAATTCTGTACCGAACATCCACAATGGAATTTATCTGACCACCGATCAGGCCGCCTCGTGGAAGCACGTGCTGCCAGTGAAAATGTCGGCGACCAGGGACATGCGCCGCCAGGTCGCCTACGATCCCTCGACCTTCGATGCCAAGGCCGGGATCACCCGCACGATTTACTGGTCCACACTGAGCGTGGATCCGGCCCACAATCCCGCATGGGGCGAGACGCAAAAGCAACCAGCTTTCTACAAATCGGAGGATGGCGGGGAAACCTGGAAGAAGATTCCCGGCGGCGAGTTGGTAGCGGACGCCGTGCTTGCAGTCCATCCGACCAAAGGGTTCGTCTATGCCGCGACGCCTTCGGGATTGATGGTGTCGCACGATGGCGGAGCGAGTTGGACTACGACCCTCGCCGGCAAGATAACCGGCCTCAGCGTCTCCGCGGCTTCACCGGATTCCGTGTGGGTGACCCTGCCGGACGGAATCATGCAATCAACCGACAGCGGAGCAAACTTTGCCCGGCTGCAGTCTTCGGACAAACTGCGACAGGATAAATCCGCACTTCGCGATATCGCGGTAGCGCCGTCTGATGCTTCCCGAATGATGGTCTGGCGCCAGGGTCCTTCCTACGACTGGGTCCGCTTCTACTCGCATGATGGGGGCCAGACCTGGGCCGCATCACAAATCATCAAGGACCGCGTGGCTGTCCCGACCAATCAAAGACAGGGGATTTTTTCGTTTCATCCAAAAAACCCGGACATCATCCTGGCGCCGGGAGGAGATTATCCGATGCTCTCGCTCGATGGAGGAAGAACCTTCGCTTTGGCAGGCAATGGCGTAAACAACATCATGGCGGGGGGCGCACTCCAGTTTAGCTCTGTCAATCCCGACGTGATTTTCTTTGGTTCCCAGGATTACGCGACATTCCTCAGCGTGGACGGCGGCTCAAACTGGAAATACCTCGAGCCGGGGCACAAAGGCTGGGGCGGTTACAACTACGCCGCTTACGCATCATCCCCCGACGCGCTTGTTGTTGGGGAAGCAGAGTCCTGGGGCGCCCCGAGACATATTGCGGTTTCGAGGGATCAGGGCAAGACATGGACAATCTCCAAAGAGACCTTCACCGCCACCTCCAGCTACGGGGATCCTAAAAATCCGAACATCCTCTTTGCAGGCCCATGGCGCTCGCAGGATGCCGGCATCAGCTGGTCGAAGATGGACGGCGCCGAGGTGGTTTATACCCACGATCCAACAACTGGCGACGTTTATGGTGTCAAAAAATCCGGGGATCTGAGCGCCGTCGTGAAATCCGGGGATGGCGGCAAATCTTGGATTGAGGTCCTCCAACACGGCGGTGGAATCGCCGATATCTCCATCGATCCAAGTCGCCAGCGGATCTATTTCGTATCGGGAGGGAAACTCCTCGCATGGGAATCGGGAAAGACTGAAGAGATCTCAGGCTTCGTCCCGGACCAAGATGGGGCGCCGCATGTCCGGTCAGTATCTGTCGATCCCATCAACCCGGACATCGTTTACATGGCTGGAAACCGCAACGAGTTCGCATCCAATGCCAGCGCTCAACGCTCGCTGGACGCCGGGAAGACGTGGACAAACCTAGCGCGCACGCAGCCGCTCGACGGGATTGGACGCGACGGCGGACGCGAGAGCATGTGGGTGCGAGTCCACCCGAAAACCCGTGAGGCCTGGTTCGCCACGAACTGCTACGGCATCTGGAAACACGCACCTCCGCCGAAATAGAGGATCATCCCACGATGCATTGAAGGGAGTGCCAGCCGAGTCAGCCCCCTTGCAAGGATTTGCACTTCAGCGAATTTGAGCCGGGCCGGGGCGGTGCGAAGATTCCTCCAGCCCCCCAATCGGGCAGTCACCCTCACCAGATGCGTTTTTCCAGAAGCAAATATTTCCCATCGGTTGTCGCGCAGCTCTACGCCACGGCAGGCGTTCTCACGCTCTGCACAGGGTTGGCCATGGCGCAGAATTCGATCACGCTGGACATGGAAACCGCCGGGCAGTGGGACGCCAACCTCCGCAGCATCCAGGCCTTCGGCACGGGCACTGCCGCGCAAACCACCGTCAGCAACAACGGCCTTTTCAGATACGAGATCACCGCCGGCACTGCGTCCGCCGTTTATCTCTTCGACCAGACGCCCACCGACACCACCGCCGTCACCCAGTCTTCATTTGCCACCAATGGCACCATCACGGTCTCACTCGACGCGCGGGCCGTCACCACCAACTCCTCCTTTTCCATCCTGTTCCTGGATCCCTCGAACAACGCCAACAACCTCATTGCAGTTTTCAATCTGAAAACCGGGGGGGATGATGTGCGGTTTTTCAAAGACGGGACCCTGGTCGCGGGCAACGTCGGCACCCAGGTCGGCACCACAACCACCCAGGCCACCGCCGCCGAACCCAACACCGGAACCTTTACCACCCTCACCGTCACGCTCTCCGTTTCCGGCACTACGCCCACAGTCACCGTCACTCCCCAGGGCGGCACCCCCGTCACCTCCACGTTTGCCGCCGGCGACTTCGATTTTGCCTCCGTCAAAACCACCATCGCCGTCCGCGTGAATGATGCCGGAGGCACGGCTTCGAACACCCCCGTCGATATCGACAACATCGTCATTACTTCGCCATCCGCGCCGGACAACGCGCCCGGGCCACCCGAGGCCAACGTCGCCCCGACGCTGCCCGCGCAGGCCGACCGCTCCGTCGCTGCCCTGGACACCCTCCTCGTCACGAACACCGGCGCGGACACCAACACGCCAGCCCAAACCCTCACCTACCAGCTCACGGCCGCCCCTGCCGGCGCGACGATCAGTTCCAGCGGCATCATCACTTGGACACCCTCCGCCGCGCAAGTCTCCGCGACTCCCCACACGTTTACGACGCTCGTCACCGATAGCGGGAGCCCTGCCCTCACCGCGACAAACACATTCCAGGTCACAGTGACCGACGCGCCGGTCTTTGCCTACACCCAGTCCATCCCGTTCGCGAGCGCCTCCGACCTCAGCGGCAACTTCCGCACGATTTCCAACATCGGCGGCGGCACGCTCGACGTCCACTCTGGATCGCTCGTGCTCGATGCCAGGTCCTCCGGCGGGAGCACGTCCGCCGTCCTGCTCTACGACCGGACGCCCGGCGACGCCAGCAACGCCACCCAGACTGCCTTTCCGACCGATCAGCAGGTCCGCGTCTCCTTCCTCGCGCGCGCCAACACCACCGCATCGACATTCACGGTCTCGTTCGCGGATCCCCGCAACGCCAGCAACCGCGTGAGCGCCCAGTTCCTCATTAACACCGGAGATGACATCGTCCGCTTTTTCCGTGACGGCACGATCACTGCGACTTCCAACAATGCCGGCACGCAGGTCGGCACCGATGTCGCCTTCGACGCAGGGGCCGAGCCGGCCAGCGGCACATTTGTTCCGGTGACCGTCATCCTCACCACCAGCGCCACGACGCCAACGCTCACCGTCACAGCAGGAAGCGGCGCCCCCGTCACGAGCACCTTTGTCGCCGGGGATATTGACTGGAGTCCCACGTTGGTCCTGCTGCGCCTCAGCGACCCGACCACATCGGCCAGTAGCGTTGAGATCTCCAACCTTCTGGTTGCAGGAGGAACACCGGTCGCACCGGCCGCCCCCACGCTGCCTCCCGCCGCCGGGGCCGACGGCAACCTCATCACAGTGAATCCCAGCTTCGAAAGCGGCTCACTGAACAACTTCTCCGGCTCGTATAGCTTCACCGGCTGGACCGGGACCAACGCGCTATTTTCCGGCCACACGATCAACACTGGCTCGGTCGCGGCCGGCACGACGACCAACGGCGTGAAATACCTCCGGCAAAGCTGGGGCGGTACACTCACAACCGCCGTCACCGCGAGACCACTTGCCACCCCCGGCACCACTTACGAGCTGACTTACGACCAACGCTCGCTGATCCGCAATTTCCCAAGCGAAAAGCTCGGCTCTACCCCGATGATCGAGTTTTTTGACGCGGCCGGGGTTCGCATCAAGCAGGTCTGGGGAACGAACAGCAACTACAAGGTCCAATACACGGGGATCAACACTTGGGAGACCTTCACTGTTCGCGCCGTCGCCCCCGCCGGGACCGTCTATGTCGGTCTTTCCTTTAACAATCCCGCTGGAAGATTTGTCGATTTGACCACCGACTATACGCAGGACCGCCACGTCGAGATGGACAACATCCGTCTCAAGATCGTGAACGAAAAGGTGGACCGCCTAGCCTACCGCCGCGCCCCACGCCTCGTCGAGCCGGGAAAAACCGCCGCGCTCAAGATCCATCACGCCGCAGTCACTGCCCGCACCCTCCGCGCCACGCTCTTGGATTCCACAGGTGCCGAGCGGGCATCAACCTCGGTTTCTGTCGCCGCAGGACGCTTCCGCGCCACGCCTGTCAGCGTGCCAATTCCTTCCGGCCTTGCGAATGGCACGTATGCCTGGCGCATCGAACTGCTTCCCGCCGGAGCCGGCCCAGCCGTCGCCACACTAAATATTCCTGGGGTAATCTGCGACCAGAGCATCGCCGCGCCCACCGCCGCCAACGGCACCGATTTCGACGCCGACCACCCGCGCATCCAGTACATGGGCCGCATTGAAAACTCGAACCCGAAACAGCAATGGCTTCACTGGTTCGGCAGCGAGGTGCGCGTCCGGTTCTCAGGCACCTCACTCGCCCTGCGCGGCAGCATCACCGACAACGGATTCGGTGGCGCCGAATCCACCAACCTCTATGTCGTCATCGATGAGAACTTTGCCAATGGAATCGCTGTCCCGATCAACTCCTTCAATTTCGTCAAGACCCTCGTCTCCGGTCTGGCCCATGGCGTCCACACCGCGCGCCTTTTCAAAGCCAACGAGACCGACATCAGCCTCCGCATTGACGGCTTCCGCGTGGACGCCGGCTGCGGCCTGCTCGTGCCCGAGCCTCTCCCGTCACGCCGCATCGAGATCTACGGCGACTCCGTAACCAGCGGGGGCACCGCTTCGCCCGGCTACAACGCTTACGCCCCGCTTCTCGGCCGCGAGCTCGATGCCGACGTTCATGTCATCTCAAAGGGCGGCACCGGTGTCGCCGCGAGTTTCTCCGGCCAGGATATCCTGGTGAACTACTACGACAACCTCAGCTTCCCGAACGTCTTCAATGCTTCCTCGTCCAACGCCCTTCCATGGGATTTCAACCGATGGACCGCCGACATCGTCGTCTGCGCCATCGGCCACAACGACCAGTTCAACGGCGGCACCACCACGTTCAACTCCCGCTACGCCGAGTTCAAAGGTTACATTCGGACCGCCTATCCAAATGCGGCGTTCCTCACAGCCAACACCCTCATCAGCGCGAATCTTGGGATGTTCCAGAACGCCGTTGACCCATTGATCGCCGCCGATCCGAAGCATTCCTTTGCCTTCCAGCCCAACACCTGGAGCGACAGCGCCACGAGCCACCCGCCCACGGCAGGCCATGCAGCTCAGGTCTACGGCGACGAGCGGCGATACAGCCTCGCGGAGGTCGTCGAGGACAGCGCCGGTTGGGGCCTCGATACGGCGCTGACAGGATACGAACAGTGGTCCACGACAAATTTCACACCGTCCGAGATCGTGGCAGGCTGGCACAGCCCGCTCCTCATCGCTGCCGATGATGAAATGCCCAACCTGCTCCGCTACGCACTTGGACAACCGGCTTTCGGGCCTCCCTCTGTTCCTGGCAACCTGCCCGCAGTCGGTATCGACGGCGCAGGACACCTGACCCTCGGATTCTACCGCGCCAGCATCGATGTCAATTATATCGTGGAAGTGTCCAACGACCTCTTCATCTGGACTCCCGCTGCCACGAACCCTGGCACGGTAGGCTCGCTGGTCCAATTCGTCGATGAGACCGCGCTCCAAGGCCAGACGCGACGGTTTGCACGGTTAAGAGTCTCGCAATAAACCCATCAAGAGATAACAAAAACGGTGCGGCGCTGGATCCCAGCCGTCCTTTATCGGCTTGATGGCTCTTTTCAGAGTGGCGACCCTAACGGGATTCGAACCCGTGTTACCGCCGTGAAAGGGCGGTGTCCTAACCGCTGGACGATAGGGTCGTGGCGGGGATAGGAACATGGGGCAAAGCACTGCGGGGCGCAAGGCAAATCCTGCGCAGGATGCAGCTTTCGGAGATGAGCTCAATCCTGTCGTTCAAGGTTGATAGACCGAGCCGAAATACTCGCGGAAAATTGTAGTCAGGGAACGGGACTCCTCGAGATCAAGCAGGGCGTGGTTGAAAGGGATGCGGAGCGGGCTTCCGATCGCAAGGGCAAACCCGTAGTTCTGCGGGGCGAAAACCGGCCCGACTTCTGTGATCGGTAATTCCGGATGGCTGAAGTCGAAGCTCTGAAGAACAGGGGCATCATCGACCACCGCATCGGCCTTGCGCCGGAGCATGGCGTCCACAGCCGCGGCGATGTCCGCCACGGAAAAAATTGTGACGCCTTTGTCGCGCAGATAGTGCTCGGCGGTGGACCCCTTGACGACGGCCACGGTTTTCCCGGGAAGGTCCTGCGGGCCGGAAATTCTGTTCCCCATTTTTTCCAGGGTCATCGAACTCGTGATGCTGGAGGTGACATAGGCGACCGTGATGATGCCGAGTATCATCCAGGCAACCATGACGAGGCGGCCGAGGACTCCTGGAAATCCTTTGTAGGTCGACTTGCCGGTGAGGGCCAGAGAGATCACGTAGTAGAAGGCCTCGGCCAATCCCTCGCGCTTCTGCTTCGGGAAATCCGGGTTGTGCCTGGCCTCAAAGAGAAACACAAAAACTGTCAGAACAATCACCGCCGCCGCCACATACCAGAAGACTTCGGTTTTGAGAATGTCCAGAAGGTCCTCCCCCAGGCGGGCGACCGAGTGGGGACGGGCCTCGGGAACCATGATCTGAAACCCCGAGCGGAAAAACGGCTGCGTGAACTCCACGCGGGACAGGCGGTCTTTGATGATCCCCACATTCCCGGCGAGAACATCCATCTTGCCGGAGGCCACCGCCTGGATCCCATCGTCCACGGTGGGGAACCAAGTATAGGTGAATGCCCATGAGTTGGCCGCCGCGATTTTCTCCCAGACGTCCACCGCAACGCCGGAGAATGGCGTCCCCTTGACGAGAAACGGTTCTTCTCCCGCCACTGCGACCCGCAGCGGCTCTGCGGAATGCAGGAAGGCACCGGGGAAAAAAAGTAAAGCCAGGAAGGCGGAGGCAAGTCTCACCATTTTCGCACGCGCGAGAGCCAGAAAACTCCGATCGCGGAGCCGACCGCGAGGATGTTGATCAGGTAGAACGGCCACATGTCGGTTTCCATCGGCAGCGGTAGCCTCACGTTCATGGAAAATATCCCGACAACCAGATTCGCCAGCATGATGGCAATCGTCCAGATCGTGAACTGCTTGATCAGGATGTTCAGATTGTGGCTGACGATCGACGCCCTGGCGTCCATGAGGCCGGCCACGACCTGCGAGTAAATTTCCGAGCGGCGAAGGCACTGTTGATTTTCGATCGCGATATCGTCGAGGATGCTTGTCTGATCGTGATCGAGGCCGAGCTTCTCGGCTGCGAGCTTCATTTTGTCGAGGAGGGCGGCGTTCGAGCTGATCGAGTTCAGGATATAGACGAGGCTCTTTTCGAGGGCGAACATGTTGAGGAGATATTTCGTCTCCATCGATGTGATGATCCGCCGCTCGAGCGAATCCGAGAGCATGTTGATCGCTTTGAGGTGCCCCTCGAAGTGCGAGATGCTCTGGTAAAGAAGGCGCAGGATCACATCCTGGATCGAGTGGATCTGGAAGGGCACCCGGCCTTCAAAAAGCGGGGCGTCATCCGGCATCACCACGACCAGATAGTCCTCGTAGAGGAAGACGCCGGTGGAGGTGAGCTTGAGAAGAAAATTGTCGTCGGCGCAGAAGCTCTTCGGCCGCTTGAAAATCAGCGCCGCGTGGTCGTGCTCGAATTCCAGACGGGACAGCTCGTCCGGATCCAGGGAGGACTGGAGCGTATGGTAATCGATGTTGTGAAGCTCGAGCAGGTCGGCTTCGTCCTCGATCGTCGGCGAGTTGTAGACGATAACCTGACCCTCCCCCTGCGCGCACGGCACGAGGCGGCCGGCCTCCTCATCGATCCGGTAAAACGACCTCTGCCCGCCGGGATACGGCGGCTCGGCTGCTACCGATTGCGTCTCATCTGCCGGGGTGGCCATGGTCGAAAGAATCTGATCCAGATCACGCGCGAAGTCGAATCTTCTCGCTCGCAAATTTTCCGTTGGAATTTGTGTCGCCGGAAAGCGCCCGCCCGGTGAATTCTCCTGACATGCGAGTAAAGATGATTCTCCCGGCCCTCACAGAGGCGCGGAACCCGCTTTTCCGTCCGGTGAAATACTCGCTGTTCCCGCCACTGGGCCTGGCCACCCTGGCGGCCTACCTTGCCGCGGATGATGAGGTGGAGATCGTGGACGAGCACGTTCAGCCGCTCGAACTGGGAGACGAGCCGGAGCTTGTTGTCATCCAGGTTTACATCACGAATGCCTCGAGGGCGTATCGCTATGCCGACCACTACCGTCGCATGGGCGCACATGTTTGTCTGGGCGGGCTGCACGTGACATCGCTGCCCGGCGAGGCGGCTGCACATGCAGACACGATATTCCTCGGGCCCGGCGAGGATTCCTGGCAGACGTTCCTGAGGGATTTCCGAGCCGGCCGCCCCTCGACTGTCTACCGGGCACCCGCGCGAAGATCGCTGGATGCGGTTCCCCTGCCACGCCGGGAACTGTTCCGCCGGGAGCTTTACCTAGTGCCGAATTCGCTGGTTGTCTCACGCGGGTGTCCGCATGTCTGCGACTTTTGCTACAAGGAGGCCTTTTTCGAGGGTGGGACTTCATTTTATGTGCGGAGGGTGGATGCGGCGCTGGCGGAGATCGAAAGCCTGCCGGGCCGGCATCTGTATTTCCTCGACGACCACCTCTTCGGATCGAAGCGGTTTGCGGAGATGCTGTTCGACGGGATGCGCCGGATGGGACGCCTCTGGCAGGCCGCAGGGACCGTGAGCTCCGCGCTGGCACCGGGTCTGATGGAAAAGGCGGCGGCCTCCGGGCTCCGATCGCTTTTTGTCGGCTTCGAAAATCTGGATCCGGAAAACCTGAGCAGCCATGGAAAAATCCAGAACCTGCACCGGGATTACGATGCGGCAGTCCGGCGGCTGCATGATCTGGGAATCATGATCAACGGCTCGTTTGTCTTTGGCATGGACTCCGATGGGCCGGACGTCTTCGGGCGCACGGTGGAGTGGGCGGTCGACAACGGCCTGGAGACCTCGACATTCCATATCCTGACCCCGTATCCGGGAACCGCCCTGCACTCGCGCATGGCCGCAGAAGGTCGAATTCTGCACAGCGACTGGAATCTCTACGACACAAGACATTGTGTGTTCCAACCAGCGGGGATGACGCCGGAGGCACTGGAGAGCGGCTATTGGCAGTCCTACAGGGATTTCTATTCCTGGCGCAACCTTGCGGCCGGGGCCATGACCAAGCCTGACTGGGCAACCCGGCTCCGGCATCTGACATATGCCGCCGGCTGGAAAAAGTTCGAAGGCGTCTGGCACTTGCTCATCCGGGCGAAGCAGATTTCCAGAGGTCTTCCGGCCCTTGAAGCCGTTCTACGGGGATTCGGCACCACCCCGTCAATCCCACAAACGGTCCAGCCCCCGCCTTACGGCATCAAAGAGGAGATCCAGCTCTTCGCGGGTGATGATCAATGGCGGGGCCATGGCGATGAGATCGCGGATGCCGCGGACGATCGCGCCCTCCTCACGGACAAGATTTGAGGCTTTCACGCCGAGCGAGTTGGGAGCTGGTGTGGTGCCGGGCTTGGGAACAAGCTCGACGGCACCGATGAGCGCGGTTCCACGGATTTCGGAAACGGCCGGATGGCCGGCGAGAGCGTGCAGTTTTTCCTGAAAATACGGCCCCACCTCATCACGGACGCGCGGCACAAGTCTGAGGGCCTCGATCGTTGTGAGGTTTGCCATCGCGGCAGCCGCACACGTCGGGTGCCCCGAATAGGTGAATCCGTGGGCGTAGTAGCCGCCCTCGAACAAGGTCTCCGTGATTTCATCGCTCACCATCGTCGCCCCGAGCGGGAGGTAGCCGCTGGTCAGGCCCTTGGCGAGCGTCATCAGATCCGGATCAAGATTCCAAAGCCCGCTCGCGAACCAGTCGCCAAGGCGTCCGAATGCGGTGATCACTTCGTCGGCGACAAAAAGGATATCATTTTTGCGAAGGAGATCACGAAGTTCGGCAAGATAGCCCGGCGGCGGCGGGATGACCCCGCCGGCTCCCTGGACCGGCTCGACGAACATCGCGGCGATCGTGCCCGCCCCCTCGCGCGCAATGATCCGGGCCGTCTCCTCCAGGCACCATTTGCCATAGGCCTCATGATCCATGTCCGACTTCACCCCATAGGCGTGCGGTCCCGGAACATGAATGAATCCCGGCAGGGGAAGGTCGAAGGGCTCGTAGCAGCTTGGCAGGCCGGTCATGCTCGTGGTGGCCAGGGTCACGCCGTGGTAGGCGAACGTGCGCGACAGGATCTTGTTTTTTTCCGGCTGGCGGCGGAGTTTGTGATACGCGCGAATGGTTTTCAGCGCGGTCTCGTTGGCCTCCGATCCGGAGTTCGAGAAGACCGTGCGGTTCAGCCGCGGCGGAGCTTTTTTTGCGAGGAACTCCGAGACAAGAACCGGGGTCTCAGTCGTGCTGTTGAAGAACGATGGGTAATACGGCAGTTGTTCCATCTGCCGGTGGACCGCCTCGACGATCGCCGTGCAATTGTAGCCGACGTTCACGCACCAAAGCCCGGCAAGCCCGTCCAGCAGCCGGCGGTCGTCCTGGTCGGTCAGGAAACATCCATCGCCGGATTTGATCAAATGGGTGCCCGGGCCGTGCATGTCCCGGTGGTTCGTGAAGGGATGAAGATGATGCGCGCGATCCAGCTCGCGGAGTTCCGAAACGGACAAAGGAGAGCTCATAAAAAAAACTCCTATCACGAGACGCACCGGAACTCCAGAGATTCACGGCCGGTCGGCGGAACCGCATCACTTCGGGCGGGGAGCAAGGACGCGGAATTTCCGCGGGCGGAATCCGAATGTGCAGGGCAGGACATCTGCGAGTTCCCCGTCCAGTTCGACAGGGACCGAAACTGAGCTGTGGATCTTCATGGACCGGGTCTGAAAATATTCGACATCGGGCAGGTCGGCATGGTTGCCAAAGGCTACGGCTTGAAAATACCTGACCACATCCCAATGGGTCTGGTTTTTGAAGACCAGGACATCCAGAAGGCCATCGTCCATCCGCGCATCCTTGAAGAGCACAAACGGGCCGCCATAGAACCGTCCGTTCCCGATCAGGACAAAGCATCCCTCCCGGCGGGGGGAGTCCACAGGCTCGATGATCACGGAAGGCGGTTTGACTGCAGCGACCTGGGCGAGAGTGAGCAGGTAACTGACGGGGCCGAGCGATTTTTTGGATTCCGGGGTGGTGCGCCTGACGACCTCCGCGTCGAGACCGATCCCGGCAAGCTGAACGAAAAAGGAATTGTTGGCGGTCGGAAGATCAATTTCCCGGAGGTAGCCGTCCTCGATCGTCTCCCAGGCTGCGGAAAGATTGTTCTGCGGGATCCCGAGTTCAGTAGCGAAGACATTCATCGTCCCGACAGGAAGAACGCCGAAGCAGACATCGGCACCCGCAATCCCGTTGGCGACTTCATTGACCGTCCCGTCCCCGCCCGCGGCAACAATCGTCTCGAATCCCTCCTCAAGAGCCTTGCGGGCAAGTTCGAGCGCGTTTCCGGCTTCCGAGGTCATCCGTAAAATGATCCGGGAGGAGAGACTTTCGATGGTCTCCTTCAAAGGACGGGCCCGTTCGCTCCTGGCGGCCGGGTTGAGGATAACGAGAACTTTCTTCACATTCAAAGCAGGTCGGATAGCTTCCCCCCGTGCGCAAGTTTGCCAAGATTATTCTCATCGCCGCAGGTCTGGCGTTGCTGGTTTATACCTTGGCTGTTCTCGGATTGAATATTTACCTTCAATCGGAGGGCCTCCAGAGCCGCATCCGGAGCGCTGCGGAATCGGCGGCGGAAAGTCCGGTCATGATTAAGGGAACGCACTACACGCCCTGGTCCGGATTCAGCATCACAGGGGTTACGATGCAGGGCCGCTCCCTGCCAGGGGAGCCTCCTTTCCTGAATGCCACTGCCGTGAGTTTCCGTTTCTCGCTCCTGGCGCTCCTTCAGGGAAAGCTGGTTGTGAACGAGGTCGTTGTCAGCGATCCGTTCATCGTATCGCTTGCACCCCGTCCAACGCCAACCCCGGAACCTGAAAGCCCGGGACCGGCCAGGCCGGAACCCTCTGCGACGCCGGTGGTGATCCTCGTGGATCAGCCGCCGGCGGGGGTGGTGATTGTAGTCCCGGAACAAGCTCCTGCCCCGCTGCCCGCCCACAATCCCGTTCAGGTTAAAAAAGTCCGCATTGCAAACGGGAAGGCGCAATTCTTCGACTCCAAAGGCGCGCTCGCCGTCACCCTCACCGGGATCGAAGTCACCGGGGAACTCCTGCCGGACCTGAGCATTGCGGGAACCTTCCGGATCGCAGAGACAACCGTGGGTGCCTACATGCATCCGAACCGGGTCGCGGGGAGTTTCACCTGGAAGCAAGGGCTGCTGGTCATTCCGGATTTGAACGCCGACTGGGCAGGCGGCCGGATTACTGGAAGCATCGAAATCGGAGCGGACAAATCGGTTTCTGTCATTGCGGCCGCCGAGGGCATCCTGCTCAAAAAACTCGCGACAGATGCGGGCATCAACGGGGACGGGTCACGGGGAAGCCTTTTCTCCAAGGGGAACGTGCGCGGAATATCCGGAAGGCCTGAATCATTCACCGGCAGAGTCGATGTGTCGCTTCAGCAGGCCAGATTCCTGCCTCTCGAGCCGATCCGGCAGATCGGGGAGTTCATGGGCATTCAGGAACTCCAGATGTTCGAGCTCAAAACCGCGGAGGCGGTTTTCAATATCCGGGATAAAAAGGTGAACGCGGACACGCTGGTGCTGGAATCCGAAAATCTGGTGATGGATGCGAAGGGGCCGGTCGGTTTTGACGGGAAGATGAAACTCCAGGCGCGCCTCCACCTGAACGAGAAGCTCCGCAAGGATCTTGGCGGATTGCTTGGAGACAACTTCAAGGAGTCGGAGCGTCCGGGATACCAGCAGATGCCTTTTTCCATCACCGGGACGATCAGCCGGCCGAAATCCGATTTGCTGGACAAGCTCACGGGATTTCGCATCGGACAGGATGTGGGCGGCCTCATCAAGAACCTGTTCAGGGTGCCGCAGAAACCCAAGAGCCAATCCGCCAAAGAGCCGGGAGGTGGCTGATGCGCATCATTGCGGGTGAAGCCGGCGGACGTCCCCTGAAGGCGCCTCCGGAAGGAGTTCGGCCGACGATGGACCGCGTCAAAGGCGCGATCTTTTCCAGTTTGGGCGAGATGGTTCCCGGAGCGAGGGTTCTGGACCTTTTCGCGGGCTCGGGAGGAATGGGAATCGAGGCCCTGAGCCGCGGCGCAGCCAGCGCGACGTTCGTGGATTCCAACGAGCAATGCATCCGCTGCATCCGCGAAAATCTCCGCCGCGCCGGCGTGGAAGGAAGCGTCCAGGCACTGGATGCCTTTCGTTTTCTGGATCTCTATGCGGGAGATGAGATGTTTGAAGTGATCTTTGCGGATCCTCCGTATTCAAAAAACCCCGGTGATCCGGATCACTCGGCAGCGCTCGCCCGGTCGGAAAAACTGGCTGCGGCCTTGAGCCCCGGCGGAATTCTCGTGCTGGAGAGGCAGGCCGGACGGAAACCGCCGGAGAGTTTGCTGGAGGCCGGCCGGGTAAAACGCTACGGGGGAACCGAGGTCCTTTTCTTTTACAAGGCATGATGTTTTGCATCCGCTGGATCTACAATTTGGCTTTCCCGGTTGTTCTGCTGGTGATGCTTCCGGGCTTTTTGATCCGCATGCTCCGGAGGGGAAAATACCGGCATAAATTCTGGCAGCGTTTCGGATTCTATTCCCCCCGCGTCATGGAGAAGTTCCGTGACGGCCCGAGAATCTGGGTCCATGCGGTAAGCGTGGGCGAAGTGATGATCGCGATGAAGCTGATCCGGGCGATGCGGCTGGAAGACCCCTCGTCGTCGTTCGTACTTTCAACAACCACCTCCACGGGATTCAAACTCGCGGCACGCGCGAAATCGCCATGGCTCGAACCGGTTTACAACCCGCTCGATTTCTACTTCACAGCCCGCAGGGCGGTGAAAGCGATCCGCCCGAAGATGCTGATCCTGGTCGAGGCGGAAGTCTGGCCGAACATCGTCTGCGAGGCCCGCGCGGCCGGTGCCAGTATCGCCCTGGTGAATGCGCGACTGTCCCCGAGGTCGGAACGCCGTTTCCGCGCGGCACGGTGGATCACTGCTCAGGTGTTCAATCGATTGGATGTCCTCTGCCTGCAGGAACCCGAGGACATCGGGCGCTGGGCGGGACTGGGAGTTGACAGGAAACGGCTCGTCGTCACGGGCAGCATAAAATTCGACGAGAGCGGCAAGGACAGCGGCACCCGGAGGGATTTCCAGCCGGTCCTGAGCGCGCTGGGAGTGGAGGACGGGGCGCCGGTGCTTCTGGCCGGGAGCACGTTCGAAGGCGAGGAGGTTCTCGTGGCCGGAGTTTTTGTTGAGTTGAGAAAACAGTTTCCAAACCTGTTCCTGATCATTGTGCCGAGGCATTTCGAGCGGGCTGCCGGAGTGGCGGCACAGCTCGAAAAGTCAGGATTCCATGTTGCCTTGCGGACCCGTCCGCCGGCATCCGGAAAAACAGATCTGCTGCTTGTCGACACCACCGGCGAGCTTCGCGACTGGTTTGCCTGTGCGACCGTGGTCTTTATGGGGAAGAGCCTGTGTGCCAAAGGCGGACAAAACCCCGCGGAGCCGGTCGCCGCAGGCGTCCCGGTTGTCTTTGGACCCCACATGCAAAATTTTTCCACCCTGAGCCGCCAATTTCTCCGGCACGGTGGAGCGATGGAAATTTCGGATGCCGGAACATTGCGCGAAGCCGTTGCCCGACTGCTCGTGGATCCGCGCCTGCGGGCAGAAATGGCGGCGAATGCGCAAAAATGCCTCGAGGTTCACCAGGGGGCAACACTCCGGACGATCGCCGCAATCGGGAAAATCTGACCCGGAACAATCGGGATTCCCACGCGAAAAATGTGCTGCTAGGCTTGGAGTATGGAGAAACGGGCGCTCGGTGAAGCAAAATGGATTCTGGCCGCAATTGCCGCAGCCTGGCTGTTGACGGCTTTTTTGCTTCCACTCCTCTCGGTATTTTTTGCGATTGCGCTCCTGTTCACCCTCTATTTTTTCCGGGATCCGGAGCGGGCCGTGCCGGAGGGAGACAACATCGCTGTGGCGCCGGCAGACGGGCTTGTCACGACCGTCGATGAGGTGGACGAGGGGGAATTCCTGAAGACCAGGCTGCGCCGGATCGGAATATTTCTCTCCGTCCTGGATGTCCATGTGAACCGTGCCCCCCTTGCAGGCGAGGTCCTTCATTCCGAGCCAAAACCGGGACGGTTCCTGGATGCCCGGAGCCCACTCTCCTCGACCTTGAATGTCAGCCGGTCCTGGGTTTTTGCCGGCCCGATGGGAACCGTGCTCGTGCGCCAGATCACCGGGGCCATCGCCCGCCGGATTTGTCCCTGGGCTGTCGTGGGGGACAAACTCGCGCGCGGCGAACGTTTCGGCATGATCCGCTTCGGATCGCGGACCGAACTCCTTCTCCCTATGGATGCTGAAATCCTCGTCAAGGCCGGCGATCGCGTACGGGGGGGCGAAACACCGGTCGCCCGGATGCTCAAACCCACGCCGCAAGCTCACCCATGAACTCGTTTGGTTTTTCTATATCCACAAAGGGATTTATTTTTGCTGATCCGCGCGATTTGCGGGCCGGATCTGGAATCTGAAACAAGGCAAACCGACCTGCTCTCAAAATGAACGAACCCAACGAGCCGAAAATCTACCTGCTGCCGAACCTGATGACGGCCGGCAACCTCTTCTGCGGATTTGCGGCTGTCCTGCGCATCATCGAGGGGGCGTTGCTTACGGCGGCGGACAAGCCGGCGGGCGTGCTCTTCCACGAGGCGATCGCATTCATTCTCGGAGCCTGCGTCTTTGATCTGCTCGACGGGCGGCTCGCCAGACTCGGGGGACACGAAAGCGCATTTGGCCGTGAGTTCGATTCGCTGGCTGACATCGTCTCCTTCGGGGTGGCCCCGGCGCTGCTCGTCTACCAGATTGTGCTCAGAGACTTTGAACGCACCGGCTGGCTGATCGCATTCTTCTTCCTCCTTTGCGGCGGGCTCCGCCTTGCCAGATTCAACTGCACCTCGCAGATGGGCGGCGAGAAGCCGGACAAGGATTTTCAAGGGTTTCCGATTCCGGCAGCCGCCGGGCTCATCGCTTCGCTCACCCTGCTCATGCTCTGGATCCAGGCCGATGACAAGGAACTCGGGCCTTGGAAATTTGCGCTGCCAGTGCTCCTGCTTTTTCTCTCGTTCATGATGTTCAGCAAAGTCAAATACCCGAGCTTCAAAGGCCTGAACTGGAGGACACAGCGGTCCATTCCGGCCTTCCTCGGCCTGATTGCACTCCTGGCTTTCACCGCCATGAACTACTGGTGGATGCCGGCGGTGCTATTCGTATCCTTCCTGATCTACGGATTTGTCCGCCCGTTTATCTCCAAGGCGATCCGCCACGAAATCGAAGAGGACGAGCCGGAAGAATAGATTTACAGGGGCTGCGGGGACCGCTGCCCTTCGGGTGATTTCCCGGTTGCAGCCCGGAGATTTTCTGTTAGCTCGATGGACAATATGAAAAATCCGGGGAGCGGTTCCGCATGAGCAACGATTCCTTCACCACGACAACAAGCCGCTCCTGGTTCAGCCGGATCGGCAGCGCCATCTCGGGAATCCTGTTCGGGCTCATCCTTTTCCTGGGATCCTTCCTTCTGCTGGCGTGGAATGAAGGCCGGGCTATTCACCGGGCTCAAACTCTCGAGATCGGGGCCAAGCAAGTCATTTCGATCAATGCGGATGCTCCCGATGCAAGTAACAATGGCAGATTGGTCCATCTCACCGGCACAGCCGAAGCCTTGGAGCCGGTAAGCGACGGGATTTTCGGAATCACAGCAACCGCTTTGAAGCTCCGGCGCGAAGTCGAGATGTTTCAATGGAAGGAAGAGTCGAAATCGGAAACCAAAAAGAAACTTGGCGGCGGTGAGGAAACGACTACGACCTACTCGTATTCCAAAGCCTGGTCTTCGTCGCTGATCGACTCCTCCGGTTTTCAAAAGCCCGACGGTCACGCCAACCCCGCGAAGATGCCTGTCGGAAGCGAAACATTCACTGCGGAAGGAATCCATGTGGGAGAGTTCCAGTTGCCGGACAGCCTGACCGCCTTGATTAACAACTACGTCCCGCGGCCGGTCACGGCGGCGGAAGCCAAGGCTGCGGCGAAGGAACAATCCGCAGTTATCAGGACCGCACCGGGAGGCATGCTGTATGTCGGAGCCGACCCGCAGGCGCCTGTTGTCGGGGACTTGCGCATCGCCTTCCAGATGGCTCCCAGCGGACCGGTGAGCATTATTGCCGGGCAGAATGGAAAGACCTTCGAGCCATTTGCCGTAGGGAAACATGGAGTGCTCGAACTGCTTGAGACGGGAACTTCCAGCGCCGCGGCGATGTTTCAGAAAGAGAAGGAGGGAAATGCGGCGCTCACATGGATCCTCCGCTTTGTCGGATTTGTGATGATGGTGATCGGCCTGATGCTGATCGCCAACCTTTTCTCCGTGCTGGCCAGCATCGTGCCCTTCTTCGGCGATATTGTGGGAGCCGGTACCGGGATACTGGCATTTCTCATCGCGCTTCCCCTCACCCTGGTGACCATCGCCCTGGCGTGGCTGGCCTATCGGCCGGTGATTGGCATTCCCCTGCTCCTCGCGGCCGTTGGGAGCGTCGTTTTCGGGATCATGAAGCTGATCAAGTCGCGCAAGAAGGCTCGCGCCGCAGCCTGAGAGGATCGGGGAAAAACCCGCCGCTCAGGGCAGGCCCATGGCTTTCCAGTCGACTCCCCGCATGTCGCCGGTATCGAGGAATTTCTGGTGCATGGCAAAGGCCGCGCTCAGCGTCGCGGGCGTCTGCCCCTTGGTAACGCTGTCGAAGTAGCCGTGAAGCTCGGGACGGAAATCCGGGTGTGCACACTTGTCCACGATCAGGCGGGCGCGCTCATGCGGCGTCTTGCAGCGAAGATCGGCGACGCCATTCTCTGTAACGACGACCTGCACAGAGTGCTCGCTGTGATCCACGTGGCTCACCAGCGGCACGATCGGGCTGATCTTTCCGCCCTTGGCACGCGAAGGACAGGTGAAGATCGAAATGTATCCGTTTCTCGTGAAGTCTCCGGATCCCCCGATGCCGTTCATCATGCTTGATCCCATGACGTGAGTGGAGTTCACATTGCCCGAAAGGTCGACCTCGATCGCGGTATTGATCGTAATGATGCCGAG